>NZ_JBYSZA010000038.1:0-51131 GCF_058786735.1 Pseudomonas sp. FW305-7
ACCCTCTCCCCCAAGGGGGCGAGGGGGAAAGGGAGCTGATCGGGGGCTGTTCAGATTCTGAGTTCGACTCGATGGATCAGGTCGATGCAGGACGCAAGAACACAGCGATCAGTCCCCTCTCCCTCCGGGAGAGGGTTAGGCGGGCGTCGTTCCGATTAGGGGCTCTTGGCGATTTAGAACGCGCCCATGTAATCACGCTTGCCCACTTCAACACCGTTATGGCGCAGCAGCGCGTAGGTGGTGGTGACGTGGAAGAAGAATTGCGGCAGACCGTAAGTCAGCAGGTAAGCCTGGCCGCTGAAGCGCTTCTCTTTCGGCGTGCCCGGGCGGGTGACGATTTCGATGCCTTCCTTGCCATTGATCTGCTCTGGCTTGATCTCGCCGATGTAGGCCAGAACCTTGGCAATCAGCGCTTGCAGCTCGGCGAAGGTGGTTTCAGTGTCTTCGTATTTCGGCACCTCGACTTCAGCCAGACGCGAGGAAACGCCTTTGGCGAAGTCGACCGCGATCTGTACCTGACGCACCAGCGGGAACATGTCCGGGTACAGGCGTGCTTGCAGGAAGGCGTTCGGGTCGATGTTTTTCTCGGTGGCGTGGGCTTCAGCCTTTTTCAGCACATCGCTCAGGGCGTTGAGCATTTGTTGAAAAACCGGGACGGATGCGGCGTACAGGGAAATGGTCATGGCAGTCTCGTGTAGTGGCTGGGTGGATCGTGGGGGCGATTATAGCCATGCTTGATGACCACACGGCTTGCCTTTTGTTTGGCAAGGATTAGGCTAAGCGCCTTCGACTGCAAAGGGAACGCGCGATGACCACCGAACAAGAATCCACCTTTGACGAGCCACGGCTCAACGCCACGGAAATCCGTATTCTGGGTTCGCTGATCGAGAAACAGGCGACCAGCCCGGAAACCTATCCGCTGACCCTCAACGCGCTGGTAACGGCCTGCAATCAGAAAACCAGCCGCGAACCGGTGATGAACCTCACCCAGGGCCAGGTCGGCCAGAGCCTGCGCGCCCTCGAAGGTCGTGGTTTCGCCAAACTGGTCATGGGCAGCCGCGCCGACCGCTGGGAGCACAAGGTCGACAAGGCGCTGGAACTGGTGCCGGCGCAGGTGATTCTGAGTGGTTTGATGTTTTTGCGTGGTCCGCAAACCATCAACGAATTGCTCACTCGCAGCGGACGCATGCATGATTTTGAAGATGCCGAGCAGGTGGTGCATCAGCTGGAGCGCTTGATTGCGCGCGGGCTGGCGGTGTTGATTCCGCGTCAGGCGGGGCAGCGCGAGGATCGCTATACCCATGCGCTGGGTGATCCGGCGGATATCGAGGCGATTCTGGCGGCTCGGCAGAATCCGGGGGAACGTGCGAGCGGCGGTGTTTCGGTGGAACGAATCGAAGAGCTGGAAGCGCGGATTGCAGCGCTGGAAGAACGCCTGGCGCGCCTCGAATAACCACCACAAATCCAAGGTAGGAGTGAGCCTGCTCGAGATAGCGGAATGTCATCCAAAGATGATGTGACTGACACGACGCCATCGCGAGCAGGCTCACTCCTACAGGGGTTCTACGTTTTATTCCCCATCCCAGTAATCAACGCCATCCGCCTGCCGTGCCACGGCGACAAAGCCTGAGGCGTTGCCCTCGGCATCGACACTGAAGTTGTCCATCACTGCGTACTTGTTCGAATCCGGGTATTCACAGATGTCCGGTTGCTGCTGGGTGCTGACTGCCAGATAACGTAATTCAGCCTGGCTGGTATTGATGATCTGATGCGCCTTTTCCGGGCCACCCGCCGGGCAAGCGATCACATCACCGGCGCGGATCGGGAAGCGCTCGGCGCCGAGGCGCACCTCGCCCTCCCCGGCCACCACGTAAAACATCTCTTCATTGACCCGATGACTGTGAAACGGGCTGCCGCGCATGCCCGGCGGCAACGCATACAAACGATAACCGAGCTTCTGCGCACCGAGTTGCTGACCGATTCGGGCCATGCGCTGCTGGTAGCGCCCGGCGGTTTCGCCTTCGGGGGCCAGGGCTTCGGGCAGCGGTTCGAGTTCGACCTGATGCAGGTTGAGGATGGGCGGATGCATGCTGAACCTCGGTTTTTTTGTGGGTGGGCAAGTCTGTGCTTGCTGGTCGGGCAGTATAGGCAATGGACACCGTGGCGCGGCCATCGCGAGCAGGCTCACTCCTACAGGGGAATGCATTTCAATGTGGGAGCGAGCCTGCTCGCGAAGAGGCCCACACAGGCACCACAAAATCTTGGCTGATCAGCTGCGGGCAAATGCCACCGCTGCCTGAAACTGCTCCTCGGTCGGCCGCACGCCGGTGTACAACACAAACTGCTCCAGCGCCTGGATCGCAATCACCTCAAGTCCGGTAATCACCCGCTTGCCTTCGGCCCGGCCACGCACGATCAGCGGTGTTTCCGACGGAATCGCCACCACATCGAACACCGTCTCTGCGGCCGCGATCACCTCAGGCTCAAACGCCAACTGCCCCGCTTCCGGGCCGCCATCCATACCAACCGGGGTAACGTTGATCAGCATCTGCACACGTTCATCGCCCAGTTCAGCCTGCCAGCGATAGCCCAGCGAGTCCGCCAGCGCACGCCCGGCGCGCTCGTTGCGGGCGATGATCAAACCGTTTTGGTAGCCACCATCGCGCAAGGCACTGGCCACCGCTTTGGCCATGCCGCCGCTGCCGCGCAGAGCGAAAGTCGATGTCTTGGGCACCGCATGGGTTTCCAGCAACTGCGCGACGGCGATGTAATCGGTGTTGTAGGCCTTGAGATGGCCCTTTGTGTTGACGATGGTGTTGATCGACTGGATCGCCGCCGCCGAGGCATCCAGCTCATCGACCAGCGCGATGCAGGCTTCCTTGAACGGCATCGACACGCCGCAGCCACGAATGCCCAACGCCCGAATTCCGCCGACTGCGCCGGTCAGGTCCTGGCTGCTGAAGGCCTTGTAGTAGAAATTCAGGCCCAACTGCTCATACAAATGGTTATGAAAACGCAGACCAAAATTCCCGGGACGTCCCGACAGGGACATGCACAGCTGGGTGTCTTTGTTCGGATTCATCTGCATGAAACTTCTCCTTCAAACGCACTTTCGGATGGACGGGATTAGCCAGCCCATCGGGTTCTGAACGATCATAGCGGCCTGTCTGCACGGTGCTGAGCGGCCATGGCATGGCCCGGTAAAGAAGCCGGTACAGACCTTACACAAAATTTACTCAGTGTCCGTGCTGTTTTTCAAAATGTTGCTGTCTTAGAAGTATCCCCGCGACAACTGTGGGCCTGGTGCAGGCCCGGACGCCGGGTCGAAGAACCGAGGATTTATCATGATTCGTAAACTCCCCATTATGGCCTTAATGATTGGCGCACTCGCGGTCACAGGCCAGGCAGAAGCCGGTGGTGGCCATGGCTGGCAAGGCCCTGCGGTGTTTGGTGCGATCGTCGGCTCGGCCATCATCGGCTCGGCGCTGATCAACCAGGACCGGCCGGTGTACGTGCAGCAACAGCCGGTTTACGTTCAGCCACAACCGGTCTACGTGCAGCAACCGCCTCCACCGGTCTACTACCAGCCAGCCCCGGTTTATGTGCAACAACCGGTGTATGTGCAACCGGCCCCGGTTTACTACGGCCCTCCGCGTGGTTATTACGGCCATCCGCACGGCTACTACGGCGGCCCACGCTGGTAACCGAAAGACAAAGCCCCGCTTTTATAGCGGGGCTTTTTTATGACCGTCGGTCGGCCAACGTCTGAAAAAATCTCGCAAAGGTCGCTGTGAGGACAGTTTCAACCGTTAAAGTCGGCATGATTGAGTCGACCGTTCGCATCTTTCGCTTGAAACGGTCATTTTTTTGTCATGACGGAACCGCACTCTGAATCCGTCCGTAAACAACAGGTTGATAACAACAAGGACGACTCCATGCCTACACAAAATCCGCACCGCATCGTCGGCTTGTGCACCTCCAGCAAGGTGTACAACGTTTTGACCGAGCTCAAGCACCTGGAAGGTCACCGCTGCGCCAAGTTACTTTCGCTGCTGGCGGAAAATCTGGTGCACAAGGGCCTGCTCAATGAGCACGAAGTGGTGCACATGCTTGACCAGGTTGTCGATTGAAACAGCCCTCACTGTTATCAATGACCACTATCGAAAGCGTTGATTGTCCCTGAGGACGGCGAGCCCCTAAGGTAGCCCCATCGTTTGATGGAGGTACGCGTCATGGCTCAGGTTCAAATCATGTCAGTGATCGGTAGCGCCGTTCCCGCACCACTTAGGGAGCTGGGATTGCTCGCCTGTTGGTACGTAGTGCGTGACGGCGAGGCGATCAGCGGCCCGTTGACTTCCTTGCCGGCCGCTCAGGCGCTGTCGCAAAAGATCGTCGGCAGCGCGTTTCACGCCTAAGGCAGCTGGACTTTGGGTTTTGTCTCGATGAACAAGGCCCAGCTCGACATGAACAGCGCGGCAATCAACGGCCCGATGACAAAGCCGTTCAAGCCGAACACCGCCAGCCCGCCCAAGGTCGAGATCAGAATCAGGTAATCAGGCATGCGCGTGTCCTTGCCCACCAGAATCGGGCGCAGCACGTTGTCCACCAAACCGATCACGAACACCCCGAACAAGCCCAGCACCACGCCCTGCCAGATCATCCCGCTGAGCAGGAAGTACACCGCCACCGGCGCCCAGACAATCCCCGCCCCCACCGCTGGCAACAGCGATAGAAACGCCATCAACACCGCCCAGAGCAATGCGCTGGGGATATCGAGAAACCAGAAAATCGCCCCACCCAGTGCGCCTTGCGTGATCGCCACGACCAGGTTGCCCTTGACCGTCGCCCGCACCACCCGGTTGAACTTCAGTTGCAGGCGACGTTTGTGATGCTCTTCCAACGGCACCGCGATGCGTATCTTGCGCACCAGCTCCGCGCCATCGCGCAGAAAGAAAAACAGCAGATACAGCATGATGAAAAAGCTCACCACAAACTCGAACGTGCCCTGGCCAAAACTGAACGCCTGACTCGCCAGCACCTGGCTGCCCTGCATCGCTGCTTTGACGATTTTCTCGCGCACGCCGTTGAGTTCGCCCATGCCGAAGCGGTCGAGCAGATTCTGGAAGTAATGCGGCAGGCTGTGTTTGAACTGCGCCAGATACGCCGCGATATCAAGTTTGCCGCTTTCAATATTGCTGTAGAGCGTCGCGCCTTCCTGCACCAGCAGCACACTGAGAATGATCACCGGCAAAATCGCAATCACCAGGCAGATGCTCAACGTACACAGCGAAGTCAGGTTGCGTTGCCAGCCGAATTTCATCTGCAAGCGGCGTTGCATCGGCGCAAACAGAATGCCGAGGATTACCGCCCAGAACACCGCACCGTAAAACGGCAGCAGAATCCAGATGAAGGCCACCGTGACCAGCACAAGCAGCACGGTCAGGGATTTGAATTGAAGACTTTTTACGTTCATGTCCGGTCCATGTCAGTCAGGCGTCATGCACGCCCCGGTTGTTAGTCAGCCGGAGCGTGCACGAGTGCCATCTTTATTCATGGAGCATAGTTGCGGATCAGCGCGGGCTGATTAGCGAACCGGCAGGTTGATGATCTGCGCGGTGCTCAGCACGTCACCAAAGGTGTCTTCGACTTCCGCCAGCGCCGCGTTGTGCAGTGAATCCTTGTCGATGGAAGCACCATTGGCACGAGTGATTGCGCGGGTCGCCGAGGCATCCGACGCGACGATCACGTTGTAACCCAGCGGCGCGGCATCACGCGCGGCACCGGCGACGCAGGCGTGGGTCATCAGGCCGGCGATGATTACGGTTTCAATTCCGGATTTCTTCAGGCGCTCGTTGAGATCTGTGCTGCCGAACACGCTGACCGTGGTCTTTTGCAGCACAACATCGTTGGCGCGTGGCTGCATGTCCTTATGAAACTTCACCGTTTCGCCATCGAGGGCAAACACCGCCGAACCGGCCGGGGCGACATGCTGAACGTGGTAGACCGGGATCTTGTGGCGATCGGCGAAGGCAATCAGCTCGCGGGTTTTCGCCAGTGCGGCGGCACCGTCGGGGATTGGCATCTTGCCGGTGAAGTATTCGTTCTGGAAATCGATCACCAACAGTGCGGATTTACCCGCCGGCAAATGATCGGTCGGCGTGGCGCCGGACATCGCCCGGATGGTCGGCTGGCTGTCCGCCACAGCGGCGGCGCTGGCCAACACACCGGAAAATGCACAAGCGGCAAGAAAACGACGGGTAAAACGTTGCATGGGACTTTCCTTTTGCTATCGAGTGGGTGGGCAAAGGTTAGCGCGCATCGCCCCATCGAACACAGCGCAACCGGCACATGATCTGTGCTGTTTTTGCACAGATTCCCGCCACTCGCTGAAACATAGATCCAGATCAACAAAGCCGATCTGCAAGCGCATTACCCTGCCGCGCTTTTGCGATCGACGCCGCCATGAACCCCACGCCTGCCCTCGCCGCCCCGGAACTGCTCGCCCCCGCCGGCACCCTGAAAAACATGCGTTATGCCTTCGCCTACGGCGCCGATGCGGTCTACGCCGGCCAGCCCCGTTACAGCCTGCGAGTGCGCAACAATGAGTTCGATCACGCCAATCTGGCACTGGGCATTCGCGAGGCGCAGAGGCAGGGCAAGCGTTTCTATGTGGTGGTCAACATCGCCCCGCACAACGCCAAACTGAAGACCTTTCTCAAGGACCTGGCACCGGTCATCGAGATGGCGCCGGATGCGCTGATCATGTCTGACCCGGGGCTGATCATGCTGGTGCGCCGGCATTTCCCACAGATGCCGATCCACCTCTCGGTGCAGGCCAACACGGTGAACTGGGCCAGCGTTGAGTTCTGGCAGTTACAGGGTCTGAGCCGGATCATCCTGTCGCGGGAATTGTCGCTGGAGGAAATAGGCGAAATCCGCGAACAGGTGCCGGGCATGGAGCTGGAAGTGTTTGTCCACGGCGCACTGTGCATGGCCTATTCCGGGCGCTGCCTGCTGTCGGGGTACATGAACAAGCGCGATGCCAATCAGGGCACCTGCACCAACGCCTGCCGCTGGAAATACTCGGCCCAGGAGGCCACGGAAAACCAGCTCGGCGAGATCGTCCAGATCTTTCAGCCCGAACCGACCCTGGGCCTCGGCGCGCCAACCGACCAGGTGTTCCTGTTGCAGGAAGCCAACCGCCCCGACGAACTGATGCCGGCCTTCGAAGACGAGCACGGCACCTACATCATGAACGCCAAGGACCTGCGCGCAGTGCAGCATGTCGAACGCCTGACACGCATGGGCGTGCACTCATTGAAGATCGAGGGCCGGACCAAATCGCACTTCTATTGCGCGCGCACCACTCAGGTCTATCGGCGGGCCATCGATGATGCAGTGGCCGGGCGCGAGTTTGATCGAAGTTTGATGCTTGATCTGGAATCGCTGGCCCAGCGCGGTTACACCGAAGGTTTCCTGCGCCGTCATGTGCATGACGAGTACCAGAATTATCAGCACGGCAGCTCCGTGTCGGAGCGCCAGCAATTTGTTGGCGAGCTGACCGGCGAGCGGCGTGATCGTCTGGCCGAGGTCAAGGTGAAGAACCGTTTTGCCTTGGGCGATCATCTGGAATTGATGACGCCCAAGGGTAACTTTCACTTTGATCTGCATGAACTGCACAACCTCAAGGGTGAAGCGATCGAGGTGGCGCCGGGGGATGGGCATACGGTGTATGTGCCGATTCCGGATGCGGTGGATTTGCGGTTCGGGTTGTTGATGCGCGATTTGCGTGATGCCTGAAAAGCCCCTCACCCTAACCCTCTCCCCGAGGGAGAGGGGATTGATTGGGGGATATTGCAGAGGTACGCCGACCTGGACGCGCAGCGGCGAATCCATAATCGACTCGAATACTCAGGTCGATGTACAGCGTCAGACACCTCGGGCGGCACGGGCGGCCTTCCGATGAAGGCAGCTTTTCTTACGCCACAAACTCTTCACGCAACATCGCCACAAACGCCTCGCGCGCCGGGTGTACCCCGGCGTTTTCATGCCAATAAAACAGGTTTTCGATGGCGGTCAGTTCAGCAAACTCAAAGCCCACGCACCCCGCGCCTTTGGCGTATTGCTCGAATACGCCTTTGGGCACCAGCGCCACGCCAGCCCCCGCACTCACGCAGCCGACAATCGCACCGTAACTGGCCAGGCTGACTATCGGCAGCGCCTGCCCCTGACGCAACAACCAATGCTCCAGCGCCGCCCGATACGGACAACCTTGCGGCCACATGAACACGGTTTTGTCTTGCAGATCATTGATATCGCGCACCGGCCCAAACGAGGTAGAGGCGATCAGCAGCAACTCTTCGCGATACATCGGCGTGCGTTTGAGCTGCGAGCGTTCGACGTCCACCGCGACAATCGCCCCGTCGAGCCGATGACTGACCGTGTCGTCGAGCAACTGCCCCCAAGTGCCGGTGGTGAGTTCCAGCGCCACCTGCGGATAACGCTTGTGAAACTTCGCCAGCAGCCGTGGCAAGCGCCCAGTGGCTGACGACTCGATCGCGCCGATGCGCAGCGGCCCCGAGGGTTCGGCCGATGGATCGACGGCGCGTTTGGCTTCTGCCGTCAGTGCGAGAATCTTTTCGGCATAGGCGAGAAACGTCTGCCCCGCCGGACTGATCCGCAGCCCCCGCCCCTCACGCAGAAACAGCGCTACACCCAACTCGGCCTCCAGCGCCTTGATTCGCGCGGTGATGTTCGACGGTACACAAAACAGCTTTTCTGCCGCTCGCGCAATGCTGCCAACCTCGGCCACGGTCTTGAACATACGGATTTGTGCCAGCTCCATACCCATCACTCTGAGTGAACATTCAGCGCAGTATAAGTCAGTTGTGGCGAATGATCGGCCGCCCGGATACTCGGCGCATCAACCCCTTGGTGCCTCAATCATGCAGCCTCCCTCTTCCGTGAAAATTGTTCTGGCCATGGCTTTCGTCGTCGGCTGCTGGGCCTATTCGCCGACCGGCATTCACGTCGGCCTGCAAGCCTACGATCCCGGGCATCTGGCGCTGATGAGGTTTCTGCTGGCATCCGTGTTCATGGCGGTCATCGCCGCATTCAAAGGCATTCGCTTGCCGCGCCTGAACGATGTGCCGCTGCTGTTCGCCTTGGGCTTTTTTGCGGTCAGCCTGCATCACGTCGCGCTGAACATCGGCCAGCAAAGTGTCAGTGCCGGGGCGTCGAGTGTGCTGGCGCAATCGAGTCCGTTGTTCAGCACGTTGCTCGCGCGGTTCGTGTTCAAGGATCAGATCAGCGCCTGGCGTTGGGGTTGTGTGTTGCTCGGGCTTGTCGGCGTGGTGATTGTGGTCAGTGGCGATAGCGGCCTCGGCGAAATGGACGCGCATGGCTTGCTGATCCTGCTGGCGGCGCTGTCGTGGAGCATTTATTTCGCCCTGCAAAAGCACCATGCCCGCCGCTATGACGGCTTGAGCCTGGTGTGCTACGCGGTGTGGTCAGGGACGTTGTTGCTGATGGTTTATTTACCGGGATTGAGCGAGACCGTGATGAAAGCGCCGTTGCGGGTGCAATGGGCGGTGTTGGCGCTGGGGATTTTTCCCAGTGCACTGGCTTATCTGGCGTGGGGTTTTGTGCTCAGGCACGTGGATTTGAGTCGGGCTGCCATGACGCTGTACCTGATTCCGCCGACGGCGATGGGAATTGCTTCGGTGGGATTGGGCGAGCGGCCGAGCATGATGGTGCTGGTCGGCTCAGCGGTGGTGCTGATCAGTGTGCTGGCGTTGAATCTGGAACAACGGATTTCGCTGGGGCGGACGGCTGGAGTTTGATCCAGGACTGTGCCGAGGCTGATGCCGCCATCGCTGGCAAGCCAGCTCCCACAGGGTTCAAAGGTGTACATGGCAGTCACGTACACCCAGAGAATTCAGGAGTGTATATAACTGCCGAGTACTCCCGCATAAGTGTGGGAGCTGGCTTGCCAGCGATGAGGCCGATGCAGACAACACATCAGGTAAACCAGATGCTGATCAGCGCCTGTCATCCGACAACGGCGTCGGTTCATCTGCCGGCGGCACATCGTCATCCGCCGCCGGATCCTTCCAGTCGTCCGGCCGGTCAGCATCACTCAACGGATCTCGCCCTGGAGCCATCCCCGGCGGCACATCGTGATCGGCCAGGGTCGGTTCATCGGTACCGGGCAGCGGCCGGGTCGGGTCGGTGGGGAGAACCCCACCCTGAAACAGCAAATCGTTAGCCATGACGCACCTCACCAGGGTGGTCCGGAAAACCCGGGCCGTACAGGTTGGAATCCCGCCTGTGTGAGCCGTGCTATCGAACGGACCAACGGCGATCAGCCTTGTGCAATGAAGCGGTCACGGCTGTTGCTCAGGTGCAGCCACATGGCGGCACGCGCCGCATCCGGATCCTGGCGCTTGATCGCATTCAGAATCGCCTCGTGCTCAAGGTTCGCCAATTGCCCCAGTTTGCTCAAGTCCGCCGCGCCCCGTTCGACGGCATTGACCCGTGCACGGGGAATCATCGCGCTGCCCAGTTGTTGCATGATCTCGCTGAAGCAGACGTTGCCGGTGGCCTCAGCGATCAGCAGATGAAAGCGCCGGTCCGCCTCGACGCAACTGTCGTTGTTGGCCAGCAGCCGTTGATAGTCGTCGAGCGCCTGACGCATCTGCAGCAATTGCTGTTCGCTGCGTCGCTGTGCAGCCAGTGCAGCGGCCTGCGTTTCCAGGCCCATGCGCAATTCGAGAATGCTGCGCACCCCCAGCGCCGTATCCACATTCAGACGTAGCCCCTGCTCCGGTGCACGCTCAATGACGAACGTGCCGATGCCGTGGCGCGTCTCGACCAACCCCGAAGCCTGCAATTTGGAAATCGCCTCGCGCACCACCGTGCGGCTGACTCCGTGCTCCTGAACGATGGCGTTTTCCGACGGCAGCTTGTCGCCGGGCGACATCTGCCCGAGCAGGATGCTTTGAGTGAGTTTTTCCACCAGATCATGCGCGAGGTTGTGCACGCGTTTTCGGGCGGGAGCGTCGAGGTCTTCTTGCATGGTCGGTTCCGGTGAGGGGGCTTGCGGATCGTAGCACTGAGCGGGTGGCTGACAAGCTTGATTCTAGCTAGGAACGTCATTGAACTTGTATGACAACATTCAATGCTTATCGATTTCCTCAGTACGCCCTCCAATTCCAAACAGCGAGAACCAAGCGATAAGCAACTACATCATTTCGCCATGCCGACCAATAAAACCGCGAACAAAATCCGACATAGCATAAAAACAATTCCCATCAGAGGAAATTAATCGGTCCTCCCCACTTGTAGGACAAAAAAATCAGGTTGTATGATGTCTATCAACATCGCAACACACAGACCTACCCCGCATAAAAATAATCAGTGGGAGAAAACCAAGTGAAAACCTCCGTCTCCGGGATGAACGAGGGCGTTGATTCAACGCTGGCGTCCGCCATCTCGAAAGTGAAACGCCACGTCCTGCCGCTCTTCGTGATCATGTTCATCGTCAATTACATTGACCGGGTGAACATCGGCTTCGTCCGCGCCCACATGGAACACGACCTGGGCATCGGCGCCGCCGCTTACGGCTTCGGCGCCGGCCTGTTCTTCATCGGTTACGCGCTGTTCGAAGTGCCCTCCAACATGCTTTTGCAGAAAGTCGGCGCGCGCATCTGGCTGACTCGCATCATGCTCACCTGGGGTCTGGTCGCCGCCGGCATGGCGTTCATCCAGAACGAAACCCACTTCTACGTTCTGCGCTTTCTGCTCGGCGTGGCCGAAGCCGGGTTCTTTCCCGGGGTGATTTATTACTTCACCCGTTGGCTGCCAGGCGTGGAACGCGGCAAAGCCATTGCGATCTTCCTCAGTGGTTCGGCCGTGGCGTCGCTGATCTCGGGCCCGCTGTCCGGGCTGCTCCTGCAAATCGAAGGTCTGGGCCTGCACGGCTGGCAATGGATGTATTTCATTGAGGGGATGTTTTCGGTGTGCCTGTGCGTGTTCGTCTGGTTCTGGCTCGACGCCAAACCCCACGACGCAAAATGGCTGACCCGCGCCGAACAGGATGCGCTGGTCACGGCCATCGACGACGAGCAGAAGGCCCGCGAGGCCGCCACACCGATCCGGCCATCGATGGGCAAACTGCTCAAGGACCGCCAGATCATTCTGTTCTGCCTGATCTACTTCTTCATTCAACTGACGATCTACGCCGCGACCTTCTGGCTGCCGAGCATCATCAAGAAGATGGGCGAAATGAGCGACTTCCAGGTCGGCTTGTTCAATTCGATCCCGTGGCTGCTGTCGATTGTCGGCATGTATGCCTTCGCCACGTTCTCGGCCAAGTGGAAACACCAGCAGGCATGGGTCGCTACCGCCCTGTTGATCGCTGCGGCGGGGATGTTCATGTCCACCACCGGCGGGCCGATCTTCGCCTTCGTCGCGATCTGCTTTGCGGCGCTGGGTTTCAAATCCGCCTCGTCGCTGTTCTGGCCGATTCCCCAGGCGTATCTGGATGCGCGCATCGCCGCCGCAGTCATCGCCTTGATCAACTCGGTGGGCAACCTCGGCGGCTTCGTTGCGCCGACCACGTTCGGCCTGCTCGAAGAACACACCGGCTCGATTCAGGGCGGGCTCTATGGCCTGGCCGCGACCTCGATCATCGCTGCAATCATCGTGTTCTTCGCACGGACTACAGCGAAACCCGCACCGGCCATCGCCGTGGCCGACGCCACGCCGAAACACGCCTGACTTTCCGTTTCCAGGGATAAAAACAATGAACGCACACGACACCGCCAAAGCCCCGATCATTACCGCCATGCAAGTCGTCCCGGTGGCCGGTCACGACGGCATGCTGCTCAACCTCAGCGGCGCCCACGGGCCTTTCTTCACCCGCAACATTGTCATTCTCAAGGACAACGCCGGGCACACCGGCGTCGGCGAAGTGCCCGGAGGCGAACGCATTCGCCATACCCTGGAAGACGCACGCAGCCTGGTGATCGGCAGCCCGATCGGCACGTATCAAAAGATCCTCAACCAAGTGCGTCAGACCTTCGCCGACCGCGACGCCGGCGGCCGTGGCCTGCAAACCTTCGACCTGCGCATCACCATCCACGCGGTCACCGGCCTCGAAGCCGCCCTGCTCGACCTGCTCGGCCAGCACCTCGACGTACCGGTCGCGGCGCTGCTCGGCGAAGGTCAGCAGCGTGATGAAGTGAAGATGCTCGGCTACCTGTTTTATGTCGGCGATCAGCGCGAAACCGACCTCGCCTATCGCAGCGAACCGGATGCGGATAATGACTGGTTTCGCCTGCGTCACGAGAAGGCCATGACCGCCGACGCCGTGGTACGTCTGGCTGAAGCCGCGCATGCGAAGTACGGATTCAAGGACTTCAAGCTCAAGGGCGGCGTCCTCAGTGGCGATGCCGAAATCGAAGCGGTGACGGCACTGGCCGAGCGCTTCCCGGAGGCGCGGATTACGCTCGATCCGAATGGTGCATGGTCACTGAAGGAGGCGATTCGTCTGTGCCGTGATCAGCATCATGTGCTGGCTTACGCAGAAGACCCGTGCGGTGCGGAAAACGGTTACTCCGGCCGCGAAGTGATGGCCGAATTCCGCCGCGCCACCGGGCTGAAAACCGCCACCAACATGATCGCCACCGACTGGCGCGAGATGGGTCACGCGATCCAGTTGCAGTCTGTCGACATCCCGTTGGCCGACCCGCATTTCTGGACCATGCAGGGTTCGGTGCGCGTGGCGCAGATGTGCCATGAGTGGGGCCTGACCTGGGGCTCGCACTCCAACAATCACTTCGATATTTCCCTGGCAATGTTCACTCATGTAGCTGCCGCAGCACCGGGCGACATCACCGCCATCGACACCCACTGGATCTGGCAGGACGGCCAGCGCCTGACCAAAGCGCCGCTGCAAATCGTCGACGGTTGCGTGCAAGTGCCGCAAAAACCGGGGCTGGGCGTAGAACTGGACATGGACCAGTTGGCCAATGCCCACGAACTGTATAAAGGCATGGGCCTGGGCGCGCGGGATGACAGCGTGGCGATGCAGTTTTTGATTCCCGGGTGGAAGTTCGATAACAAGCGGCCGTGTCTGGTGCGCTGACGCTTTCAATGCAAACTCCACCGTCCCTGTGGGAGCTGGCTTGCCAGCGATGGCGGTGGATCAGCCGAATAAATGTCGACAGACCTGACGCCATCGCGGGCAAGCCCGCTCCCACAGGGTTCAGGGCTGCCCTGAGATTTGTAGCAGCCAGTTTTTGAACGCGAGCATCGCCGCGCTCTCCGGCCGCGACTGCAACCGTGTCAGCCAATAACTGCCAGTGGTGATCTCGATGGCAAACGGCTGGCAAATCGCATCGGCCGCCAATTGCCGGGCGAACATCAGCGGCGGCGCCAATGCCACCCCGCCGCCCTGCAACGCCGCTTCCATCATTGCCAGTGACGAGTCGAAGACGATGCTCTGTGGCGGCGCTGCCTGGGTCGCCAAACCCGCCGCCTGAAACCACTCCGGCCATTCATCGGTGCGATAGGAACGCAGCAAGGTCTGCTGCAACAGGTCCCCGGGCGTATGTAATTGCCGGGCGATTTCCGGCACGCACAACACCGACAACGGCGCGTCGAGCAACCGCGTCGCTTCGATACCATGCCAGGCGCCAGCGCCGAAGCGGATCGCGTAATCCAGCCCTTCAGCGGCAACATCCACCCGGTTGTTATTGGTCGACAGCCGCAAATCTATGAGCGGATGTTTCAATCGAAAGTCCGCCAGCCTCGGCAACAGCCAACCCACGGCGAACGTGCCGACCGCGCCAACAGTCAACATCTCGCGGTACTGTCCCCCGGCAAGGCGCTCAAGAATCTGCGCGATGTGGTCAAACGAAGTGCTCAACACCGGCAACAAGGTTTCGCCTTCACTGGTCAGCATCAGCCCACGGGGCAGGCGTTTGAACAGAGTTACGCTGAGCTGCGCTTCAAGGCTTTTGACCTGATGGCTGACGGCGGCCTGGGTCACGCACAGCTCCACGGCAGCACGGGTGAAGCTCAAATGACGCGCCGACGCCTCGAAAGCGCGCAGTGCGTTGAGCGGCAATTGCGGTCGAATCATGCCCAGCCCCCAATTTTTCTAATGGCTCATCCGAGTTTTCATCGTTTGTCGATGAATGCCAGACTGCCTAAATTGTCGGCGCTGATCAGCCACCTGACGTTTCAATTGCCCGCAGTCTAGCGGGATAACGCCATCAACACTCATGGAGAGTGGTTCACTCATGTCATTCATCAACCCAAGCAAAGTCATTTCCCGCAGCGCTTTCGGCCTGTTCTTCGGCGCCGCTGCCTGCGTTGCCGCACCGCAAACCGACGAACAACTGCAAGCAGTGGTCAACGCTGCTGTCACGCCCGTGATGCAACAACAGAACATTCCTGGCCTGGCCATCGCCCTGACCGTCAACGGTAAGGCGCATTACTTTAACTACGGCGTCGCCGCCAAGGACACCGGGCAGAAAGTCAGCGAAAACACCCTGTTTGAAATTGGCTCGGTGAGCAAAACCTTCACCGCAACGCTCGCCGGCTACGCCCAGGCGACGGGCAAACTGGACCTGTCGACCAAGGCCAGTCAACTCTGGCCGGAACTCAAAGACAGTGCCTTCGACAACATCAGCGTGCTGCAACTGGGCACCTACAGCGCCGGCGGTTTGCCGCTGCAATTCCCTGCAGAGGCGGATTCGGCGGACAAGATGCTCGGCTATTACCAACAATGGAAACCGGCTTATCCGCCAGGTAGTCATCGTCAGTATTCCAATCCGAGCCTGGGTTTGTTCGGTTACCTGACCGCAAAGAGCCTTGGCCAGCCGTTTGATCAGGCCATGAGCGAAACCCTGCTGCCGAAACTGGGCCTCAAACACACCTACATTCAAGTGCCCGCATCCGAAGAGCACCTGTATGCCAAGGGATATGACAAGCAGGATCAACCGGTTCGCGTGAGTCCGGGAGCATTGGATTCCGAAGCCTACGGCATCAAAACCAGCGCGGCGGACATGCTCCGTTACGTCGAAGCCAACCTGAAACCGGCGAGACTGCAACAGCCGCTGCAAAACGCCGTCGCCGCGACCCACACCGGTTACTACAGCGTGGGCGACATGACCCAAGGCCTGGGCTGGGAGCGCTATGCCTACCCGATCAGCCTGAGCAAACTGCAGGCCGGCAACTCGACAAAGATGGTGACGGACGCGCACAAGGCCAATTGGCTGAATCCGCCACAGCCTGAACCGGCCAATGTGCTGTACAACAAAACCGGCGCGACCGGAGGTTTTGGCGCGTACGTGGCGTTTGTGCCGTCGAAGGATCTGGGCATCGTGATCCTGGCCAACAAGAATTACCCGAATGCGGAACGGGTGAAGATTGCGCATGAAATCTTCAGCGCTCTGAAGGACTGACCCTCACCACAGGGTTCTCTACTCACAAAAAAAATGGGCGACCTCTTGAGGTCGCCCATTTTGTTTCAGCGCTTAAAGCTGCGCCTGCAACCGCCACCCGATGACATCCATCAAGTCACAACTGTCACGCAACGGAATCGCCAACACCCGGGCGAAATCCTGCAACAGCAGCGCATCGTGTCCCTTGCCCTCTTCCAGCGACAGGGTTTCCATCAACTGCGTCACGCAGCGCAAGCGATACGCCGCCGTGCCGTGCAACACGTCGATGGGCGCTTCGCTGTCGATCAGCAGGCATGGAATCTTGCAGTCGATACCGGTGATGGGAATGTAGCGCGCCATGGTTGAACCTCCGTGTTCAATGTTGAGTTGCGATGTGCAGTGGGTCGAGATTGTCCAGTGCGCGGTTGACCAGCAACTCGCCAATCACGGCCAACTGCTGAATCGCCAAGGCGAGGCTGCGCTGGGAATCGTCCAGTTTGCAGGCCATGTCGGTGGTCAGAACGTTAAGTGAGGCGAGGGTTTCGCAGGCGTGGGTGAGTAGCGTGGGGGTGTCGATATCGGGGCGGAGGGTGAAGACGTAGCTGACGGGATCGGGGTGATTGGGGGCGCGGAGGCGATTGTTGCGGGAGTCGAAGGATCCTGAATCGGTTGATGATTCGGGAGGATTCGGAGTGTGTTTTTTCATAAGTGAAGACCTCAATTTATTGAAGAAAAAACTGCCGAACTCACTTCCACGAGAGGGTGGCAGCTTTGCGCAGGTGTGGAAGTCCGGGTGAGGCCGAGGAACCCGGTGCACTCGTGAGTGCTCCTGCGCATAGCTGCCATAAGCAAACAATGTTGGCATAAAAAACACCAACATGTGTTTACAGGCGCACATGCGCTCACGACCATCCCGGACTTCCACATCCGACCACTGTTTTTTTCAGTGGCCAAAGAAGGTTATCCCCCTGCCCCACAACGCACCAGTTCACCAACGCCGCGCGTCTTGCAGGAAATATCCGCGGTAGACGCAGGCCTTTGCCTCAGACATTTCTGTAGGAATATGCTGCAACGAATTTTGAGGAGCGACTGAATTTGTTGTATCTACACTGCATCGAATCAATCCGTGGCCACGAGTGACATAATGCGCGCCAAAGCATACAAACCGACTGAGCGGCAAAGGGCGTTGTAATGGAAATTAAAGGATTCAAGCTCACCGATGTCGGACCATTTTCCGATTTGAGCGCGGCATTTGCCCCTACCCTAAAACATCACTCGAAAATTACGGTTCTGGTAGGCAACAATGGCGCCGGAAAAACCACCCTTTTAAGATCACTTGCCACCTCGCTGAGCTGGCTCATCGCAAGAATTCGCACTGAAAAAGGCACTGGTAACCACCTCATTGATGAGGACATTCGAAACGGTGCCCCCGGGGGCGTAATAACTATTGGTGTAGCGGACGTTACCCATCCAAGGGTACTTGCTGCGGACGGCGACTCAGAAAGCGAAGTGTTTGTATGGGGTATTGCTCGTGCCAAACAAGGACGCAAGGCTTCTTACCATAGCTCTTTAGGCGAGGTAACACTGCTCGCAGACCACTACCGTACCCAACTTACCGCCAGTAACAAAGCCTCCCTCCCCCTGATCGCCTACTACCCGGTCGAACGCTCCGTCCTCGAAATTCCGCTAAAACTCCGCACCAAACACACCTTCGACCAACTCGACGGCTACGACAACTCGCTCAACCGAGGCGTCGACTTCCGCCGTTTCTTCGAATGGTTTCGCGAGCGCGAAGACAGCGAAAACGAGACCGGCATTTCCGACACGGCACTGGCCGAAATCTCCGAAAAATTCGGCACCGACAGCGACGTCTGGAAAACCCTGGCCAATCTGAAAGCCTCCTCCCGCGACCGCCAGTTGACCGCTGTGCGCTCGGCCATCGCCGCATTCATGCCCGGTTTCACCAACCTGCGCGTCCAGCGAAAACCGCGCCTGCACATGGCCATCGACAAGGACGGCGTCACCCTCAACGTCGCCCAACTCTCCCAAGGTGAGAAGTCGATGATGGCGCTGGTCGGCGACATCGCGCGACGTTTGGCGATGATGAACCAGTCGCTGGACAACCCGCTGCACGGTGACGGCATTGTGCTGATCGACGAGGTCGATTTGCACCTGCACCCGAGATGGCAACGCAGCCTCATTCGGCAGTTGAGCGAAACCTTCCCGAACTGCCAGTTTGTCCTGACCACCCATTCACCGCTAGTGATCAGCGACGCTAAGGATGTGCTGGTTTACGTACTCAATGACGGCGAAATCCACGAACACAACGGCCTGTATGGACTGGATGCCAATCAGGTTTTGCTGGAAGTCATGGACACCGACATCCGCAACGAAGACGTACAGAAAAGCCTGAATCAATTGCTGAAGTACGTGCAGGACGGAAGTCTGGATAAAGCCAAAAAACTCTTCGCCGAGCTTTCAAGCGAACTTCCCGAAGGTCACCTGGAGCTGGCAAAAGCCGCTTTGCTGATCCGCAAACTGGAGTTGCGTCGTGCGTAAGATCATCAAAGGAACTGAGCCTGTATCACTCACTCGATGGAAACGAGCAAACAACACCGCGACTTATCGGGATTTACCAAACGAAGAGAGCCGATCCATTCGCACAGTCTGCATCAGCGAACAGTTCGGTCTGTGCGCTTATTGCTGCCAGTCCATCAACGTCGATGCAGCGCACAACGAGCATGTGCAGGCCCAAGATAAAACGCCTGCTCGCACTCTGGACTTCACCAATATCGTTGCCAGTTGCGAGAACCGCCATCACTGCGGACACGGTCGAAAAACTCAGCCGCTCAAACTCACACCGTTCATGGATGAATGCGAAACCGAACTCAAATTCTATCTGTCGGGTTTGGTCGTTGGCGAAACCGCACGTGCCCAAACAGCCATCGAAGCGCTGAACCTTGGCCACACCGAGGAGAGCAATCGGGGGCTTATCGGCAGGCGAAAAGCGTTGGTTGATGCCCTGATTTACAGAGCAGGTGTACTCCCTGACGAGTTGCCGCAGATTGAAGATAAAGAACTTCTCGACCTGATCCTGGACGATCTACTGGTCCCAAAAGGGCAAAAGCTTGAGCCCTTCTCACCGGTACTGGTCAACGTAATTCGGCAAATACCGGCGTAAAAAAAGGCGAGAGGCTAAATCCTCTCGCCTTTTGTCGTTGGAAACCACTCCTACAACAACCTTCAATCATCCGGCATTTCCGGTGGCTTGCTCGGTTTTGCAGACTTGGTCGGCTTGGCGCCTTTTGCACCTTTGGCCGGTTCCGGCGCGGTGGCGGCCGGGGCCTGTGCGGCGGCCGCAGCGGCCGCTTCCTTCTCGGCCATTGGCATGGCGTCGATGGTGTCGAAGATTTTCTTCAGGTCCACTGACTTCGCTTCGTCCCCCGATGCCGAGAGTTTGGTCTCACCGTCCTTGCCCACCAGGAACACTTTCGGATATGCCCCGGCACCCAGCTTCAGCGAGCGCAGCAGTGCCATGGTGTCCTGCTGACCGAGGTCCTTGCCATCGAGCTGACCGGTCATGTTGAGGATGGTGTAAACCTTGATGTTGCGGTCGGCGACGCCCTTCTTGTTCACAGGATCCTCCAGCGACTTTTTCAGGCTCACCCACACGGGGTCAACGGTGCTTTGCGCGATGACGATCAGCGGTCGGGCACGGCCTATGTCTCCGGCAATCGGCGAATCGTTGTCAGCGGCGAACAAGGGGCCGGCAATCGCCAGCAAGAGTGTCAGGGTCATTGACCTGATGAGCATGCGCATCTCCTTTTGATATCCACGCTCTAATGATTGCGCATCGTGGCGATTGTTCCGGGGTGAGCCGGCAAATATGTTTCGCCTTGTCAGAAGCTTAGGTCAGGCCCGACATTGCGCAACCGGATGCGCGCAATCGTGAGGTGGATTTGATTACCTTGCATGAGCGCATTAGGGTGGCAGTTCTGCCGACGAAACGGAGTTCACCCGCATGCACATCGATTACCTTTGCGATCACCCCGAATTGATTGAAGAACTGGCCGAACTCAACTTTAAGGAGTGGGGTGAGTTCCGGACAGGTGACACCCTTGAGGCGCGCACCGAACGCATGCGCGCGGCATGCGGCAAGGGTGCGATTCCCAGCGTCGTAGTGGCGATCGAAGACGGCAAGTTGCTCGGTGGCGCGCTGCTGATCGACAGCGATATGAAAACCCGCCCGGACCTGACGCCGTGGCTGGCCGGGGTTTATGTGAAAGCCGAAGAACGCGGGCGCGGTATCGCTTCGCAACTGGTCAATCGAATCGTTGAAGAGGCTGCGGGGCTGGGTGTGCGGGAGTTGTATCTGTACACCGACGCAGCGCAATCACTTTATGCGCGGCTGGGTTGGGAGGTGGTCGAGGATCTGGTCTACGAAGACTTACCGGTGACGATCATGAAGTACACTTTCGCCGACTGAGACAATCCCTGTGGCGTGGGTGCTTGTCTCAGCCCAGTGCCAAATCGAGTGCCGCCAGTAATTGTGACGGTTCAATGCAGTGCTCGCCGAGTCTGAGTACCCCGCCGTCGAGATCAACGCTCAGCATTACCGATGCGCGATCTCCAGGATATTTGCGCAGGAGCAAGTCGATGCCACTGGCTGTCTCGTCCGCCGTGCCGATCAAATCCCATAGGCTATCGCCAAGATCCAGCAACACTTGCTGACGCTGCTGATCAACCACAAGCGGCGCATACAGCCAATGGCTCATACGCATTTCTCGCGGTTCGACGGTAATTGCGATGCGGCCATCGCAATGAAAGGTGGTTTCACTCATGGTCTTTCATCAAAACGCCAATTTGTAACCGATCAACACCAGCATCGTCGCCAGGCACGGGCGCAGCACTTCATCGGAGATGCGTCCGGTCAGGTGGCTGCCGAGCCAGATGCCCGGCAATGAACCCACCAGCAAAAAGCCCAGCACGCCCCAATCCATGTTGCCCATGCTCGCGTGGCCAAGACCTGCCACCAGTGTCAGCGGCACGGCGTGAGCGATTTCGGTGCCGACCAGACGGCGGGTCGGCAGCAGCGGATAGAGGATGAACAGCGCGACCGTGCCCAGGGCGCCAGCGCCGATCGAGGTCAGGGCAACCATGGTGCCGAGGATCAGACCGGTGATCACCGTCATCACGTTCAGCCGCGAACCGCTCGGGTTGTAGTTGCCACCCGCGCGTTTGTGGGCGAATTCGAGCAGGCGTTTCTTGAAGAAAATCGCCAGCGCCGTCGCGAACAGTACAAAACCCAGGGCCTGTTTGATGATGGCGTTCATCGCGTCCGGCGCGGTGTGCAGGGTGCTGAGGAACCACAAGGTCATGGCCACCGCCGGCACGCTGCCGAGGGTCAGCCAGCCGGTAATGGCCCAATCGATGTTCTTGTTCTTTCTATGGACGAGCACACCACTCGATTTGGTGATGGCCGCATACAGCAGGTCGGTGCCCACCGCTGTCGCCGGGTTGATGCCGAACCACAGCAGGATCGGCGTCATCAAGGAACCGCCGCCGACACCGGTCATGCCGACGATAAAACCTACCACCAGCCCGGCAATCACCAGGCCGAAATTTGCCAAATCCATTAAGACGTCCAGAAAAACGACAGGAAAAAACTGGCCCGCAGCATAGCGATTTTTCTTATAACCACATATATCGATGCGGTCTATCGTTATGCCATATAGAACTCCCAATCGCTCTACTGTAGGAGTGAGCCTGCTCGCGATAGCGGTTTATCAGTGACCGATTCAGTGACTGACCCAACGCTATCGCGAGCAGGCTCACTCCTACAGGGGATATTTTGGTGAGCCGCAGATTAGTGCACTCGCCGACCCGGTTTGAAGCTGTGGGTTTTGTTGATCCACACCGTCGCCAAGGCGATCAGCGAAAGGATCAGCAGCGCCCACGGAAACGACATCGCGCCTGCCCGATCCAGCAACAAGCCGCCAAACAATCCGCCGCCGGCAATCGCCACGTTCCAGGAGGTGGTGAGCATCGCTTGCACCACGTCGACATGCTCACCGGCCGAGTCCGCCGCCGAGGTCAGTAGCAAGGTGGCCGAGCCGCCAAATGACAATCCCCACACCGCCATGCAGGCAAAAATGAGCAATGGTGACGGTGTAATCAGCGCCAACACCAGTGCCGTCAGAGCAAACACCGCGAGACTGATCAGCGTCAGCCAGCGCAACCAGCGATCCACCAAAAAGCCGATGATCCAGATCCCCACCAGCGAGCACAGGCCAAACACCAGCAACACCAGATCGACCCGGTCCGCGAGACTGGCCTGCAGCAGAAACGGTGAGATGTAGGTGTAGAGAATGTTGTGCCCGAGCATCCACGTCAGCACCACGAACAGCACCGGCCGCACGCCCGGCAGACGCAACGATTCGAGCAATGGCAGACGCTCGTCACTGGCCTGCCCCGGTCGATCCGGCACCGCAATGACAATCCACGCCGCCAGCACCAGGGCCAGCGCCGACATGATCCCGAACGAGGCACGCCAACCGATCAGATTGCCCAGCCATGTCCCCGCCGGCGTGCCCAACGACAACGCCACCGGGGTGCCGAGCATGGCAATCGCCAGCGCCCGCCCCTGTTGATGCACCGGCACGATCCCGCGTGCATACCCGGCCATGATCCCCCACGACAGCCCCGCCGCCATCCCGGCGAGAAAGCGCGAAGCCAGGGTCAAACCGTAATGGCTGGAAAACGTAGTGATGGTGTTGAACAGCAGGAACCCGCCCACCGTCATCAACAACACTCGACGCCGAGGCCAGCCACGCGTGGCAACGGTCAGGGGAATCGCCGCGACAATCGAGCCAAGGGCATACAGCGTTACCAGTTGCCCGGCGAGCACTTCGCTGACGTTCAGCCCTGCGCCGATCTGCGGCAGCAGCCCGGCCGGCAGGGTTTCGGTGAGGATGGCGATGAAACCGGTCATGGCGAATGCCAGCAACGCGGCATAGGGCAGTTTGTCGGCACGGGCGGTGCGATCGACACGGCTGAAATCGGCGCTTGCAGGATCGGTCATGAGGGGTGCGGCTCCATTTTGATCAATAGCGGCGATGGATTGTATACAAAAAACCGCACTGGCTATCCGTCAATGTGGGAGCTGGCTTGCCAGCGATGAGGCCCCGTCAGGTGACATTGTGTTGCCTGACCCACCGCCATCGCTGGCAAGCCAGCTCCCACAGGGTTTTGTGCTGCATTGATCAGCATCGCCACCCCAACCGAACTCACTGCACCGGCAAGAAATTCAGGAACAGCAGACTCTGCGCGTAGTTCAGACCGATCCGCCGGTAGCGCTCATCGAGCATTTGCGTCAGCAAATCCAGGCGCGCGACGATTTTGCTGAACTCGGTGGCGAAGCTCAGGTTGCTGCCCTCCTCCGAGATCTCATTGGAGAACAACAACGGCTGGCCTTCCTTGTTCTGCCGTTGCGACAGAATCCACATGGCCTTCTCAATATTGCGCGCCGAGTTGTGCACAAACGTCGGATTGATCGCGTCGGTCATGTAGAACTCGGTGCGATTGCCATGGGCAGTCACCAGCATGCTGCCAATGGCATAGATGAACGCACCGACCCGGTCACCGAGAAACTCCGGGCTCATCGCATAGCTGAGCGCGGCCAGATCCTTGCGACCGCCGAGCACCGGCAGCGGCTGTTGCTGCTCGATCGCCAGGCGCACCTGTTTCACCGCCGTGTTGATATTGAGGGAACCGGATTTGCGCAGCTCTTCGGGGTTACGCAGATACAGCTTGCCCATCAAGCGGTAGAGGCTGTTGAGGTTGTCGCGCATCGCCATCGTGGCCATGCGATCAACGCTGGTCTGCAGGAATTCCTGCGGCTGACCTTCACGCATCTGATTGAAGAAACCGTTGCCGTCCTGATGGCTGCAACCGCTGAACAACAGCGACGACAGACACACCAGCAGCAAGCACGGTCGGCGAAAAAATACGGTGATCAGGTCAAAAACGCTCGGCATGAATTCTCGAACAGGCACATTCCTGTGCGGCGGGAGTCACCGCATCCTGGCCATGGATAGAGCCGCCGATTGCAAAAAAGTGCAGTGCTCACAGTGTTTCCCGACCTTCGGCAACCATTTAGTCCGACTTTATCATTGCAATAAACGCTTAGTCGGCTATAAATTTTCACTCACATCTTAAATAGCATGACTATTACCATCCCTATGTAGGAACGGCCTGCGGCAGCTCCTATACCGGGATTTGAAAACAACAACAAAAAGGAAGGTCAACCATGCTTCAATCCCGTCACCTGCTCTCCGGCCTCGGACTCTCTCTGATGATCGCCACCCTTTCCGCCAACGCGGCGGGCCTCAGCGCCGAACACAAAGCCTTCGGCAAAACCAATGACGGCACGCCCGTCGAGCAATACATCCTGCGCAACAGCCATGGCATGCAAGCCACCGTCATCACCTACGGCGCGACACTGCAATCGCTGAAAGTGGCGGACAAGCACGGCAAGTTCGACGACGTGGTGCTCGGCTTCGATGATGTGCAGGGCTATCAGAAAGGCACCGCGTATTTCGGCGCGACCATCGGCCGCTTCGGCAATCGCCTCGCCGAGGGCAAGTTCGAACTCGATGGCAAGCGCTATCAAGTGCCGCAGAACGACAAGACCAATGCCCTGCACGGCGGCACATCAGGCTTCGATAAAAAAGTCTGGAAAGCGCAGGAAACCAAGGACAAGGATTCGGTCGGCGTGACCCTGACCTATCTGTCGCCGGACGGCGAAATGGGCTTTCCAGGCAACCTCACCACTGAAGTGACCTATCGCCTCACCGACAACAACGAACTGCGCATCGACTACAAGGCCAGCACCGACAAACCGACGGTGCTCAACCTGACCAACCACAGTTACTTCAATTTGGCCGGCGCGGGAAATGGCGACATTCTCAAACAGGTCGCGACCCTGCATGCCAGTCATTACACCCCCGTCACGGCCAAGTTGATCCCGACCGGCGAACTGGCGCCGGTAGCCGGCTCGCCGATGGATTTCAGCAAACCGACAGCGATTGGCACGCATATAAAAGCTGATCATCCGCAGTTGAAATTCGCCGAACCAAAACAGGGCGGCTTCGATTTCAATTGGGCGCTAGATACCAAGGGTGATGTAAACAAGGTCGCCGCTGAAGTCAGCGATCCGCAGTCAGGCCGGCATCTGCAACTGTTTACCAACGAACCGGGCGTGCAGTTCTACACCAGCAACTTCCTCGACGGCACGGTCAAGGGCAAGGGTGGCAAGGTGTATCCGCATTGGGGGGCGTTTACTCTGGAGACGCAGCACTATCCTGACTCGCCGAACCAGCCGGACTTCCCGAGTACGCGTCTGGACCCAGGGCAGACTTACACCCAAAGCGTGGTGCTGAAGTTCTCCGCAAAATAGATCCACACTGGATCTGTGGCGAGGGAGCTTGCTCCCGCCGGGCCGCTAAGCGGCCCCCCGTCATCTATCGTTTTCGAAGCTTTTGGGAACGGCAAAAACCCTGACAATATCCTCACCACAGGCAACGTCATAAAACCTGCTTTCGTAGAAATCAAAGAGCGTCTCTACACCGCAGTTGGAAAAATGCCTTCTGACTTCTTCCATCTCTCGCGACACCGTTGCGACGGGGTCACTCTTTAATTTCTCCACAAAACCAATAGAGGATGGTTTTGGATAAACAAAGATATTGGGGATCGCTACACCCTGCTCCTCCAGAGCTTCGAAATCGGTGTAAGTCACAGCATAAAAGTGCTTGTTATCAGCGCCCGCCGCAGTCAACGCCTTTATTGAGTTCAGAAGAAATACGGCGAGACCGGTCAGAAAATCGGAGACTCGGTCACTGCTCATCTGCGCCTGCAAAAACGCCAATCGGCTGTATCGTGAAACAAGCGGTATCTCTTCAAAACTCTCATAGCTTGAAAAGAACACCCCCATATCGTTATAGGGTTCCTGGCTAATCACCTTGCTATAAAAGTCTGTCAGCTTCATCTTCCCGAACATTCCATCAGATCTCAAAACCCTCTACTGTCCGCTGTGCAATGCTGGGCCGATTAATTTGTCGTACTGTTCGCGCCATCGCCCAGCCACCAGTAGAGAAGCGTTTCGTCTTCTATATCATCGATATTCTTGTAAACGTTCGCGTAATACCATTGAAGCCCGGTCTCCTCGCGGAACGCGTCGAAGAACAGTGCGATGTTATCCATTCCGGTCTTCGCGGGAATGGCCAAAGTCAAATTCCCTTTGTATACGCCGTCCAAGGTACCGTTGAGATGGTTGGCAACGTCCGCCTCCAGCCTCGCCAGACGGTCTGGCGAAATGTGGCTGGAATAGATGTGAATACAGAAATTACCTCCCCTTCTCAGTACCTCAGCGTGTGTCTGAGAATTTTCCAGGGAAACCACATCGCCTCTGGCCAGATTCAACGCCAGCCCCGGTGATGAAAGCAATTCATAGGTATGCTCAGCCAGTTTTCTCGCGGGTAAAGATTCAAACACCGCCCCTTTGGAGTTCTTTCCGGCATACACGCGAATATGTTCTACAGATCCTTCGTCTACCATCCAATACTCCTAACCTGGTGCTCTAAAGCAAAATCAGACCCTGTACACACAAAGCGAGGATCAAATGCGGTGCTCAAGAAAGCTGTAGAAATTGCTGATGAAGTCTCTCCGTAGACCCGGCAGTATCCTCTTCAAGATCAGGAAATAAAGATAGACCGGTGTGCCGCCATCCCCTTCCTCTTCCCAGATTTCCTCTGTGCCAAAGCAATAGAGCACAGCCCGAACAAAATTTACAAAACACTCATCCGTCTTACGGTACTGCTGCTCCATCTGCCAGAGTTCAACCTTGAGCTTCTTTCGGAATGCCTCATCACCTTCTATTCTTTCCCGCGAGAGGCCTGCCTTCAGATAGGGAAGCAACAACTCCAATTTGGCACTGGAAATAGCGTCAAGCTTGCCTCTCTGGATAAGACCCAATAGATAACGAGTGTACTCACAGGTCATTTCTCCAAAAGACACACTCGCCTCAAGCAGCTGTTCTTCCAGGCGATCAAACTCATTATTTTCCAAACTATCCAGCATCATAAAATGCTTCTTCCATTTCTGACCGATGCGTGGCTACAGCAGACGCAGTTGTCGACTGTTACAGAAAAAGGCCCACTCTTTACTGGGCCTTTAAATCACAGACGCTCGCGTTCAGTGAGCGTCTGTTGTATCTGACCTGTCAGATCACCCCTCGATCAGCCCGGCGCTTTTCAAGCCCTCGCGCATGCCCTGATCCGCCTGTTCGCACCACTGCTTGAGCGTCAGACCCGATGGCAAGTTGGCTTCAAGCTTCTGGTATTTACCTTCCGTCAGCACTTCCCCCTTACGACCGTTGGCTTCGCTCTTGTCGCCCTCGCTCTTGTCCATCTCACCCGGCATCTCGGAGACAAACCCCACCATTTTATTAGCGTTATCCACGCTGTCAGCTTTCAGCAAGCCCTTGTCAACGCAATGCTTGATCAGGCCGGCCGTGTTACGCCCCATGTCGTAAATCCCCTTCAGCGTGGCAGCGTCCGGCCCCTCCGCGTGGGCAACATTGACGGTGCCGAAAGCGGCGGTGATTGCAAAAATGAAAGCGGCTTTTTTCATGTTTATTCCTTTAAAGATGAGGCGGGTTGTTGAATACAGAACTATGACTGAGGCTTCCTACTTGCGAAATTATATCTCGCCATACTGACAACACTTTCACTCTCGTCCTCAAGCAGCTTCTCCAGGATTGCAATAGGCGCTTTTCTATTTGCAGCTATTGCCCCCCTGACAAGAGAATTGGGGTCTTGAGAAAGACGCTCAAACAATGTTTGCGATAACTTTCGCTTTGAAGCAACAAAATACCGGACGTCATCGAATACACACAGCTCTTCAAGAATTTCCACCGGCACCGTTTTATTGTGCGCAACCCATCTTCTGTACTCGGGGAATTTCTCGATCACCTCACGCCATACCGCAATCGGCGCCTCTTCCATAGCGGCTCGATCGTACTCGTCTTTTACTTCACTTCCACGCAGTGCCACAAACTCTTCAGCAGAGGTAATCATATTGCTTCCTTACATTCATTGCAGTGACCTTATGCACCGTCACCACCAGGTACGTCATCCGTAAACTGCTTCATGGCAGGCCTGACCAGCAGTGCGGATTAGAGCGCTGCAATCAAACGATTAAATGCACGTGCGCAGCCCCGTTGTTTTGCATCTCTAATCATTGAATCGTGAGTGAACGGTTCAAGCGTTTCGCGAACCGCTTTCGTAGCTATTGCATTGAAGTGTGCATTATCAAAATCACACTCCAGCGTTGAAACCCTATAAGAATTGCGCTTGGACCACTGATCGAATCGTATTACGATTTTCTCGTCAAAAATCAGTGCCCCATCACTTTTATCCTCGAAAAAGAAGAACTCCTTACGATTCGTATCGACATGCCCCGTTGATGTAGCAAATGGCTGCTTTCTTAAAAGCGAAGTCAGCCTTACCCCACCTGCAATACCAAGACCTCCCCCCAGACTCTCACTCGCGAAAAAATACTGCTTGAAAACAACCATTATTTTTCTACGAAAATAAGGAACTTCGTATGCTTTCTCGAAAGAATGAAAACCATTCGGATCGCCGATCAGTTCAAAATCGGCACTTATCAAATCCGCCCCGGAGAAGCCGTTCAACCCAAAAATACCTGGCTGAAGATTACCCGCCCTCTCTATAAACAACTGAACAAGCTGATGAAAATCAGTAGAAATCACATATTCCCTTATTACGCGCTACCGGCGTTCGTACCCGCGGCATGCTCCTCACTAACAATGGCTCCCAGCTGTTTCAGTTCAGGCACACGCGAAGAGTCTGGATCTGAATCGATGCCCGCTCCTGCGGATTTCTTGAGCCGATCCACACTCATCGTTTTATCGAGGCATCTTAAAACACACTAGCAGGCTAACGCTATTGCCGGTCAGAATGGCGATGAGTGATCAAACTTCATGCCAGATATCACAAAGCCCTGCGGATCAAGGTGCTGAGCGAAACCTACCGTCTTCCTGCGTCACTTGAACCGAATCAACAATGAAAAGTGCGCAACTTCTTGCGCACTTGCCCGGGCAGGTGTTTAACGAAAAATTGTTAAATGAAAAGCGCAAGATCAAAAGATCGCAGAGGAGCTGCCGAAGGCTGCGATCTTTTGCGTTGTGAGCCTCATGGAACCCCTGCGCTATCCTGCTGCCCACTAAAAGGTATCGACACGTTCAGAAAGGAGGATTGCATGCGTACTCTCGAGTTGGCCGGTGTGCAGGTGCCGGTGATTGGCCAGGGCACCTGGCGCATGGGCGAAGACCGTTCGGCGCACACGCGTGAAGTGGCGGCGCTGCGCACGGGTATTGAGTTGGGCATGACCCTGATCGATACAGCGGAGATGTACGCCGAGGGCGGTGCCGAAACAGTCGTCGGCGAGGCCATCGCCGGGCTGCGCGATCAGGTGTTTCTGGTGAGCAAGGTCTACCCGCACAACGCCAGCCGCACAGGCATCCCACAGGCTTGCGAGCGCAGCCTGCGTCGGCTCGACACCGATTACATCGACCTCTATCTGTTGCATTGGCGCGGCCAGTATCCGCTGGAAGAAACCGTCGAAGCGTTCGAACGCCTGCGCGAAGAAGGCAAGATCGGCCGCTGGGGTGTGTCGAATTTCGATGTCGACGACCTCGAAGAACTCTCCAGTTCAGCCTGTGCGACCAATCAGGTGCTCTACAACCTGGAAGAGCGTGGCATCGAATTCGATCTGCTGCCGTGGTGCCAACACCAGCGCATGCCGTTGATGGCCTACTGTCCGATTGGCCAGGGTGGCGCGATGCTGGCTGAACCGCTGCTGAAGCAGATAGCCATTCGTCATGGCGTCACTCCCGCACAGGTTTCGCTGGCGTGGATTCTGCGTCAGGATGGTGTGATTGCGATTCCCAAGGCTGTGCGACCGGAACATGTGCAACTCAATGCACAAGCGGCGCAGCTGCAATTGGAGGCCGGGGATCTGGCGGCGCTGGACCAGGTGTTTCAGGCGCCACAACGCAAGCAGCGACTGGCCATGGTCTGAGCCAGCGGCTGGCGAGGGCTTCGCGATGAGAAGCACTGATCAGTACGACCCCTTCAACCTGCAACGATTTGTCCAGGCCCAGGACCCGGTGATCGAACGGGTCCAGCGTGAACTCGACGAGGGCCGCAAACGCAGCCACTGGATGTGGTTTGTCTTCCCGCAGTTCGCCGGGCTGGGCGGCAGCGAAATGTCCCGACGCTATGCCATCGGCTCGGCCGAAGAGGCCCGAGCCTATCTCGATCATCCATTGCTCGGGGCGCGGCTGCGCACCTGCACGCAACTGGTATTGAATGTGCAGCAACGCTCGATCGCCGAGATTTTCGGCCATCCCGATGACTTGAAATTTCACTCCTCGATGACGCTATTCGCCCAGTTCACCGCTGACGACAGCTTGTTCAATCAGGCGCTGGAACGCTATTTCCACGGCATTCTCGATGAATGGACGCTGCAGCTGCTCGACTCAAAACAGGCCCAGTTGCCCCCCGATCAGGGTTGAGAAATCGTCGTCGACAAACGGCAGAATCGCATCCGCCACCGGTTGCAGCTGCCGGGTGATGTAGTGGTCGTAGTCGATGGCGGCGCGGCGCACTTCCAGCGGCTCGGGGCCGGCCAGGGTGATGAAGTAGCTGATCCAGCCGCCATTCTGGTATTGCCGAGGGCGCCCGTGCTGGGCGTTGTAATCGTCCGCCAGGCGCGCCGCACGCACGTGCGGCGGGACGTTGCGCTCGTAATCGTCGAGTGTGCGGCGCAGGCGCTTGCGGTAGACCAGTCGCTCGTCGAATTCACCGGCGAGGGTTTTGCGCACGTAGTCGCGTACGTAGTCTTGATACGGCTTGCGCTGGAAGATCCGCTCGTAGAGTTCCTGCTGAAATTGCCGGGCCAATAGCGACCAGTCGGTGCGCACGGTTTCCAGGCCTTTGTAGACCATTTCCTCAGTACCATCGGCGCGGGTGACGAGACCGGCGTAGCGCTTCTTGCTGCCCTCCTCCGCGCCGCGAATGGTCGGCATCAGAAAGCGTTTGTAGTGAATTTCGAATTGCAGTTCGAGGGCGCTTTCCAGACCGTACTCATCACGTACATGCGCACGCCACCAGTCGTTGACGTGTTTGACCAGCGCATGGCCGATGGTTGCCGCTTCTTCTTGCCCGTGCGGGCGACGCAGCCAGACGAAGGTCGAGTCGGTATCGCCATAGATCACCGCGTGACCCTGCTCTTCGATCAGCTTGCGCGTGCGCAGCATGATCTCGTGGCCGCGCAGGGTGATTGATGAGGCCAGCCGCGTATCGAAGAAGCGGCAGCCGCTGGAGCCGAGCACGCCGTAGAAGGCGTTCATGATGATCTTAAGCGCCTGCGACAACGGCGCGTTGTGCTCGCGCTTGGCCGTCTCGCGGCCCTCGGCGACCCGCGAGACGATGGCCGGCAGGCAATGGCGGGTGCGCGAGAAACGTGCGCCACGGAAGCCCGGCACCGAGTCGGCGTCGTCGGGGTGCTGCAAACCTTCGATCAGCCCCACAGGGTCGATCAAAAAGGTGCGGATGATCGACGGATACAAACTCTTGTAATCGAGCACCAGCACCGATTCATACAGGCCCGGTTGCGAGTCCATGACAAAACCACCGGGGCTGGCCTGCGGCGGGTTGGTGCCGAGGTTCGGCGCAACAAACCCCTGTCGATGCATCAACGGCATATACAAATGGGTGAACGCCGCCACCGAACCGCCGCTGCGATCCGCCGGTAGCCCGGTGACGCTGGCGCGCTCCAGCAAAAAGGTCAGCAGTTCAGTCTTGGCGAAGATCCGCGTGACCAGTTCGCAGTCCTTTAGGTTGTATTTGGCCAGCGCCGGTTTGTCCTCGGCGAACATGCGGTTGATTTCGTCCATACGCTGGTACGGATTGTCGATGGACTTGCCTTCACCAAGCAGGGTCTGCGCGACGTTCTCAAGGCTGAACGAAGGAAAACTCCAGGTCGCCGAGCGCAGCGATTCGATGCCATCGATGATCAGCCGCCCCGCCGCCGAGGCGAAGTAGTGATTGCGACTGCCGTGTTCGCGCCACTGCATCTCTTCGCCGCCACGGCCGATTTTCAGCGGCACGCCGAGGCGTCGCGCGTGTTCGTGGAGGATGCGCAGATCGAACTGGACGACGTTCCAGCCAATGATCGCGTCGGGGTCGTGCCGCGCAAACCAGTCGTTGAGTTTCTTCAGGATGAGCGTGCGCGAGTCGCAGTATTCGAGGTCGAAGTCGACGATGCTGGCGTCACCGTTCGGCGCACCGAGCATGTACACCTGGCGCTCGCCGCAGCCTTCCAGGGCGATGGAATACAACTCACCGGTTTCGGTGGTTTCGATGTCCAGCGAGACCAGGCGCAGTGTCGGCCGGTACTTGGGGTCGGGTTTCAATTGCGCGTTGAGCAATACGCCGTCGGTATCGGCGGTACCGTTGAACAGTACCGGCGCGGTGATGAAACGCTCCATCAGATAGCGTTCCGGCGGGCGCACATCAGCTTCGAAGACATCGACACCGGCACGATTGAGCGCGGTTTCCAGGCGCATCAACTGGCCGTGTTGCTGGCAATACAGGCCAAGCACCGGGCGATGCTCGAAATCCTGCAGGGCCAACGGGCGCAGTTCGACATTCTTTTCGTCGTGCAGCAGGCGTTCGGCCGCCTCGCGCTGTTCGGCGGGGATAAACGCCACCGACGGCTGATGCGGCAAGCGCACACGGCGCGGCCCGGCGTCGGTCGCCAGCCAGAACTCGACTTCGGTGCCGGCCGGGGTATCGCGCCAATGCCGGGTCAGGACGAAGCCCTGCTGTAAATCCACCACTGCGACCTCAGGAATTGAAACAGAGGGGCATTCTACGCTGCCCTTCCGGAGATAACCCCATCCCCTGTGGTGAGGGGATTTAGCGAAACGTCGCACCGCCCCGATGGGTTGCGAAGCAGCCCCAAAACCATCCGACACGGTGTATCAGGCAAGCCCGACGGGCTGATTCTGGGCCTGCTGCGCAGGCCATCGGGGATGAATCCCCTCGCCACAAGGCTCCACTGGCCCCAAAGCCTCTTTGCAGGTTGAGAATATCGAGTAAATGACGTTTTTTGCGTGTTATCTGCCGCTTTGCCACCTTGCTCTGCGCGCTTGCGTCTACGATGCTTGGATAACAACGACAACACCTGAGTAACCGCCATGAAGACCGTCGCCCAACTGCTCAAGCTCAAAGATCAGAAAAATCAGGAAGTACACCAGATCAAGCCTGATCACATGGTGCTCGAAGCGCTGATGAAGATGGCCGAGAAAAACGTCGGCGCCTTGCTGGTGGTGGAAAACGACGAAGTGGTCGGCATCATCAGCGAACGCGATTACGCGCGCAAACTGGTGCTGCATGGCCGCTCATCGGTGGGCACGCCGGTTCGCGACATCATGGTGGCGAACGTGATCACCGTGGATACCCACCAGACTGTCGATACCTGCCTGGGCATCATGTCCGACAAACGTCTGCGCCACTTGCCGGTGGTGGAGAACGGCAAGCTGATCGGCTTGCTGTCGATTGGTGACCTGGTCAAGGAAGCGATTGCCGAACAGGCTGAGCTGATCAAGCAGCTGGAGCAGTACATTCGCGGGGAGTGACCCACGTCCTCCTCATGATCATTCCCACGCTCCGCGTGGGCATGCCTCCGGTGACGCTCTGCGTCACGCTTTGGGACGCAGAGCGTGGGAACGATCACCTCGGTCAGGCTGGCCAATGCCGGGCGAACACCGGTGCCAATACCGGATGCCGGTCGATCCGCTGTAACCACGCATAAAACCCCGGCCGAGTCTGACGCAAATGCTCGCGGCTCCCGGCCCAGCGCGTCACCACCGCCGCCAGCACATCCAGCGCCCCCGGAGTTTCGTCATCCAGATACAACTCCGCTGAAAACTGATCAGCAAACACCTCCCAACTCCAATGCAAACGTTCTCGAGCGCCGGCAATCAGGTTTTGCCGCGACGCTTCGTCGGGCATCACCAGCCAGCGCTCGGGGTAATCGATGACGCCGATCGCCGAGTAACAATTGCTGACGATGTAGACCACACCACGAATCGCCTGATCGCGATCCTCCGCCTTGACCGGCAATAAACCGGACTTGGGAAAGGTCAGGCCCAGATGAATCAGAATCGCCGCGCTTTCGGTGATGGCGCTGCCATCGGGCAGTTGCAGAGTCGGAATCTGCTTCAGTGGATTGAGCTGCGCCAACGCCTCGGCGGCTTCGGTACTGGCTTCGACATCAATGAAGCGATAAGCGATCTGACACAACTCCAACGCCGCTTCGATGGCGGCTGCGCCTGAATTTCTGTGCCCATACAGTTGATACATAAATCCCCCCTTCTACTGGCTACCCATCCCCTGTGGCGAGGGAGCTTGTCGGAACGCCGCCCGTCCCGCTTGGCTGCGCAGCAGTCATAAAATCAGAGACTGCGGTGTATCAGTTGTAGTGCATTTACCGGGTTTGGGCCTGCTTCGCAGCCCGGCGGGACGGGCGGCGTTCCGACAAGCTCCCTCGCCACAAGAGCGAATTTGTCAGCAGTTGTATCGGTATTGGCACGTTTTCCCATGCACTCGCGACTTGCGAATTCAAACCTCGCAAAACAGCGCTGGCGGTGCCCATCCCGCACCAAGTGCATCAAGAACCCGTGGGAGCTGGTTTGCCAGCTCCCACAAGTAACGAGGTGATTGAAAAATATTTGTCGGATTCTGCATCCAATTGCCTCCGCCACGGGTAGTCCCTGTAACAGCCCTCCTCGGCTGCCAGCGGTCTACCCTTTTCGGAGAAACACTGATGAACATCACCCAGCTGATTGGCCTCACCGGTTTGCTCGCCCTCTCCTCGACAACCTTCGCCCAAAGCAGTTACCCCGACGCGATCAAAGTCCCGGATGGCCACAAGATCGCGATGGAAACCACCGGGGTCGGCGAGATCACCTATGAGTGCCGCGACAAGCCCAATATGGCCGGGCAGACCGAGTGGACCTTTGTCGGTCCGAAAGCGGTGCTCAATGACCGCAGCGGTAAACAGGTGGGCACCTACTTCGGCCCGCCCGCCACTTGGCAGGCCAAGGACGGTTCGAAAATCACCGGTACGCAGTTGGCCGTGGCGCCGTCGAGCCCGGGTAACCTGCCTTATCAACTGGTCAAGGCCAACCCGGCCGAAGGTAAGGGCGCGATGAGTGGCGTGAGTTACGTCCAGCGCGTTGCGCTCAAGGGCGGCGTGGCGCCAGCGAGCGAATGCACAGCGGCGAACAAGGGCAAGCAGGAAGTGGTGAAGTACCAGGCCGATTACATTTTCTGGGCGGCGAACTGAAGTCACAGGCCCAACACAAAACCTGTGGGAGCGGGCTTGCCCGCGATAGCGGTAGATCAGTGAAGTAGAAGTTGGCTGACACGACGCCATCGCGGGCAAGCCCGCTCCCACAGGGGTTCCGTGTGCTGAAGTTAAATGTGAGCTAGATTGCACGACATGTCTTTGCCTGAATCAGTGTTCGATTATGAAGCCCGTCTCGCTGCCTGTGCCCGCGGCGAGCAGTCGGCCCTGCGCGATTTGTATCTGCAGGAAGGCCCACGCCTGCTCGGCGTGGCCAGGCGACTGGTGCGCGACACCGCGCTGGCGGAGGACATCGTGCATGAGGCATTCATCAAGATCTGGAACGGTGCCGCCGGGTTTGACCCGGCGCGCGGTTCGGCGCGGGGCTGGATGTTCAGCGTGACCCGGCATCTGGCGCTCAATCTGCTGCGTGATCAGGGTCGGGAAACGCCGTTCAGCGAAGACCATGAAGTGCCGACACACGACGATGATGCCTTCGATGCGCACTCACACTCGGCGCGCATCCATCGCTGTCTCGAACAGCTCGATGCGCAACGTCGACGCTGCATCCTCCACGCCTATGTCGACGGCTACAGCCACGCGCAAATATCGGCGCGCCTCGACACACCGCTGGGCACCGTCAAAGCCTGGATCAAGCGCAGCCTTAACGCGTTGCGGGAGTGCATGGGATGACCACCGAATCGGCTCAGGAACGCGATGAACTGGCCGGCGAATACGTGCTCGGCACGCTCTCTGCCGAACAGCGGCGCGAGGTGCAGAAACGTCTGGTGCATGAGCCGCCACTGCGTGCGGCAGTGGATGCCTGGGAGCGACGGCTGCTGGAGTTGACGGACTATGCCGAATCGCAGCAACCGTCGGCGCAGTTATGGCCACGAATTGAACGCAGTGTCGAGCGCTCGACGCACAAAGCGCCCTCAACTTCCTGGTGGAATCTGCTGCCATTGTGGCGCGGGCTGAGCGCTGCCGGGCTGACCGCGACCTTGATTCTGGGCGCGATCCTGCTGACCCAGACCACACCGAAACCGAGTTATCTGGTGGTTTTGGTCGCGCCGCAGGACAAGGCGCCGGGCTGGGTGATCCAGGCCAGCAATGCACACGAGATTCAGTTGATTCCACTGGGTGTGGTCGAGGTGCCGGCGGACAAGGCACTGGAGTTCTGGACCAAGGCTGACGGCTGGCAAGGGCCGGTGTCACTGGGTCTGGTCAAGCCGGGGCAGGCGCTGTCGGTACCGCTGGACAAGTTGCCGCCACTGCAACCCAACCAGCTATTCGAGCTGACGCTGGAGGGCGCCAACGGCTCGCCAATCGGCAAGCCGACCGGGCCGATTCAGGCGATCGGGCGCGCGGTGAAGGTGTTGTAAGGCTCTGGCGCGGGGGTTCTGGCAATCATCATTGGCGTCGATGTTCACCATTACATCAATGAAGTTCTCATAAAAAATCCCCGGCGTAACATCCGCTCCATACCAACCAACAACACCCCGGAGCACACCATCATGAAACGCCAGACTCTTCTCAGCATCGCTTTCTCGGTTTTCGCAGTAAACGCTTTCGCCGCCACGCCAGCTCACACGATGATCGCCGCTGATGGCTCGGATCGTCTGTATCAAAACGCTGTTGCGGCTGATGGTTCCGATCGTCTGCAAGGCAACACCGTCGCCGCTGATGGTTCTGATCGCCTGCAAGGCAACACCGTCGCCGCTGATGGTTCCGATCGTCTGCAAGGCAACACCGTTGCCGCCGATGGCTCCGATCGTCTGCAAGGCAACACCGTTGCCGCCGATGGCTCCGATCGCCTGCAAGGCAACACCGTCGCCGCCGATGGCTCCGATCGCCTGCAAGGCAACACCGTCGCCGCTGACGGTTCCGATCGCCTGCAAGGCAACACCGTTGCCGCCGATGGCTCCGATCGTCTGCAAGGCAACACCGTCGCCGCTGATGGTTCCGATCGTCTGCAAGGCAACACAGTTGCCGAAGGTGGTTCGGATCGTCTGAACGAACGTCGCGCTGTTTGAATGAATGGCGTTACCGCAACAACCCAGAGAAACCCGGCTCCCGTCAGCCGGGTTTTTTACGTCTGCGTGAATCAGCCGCCCTTGGCCATGCAGCGCTTGTAACGTTCATCCACGCGCTTGGCGAACCAGGCAGTGGTCAATTTTCGGGTGATTTTCGGGCTCTGCAGCACGATCCCCGGCAACACCGCACGCGGCAGTGGTTTACCTTCTGCCTTCTCCGCCAGCTCGAACACGCGTTGATAGAGTCTGGTCTCTTCGAACTCCAGGGTTTTGCCCTTCTCCAATTGATCGCGAATGGTCGGATTGCGCATGCCCAGCGATTTGCCGAGGGTGCGTACCGCCAGTTCGGTGCCGCCGGGCATGATCGAGTCGTAGCGGATCAGGTCGCCGTCCAGCGCCAGCGGGATGCCCGAAGCGCGGCTCACCGCATTCTGGAATGCCGCATTGCGACTGGCGTACCACCCGGCATTGAAGTCGGCGAAGCGGTACAGCGGCTCGCGATAGCTGACCGGATAACCGAGCAGATGCGCGATGCCGAAATACATGCCACCGCGCCGGCTGAACACCTCGCGGCGGATGGTGCCGTCCACCGGGTACGGATAATCCTTGGCGTGCTGTTCGGCAAATTCGATGCTGACCTGCATCGGCCCGCCGGTGTGCACCGGGTTGAAGCCGCCGAACAGCGTGCGGCCCATCGGCACTCGGCCAATGAAGTCATCGAAAATGGCACTCAACTCTTTTTCGCTGCGCGCCGCGCTCAGGCGCTCGCTATAGGTTTTGCCGTTGGTTGAACGCACTTGCAGGGCGCCGCTGACCAGCAGGCTGGGGATGTGCACTTTGGCGGCGCGGCGGTCGATTTCGTCACGGGCAATTTTGCCGAGGCCGGGCACTGTCGGGTCGGCTTGAAAGGTGGATTCCTGTTCGGCCACGGCGAGCACCGAACAGAGATTCTGTGTGGTCGGGCTGATGTTCTGCGCGGCGAACGCGGCATAGATATCCGTGGCCCAGCCCTGGCGGTCGGCGGTTTTGGCGGGCATCAGCCGCACGATCTCGGCCTTCACTTCGGCGGGGGCACGGGGTGCAGGCTCGCTGCTGCGCTGACCGGCACAACCGGCCAACACCAGCAGTGCGGCGAGGGTGATCAGTAATCGAGAGTTGTGCATGAAGCTTCATCCAGTCCGTTGAGGCGGGTTCACCATACGATCAATGGGGTTCCACAAACCAGACTTACACAGACCTTGTGGCGAGGGGATTTATCCCCGATGGACTGCGCAGCAGTCCCCTTGGAAATCAAAAACGGGGGCCGCTTCGCGCCCCATCGGGGATAAATCCCCTCGCCACAAGGAAGCAAATCAAGCCGTGGATTAGAGGTTTCAGCCGTAATGACAAACTGATTGCAAAACGTTACTGAGAAAAACTATCATTTGTGCCTGGAGTCGCATTTGCGCAAGGAGTTCCCGCGCCGCCCTTACTTTTCTCACTGGCCGTGCGCCTCCAGGTACAAAAATGCCCGCTCCAGCTCGACTTGCCGTGCCCTTTCGCCCGACGCTTCTCGCCCTGCTGTGCTCTCTGACCATCACCGCCCACGCTGCTGAAAAAGACAACAAAGCGCTGGTGCTGGACGACGTCAACGTCAACGCTCAAGCCCCGACATCCAACGCCCTGCCCCCGGTCTACTCCGGTGGTCAGGTCGCACGCGGCGGCCAACTTGGCGTACTGGGCAATCAGGACATGATGGACGTGCCGTTCAGCGCGGCCTCCTACACCGAGCAACTGATCCAGGATCAGCAAGCCGAGGACGTCGCCGATGTGCTGCTCAACGATTCCTCGGTGCGCCAGGCTTCCGGTTTCTCCAACCAGGCACAGGTCTTCATGATTCGTGGCCTGCCGCTGAACGGCGACGATATTTCCTATAACGGCCTCTACGGCGTACTGCCTCGGCAGATCATCTCAACCGACGCCCTGGAGCGCGTGGAAGTGTTCAAAGGCCCGAACGCCTTTATCAACGGCGTGACCCCGACCGGTTCCGGCATCGGCGGCGGCGTCAACCTGCAGCCAAAACGCGCCGGCGACGTGCCGCTGCGCCGCTATACCACCGACATCAACAGTGAAGGTCGCGTCGGGCATCATTTCGATATCGGCCAGCGTTTCGGTGAAGACAACCGCTTCGGCGCGCGGATCAACCTGTCGCAACGTGAAGGCGATACCGGCATCGATCACGAAAACCAACGCTCGAAACTGTTCGCCATCGGCCTCGACTATCGCGGCGATGCGCTGCGGATTTCCGGCGACTTCGCCTACCAGAAAGAACGCGTCAACGGTGGTCGCAACTCGGTCAACCTCGGCACCGCCACGCACATTCCGGACGCACCATCGGCCGACACCAACTACGCGCCGAAGTGGGGCTACACCGATATCGAAGACACCTTCGGCATGCTTCGCGCCGAATATGACCTCAACGACAACTGGACCGCTTACGCGGCCGGTGGCGCCAAACACACCCGTGAAGTCGGGCGCTACAACTCGACCACGCTGGTCGGCAACAGCGGCGCATCGTTCACCACTGGTTCGTTCATCCCTCACGATGAAGACAACACCAGTGTGATGGCCGGTCTCAATGGCAAGTTCAACACCGGCCCTGTCAGCCACAAGCTGAACTTCGGCTTGACCGGCATTTGGGCCGAGCAGCGCAGCGCCTATGACTTCGACCTGACCAAGTACGCCAACAACATCTACCACCCGGTGGAAACCCCGGCGCCGGTCGGCAACTTTTCCGGCGGCGACCTCAATGACCCGGGCATTGTCGGCAAGACCTTCAACCGTAGCCTGGCGATTTCCGATACCCTCGGCTTCTTCGATGATCGCCTGCTGATCACCGCCGGCCTGCGTCGTCAGCAAATGGTGGTGCAAGGCTACAACTACGCCAGTTGGGGCAGCGGCGGCCGTAAATCGAGCTACGACGAGTCGATCACCACACCGGTCTACGGCTTGGTGTTCAAGCCGTGGGAGCACGTGTCGTTCTATGCCAACCACATTGAAGGCCTGGCCCAGGGGCCGACTTCGCCGACCAGCAGCGGCGGCTTTCGTGTGACCAATGGCAACGAAGTCTACGCACCGGCACGTTCCAAGCAGACCGAAGCCGGGGTGAAAGTCGACATGGGCACCTACGGCGCGAGCCTGGGGGTGTATCGCATCGAGCAACCGAGTGACGGTTACTGTGAAATCAACAGCGCCACCACTTGCACCTACGTGCGTGAAGGCGAGCAGGTCAACAAAGGCGTGGAACTGAACGTGTTCGGCGAGCCGATCAATGGTCTGCGCCTGATCAGCGGCCTGACGTTGATGGACACCGAACTGAAAAACACCCTCAATGGCGCCAACGACGGCAACCGTGCGATTGGCGTACCGACCTTCCAGTTCAACGCTGGTGCCGATTGGGACGTACCGGGCCTGCAAGGTGTAGCGCTGAATGCGCGGATGCTGCGTACCGGCGGCCAATATGCCGACGCTGCGAACAACCTCAGCCTGCCGACGTGGAACCGTTTCGATGCCGGTGCGCGTTATGCGTTCAAGGTGTCGGAGAAGGACGTGACGCTGCGTCTGGGCGTCGAGAACCTGGCGAACAAGAAGTACTGGGAATCGGCTCAGGGCGGCTACCTGACTCAGGGTGAGCCGCGAGTGGCGAAGTTGTCGGGGACGATCGACTTCTAAGCCGCTGTCGAACACACACCTGTGGTGAGGGAGCTTGCGCCCGCTGGGTCGCGAAGCGGCCCCCGCTTCTTTGACAGAAGCGGACTACTGCGCAGTCCGGCGGGAGCAAGCGCCCTCGCCACAGAATCTCTGCCAGAAATCAAAAAGGCCCCGCCGCCCCAACGCTGCGGGACCTTTTTCCGTCTGGCTGATCAACTGGCCACCCTCTCCTTCTGATCCATACTTGCTGCACAGCAAACGGAGAACAGGCCCATGAACCGCAGCGACGTCCTGATCATTGGCGCCGGCCCGACCGGCCTGGTGCTCGCCCTGTGGCTGAGCAAACTGGGCGTGCAGGTGCGCATCATCGACAAATCCTCCGCCCCCGGCACCACCTCCCGGGCGCTGGCGGTGCAGGCGCGCACGCTGGAGCTGTACCGGCAACTGGATCTGGCCGACACCATCGTGCGCAGCGGCCATCGCGTTGCGGCAGCCAATTTCTGGGTCAACGGTAAACCGGTCGCGCAACTGCCGCTCAATCGCATCGGCGAGGGCCTGACACCTTATGCGTTCATCGAAATCTTCCCGCAGGACGAGCACGAACGGCTGCTGATCGATCGGCTCGAAGACTATGGCGTAAGCGTCGAACGCAACACGACGCTGGAGAGTTTCGAGGAAACCGGCGACGGTCTCACCGTGCATTTACGCCTGCCCGATGGCGAACAGGAAATCTGCCAGGCCTGCTATCTGGCCGGTTGTGACGGCGCGCGATCGGTGGTGCGTAAAACCCTCGACACCGGTTTCCCCGGTGGCACCTATCAACAGATTTTCTACGTGGCGGATGTGCAGGCCAGCGGGCCGGCGATGAATGGCGAGTTGCATCTGGATCTGGACGAAGCGGACTTTCTCGCGGTGTTCCCGCTGGCCGGAGCAGGCCGCGCACGGCTGATCGGCACCGTACGCGACGAACGTGCGGAACGCGTCGACACACTGGAGTTTTCCGACGTCAGCAGTCGCGCCATCGAGCACCTGAAAGTGCATATCGAAGAGGTCAACTGGTTCTCCACCTATCGCGTGCATCACCGAGTGGCGGAGCATTTTCGCAGTGGTCGCGCGTTCCTGCTCGGCGACGCGGCCCACGTGCACAGCCCGGCGGGCGGTCAGGGCATGAATACCGGCATCGGCGATGCGATCAATCTGGCGTGGAAACTCGCCGCGGTCATCAGCGGTGGCGCCGAGACCCGACTGCTCGACAGCTACGAAACCGAACGCATCGCCTTCGCCCGGCGGTTGGTCTCCACCACCGACAAAGTCTTCAGTTTCGTCACCGCAGAGGGGCGCATGGCTGATCTGCTGCGCATGCGTGTGGCACCGTTTCTGATCCCGAAAATGGCCTCATTCGAAGCGAGTCGCGAATTCCTTTTCCGCACGGTGTCGCAAGTCACCCTCAACTATCGCGGCATGTCGCTCAGCCAAGGCGTGGCCGGACACGTCCACGGCGGTGATCGCCTGCCGTGGGCGCATGACGGTGAAGGGGATAACTACGAGCCACTGCGTCAGCCTTGCTGGCAAGTGCATGTGTACGGTGACACCAGCGACGAGATGATCCAATGGTGCAACGAACATCACCTGCCGCTGCATGTGTTCGACTGGCGACCGGCGTTTGAGACGGCAGGATTGGGGCGCAACGGCTTCTACCTGCTGCGCCCGGATACCTACGTGGCGATTGCCGATAACAGCGCGGATCCGAAGGTAATCGAGCGCTACTTCCGTGATCACGGCATCCGGCCGTTCTTCAATTGCGCGTAACCAAAGAACAACATAGAAACCTGTGGGAGCTGGCTTGCCAGCGATAGCGGTGGCTCAGTCAACATTGATTTTGAATGTGCTGGCCTCATCGCTGGCAAGCCAGCTCCCACAGGGTTACACGATGTGGCCTAGATCCCGGCCAGGGCCAGATCCATCGCAAAGTAAGTGAAGATCAGATCCGCACCCGCCCGCTTGATCGCGCCCAGGCTTTCACGCACCACACGATCCTCATCAATTGCCCCGGCCTGTGCGCCGAACTTGATCATCGCGTATTCGCCGCTGACCTGGTACGCCGCCAGCGGCAGGTTCGAGGCCTCGCGAATATCGCGGATGATGTCGAGGTAGGCGCCGGCCGGTTTGACCATCAGCGCATCGGCGCCTTCCTGTTCGTCCAGCAGCGATTCGCGCAGGGCTTCACGGCGGTTCATCGGGTTCATCTGATAGCTTTTGCGGTCGCCCTTCAACGCGCTGCCACCGGCCTCGCGGAACGGGCCGTAGAGCGCCGAAGCGAACTTGGTCGAATAGGCCATGATCGGAATCTGGGTAAAACCGGCCGCATCGAGTGCCTGACGAATCGCCCGTACCTGACCGTCCATTGCCGCCGACGGCGCAATCACGTCAGCGCCGGCACGAGCCGCTGACACAGCCTGTTTGCCGAGATTGATCAGAGTCTGGTCGTTGTCGACTTCATGGTTGTGCATCACGCCGCAATGGCCATGATCGGTGTACTCGCAGAAGCAGGTGTCGGACATCACGATCATTTCCGGCACAGCATCCTTGGCGATCCGCGACATGCGCGAGACCAGGCCGTTTTCACGCCAGGTGTCGCTGCCGTTGCTATCCAGATGATGGGACACGCCGAAGGTCATTACCGACTTGATGCCGGCGCGAGCATAACGCTCGATCTCACTGGCCAGTTTGCGCTCGGGAATGCGCATCACGCCGGGCATGCTCTTGATCGGCACGAAGTCATCGATCTCTTCTTCGACGAAAATCGGCAGCACCAGATCGTTCAGGCTGAACTCGGTTTCCTGGAACAGACTGCGCAGGCTCGCATTGCGGCGCAGACGGCGGGGACGTGCTTCGGGGAACTGACTGGACATGGGGCTTTCCTGAAAACGCAAGATGAGACGAAAGTCGTAGGGGGCGAAGCTTATGCCTTGCGAGGGTTGGCGTACAAACCTGGATCAATCAAGAGTGCATTACTGAGCGCGCAACAATCCTCCAGACCACCATAAAACCCTGTGGGAGCTGGCTTGCCAGCGATGGCGGTGGGTCAGTCAACATGGATGTCGACTTGCCGGCCTCATCGCTGGCAAGCCAGCTCCCACAGAGTCATGTGTCATTCAAGAAGGAATGGTCAGGCCTCGGGTGACCGCCGGCCGCGCCAGGAAGCGCTCGAGCACACGAGTCACATTGGGGAAGTTGCTGATGCCCACCAGATCGCCCGCTTCATAAAAACCAATCAAATTGCGCACCCACGGAAACGTCGCGATGTCGGCAATGGTGTAACGCTCGCCCATGATCCAGTCGCGGCCTTCCAGACGTGTGTCGAGCACCTTCAGCAGACGTTTGCTTTCGTCGACGTACCGGTCACGCGGACGCTTGTCTTCGTAGTCCTTGCCGGCGAATTTGTTGAAGAAACCGAGCTGGCCGAACATCGGGCCGATACCGCCCATCTGGAACATCAGCCACTGAATGGTTTCGTAACGCAGCGCCCCCTCCTGGGCCAGCAACTGGCCGCTTTTGTCCGCCAGGTAAATCAGGATCGCGCCGGACTCGAACAGCGGCAGCGGCTGATCTTCAGGGCCATGAGGGTCGAGGATCGCCGGGATCTTGTTGTTCGGGTTCAGCGACAGGAATTCCGGGGACAACTGGTCATTGGTGTCGAAACCGACACGGTGCGGCTCGTACGGCAGGCCGATCTCTTCAAGCATGATCGAGACCTTGACGCCGTTGGGGGTCGGCAGGGAATAGAGCTGAATCCAGTCAGGGTACTGCGCCGGCCATTTCTGGGTGATCGGGAACGCGGACAGATCGGTCATGGGAAGCATCCAGTCACAAATTAAAGGCTGATCATAATGTAGGGGCTGCCGAAGGCTGCGATCTTTTGATTTTGACCTTTGAAGCAAGATCAAAAGGTCGCAGCCTGCGGCAGCGTCTACAGGAACCGTAACATTCAGTGATTAATCTCCTCCGCAAGCCGATCCAGGTTGCCGTTAGAGTGCCGCGCACGCTTGCGGATCGAACCAAAAGGGCCTCAGGGGACTCTGAGCTATGCCCTTGTTGCAGAGGAAGCGCTTCACGACATGGAAACCACCCGGTGCTGGGAGCCCGTGGTGCAAAGGTTTGTCAGCCTTAATCGAACACGCTGAAGACTCTTTTATTTCATGACGAACCTTATGCGTTTCGCCAAACGTTTCAAACATCGCGCGTATGTGGCCCTGCCCTCCCTGTTGGCGGTCAGCGCGCTGTTCCTGTCGCTGGAATCCAGCGAAAGCCGTGCCCAAACGGTGGACGGCACCCAGACGTTGGTGTTCCTGCGTCACGCGGAAAAACCCGAAGGCGGTCTCGGCCAGCTCAATTGCCAAGGCCTGAACCGGGCCATCGACCTGTCGACGCTGCTGCCGGAAAAATTCGGCAAGGCCGATTATGTGTTCGCCGCCAACCCGACACGCAATGTCGAGGAAGGCGAGCTGGACAATTCCTACAGCTATATTCGCCCGCTGATGACCATCAGCCCGGCCGCGATCAAGCTCGGCCTGCCGGTGAATATCGAGTTCTCGGCCAACGACACCAGCGATCTGGCGCGCGAACTGCTCGAAGACAAATACCACAACTCGACGATCTACACTGCCTGGTCTCACGGCTACCTGCCGGAACTGATCAACAAGGTTGCAGGTAACGCGGTCGGCAAGAAACAGAACATCACCGATGACTGGGCGGGCAACGACTTCGATTCGCTGTATGTGCTGACCCTGACGTGGCACAACGGCAAGGCCAGCCTGCAGAGCCACAGCTACAAGCAGGGGCTGGATAATGGCAAGGCGACCTGCCCGACCTGAGTTTTTTGCTGTCAGTCAGGGCCTCATCGCTGGCAAGCCAGTTCCCACAGCGTTTTGTGGTGACCGCCACTATGGGCATCACTCAAGACCTGTGGGAGCTGGCTTGCCAGCGAAGGGCCAGTCAATACGCCATCAACCCGGCTGACTCAGCCGCTCCCACAGGTACTCAAGTACCGCCCCGCGCTCCCCCGCGAACTCGATCCGCCCACCCTTCTTCTCGCGTTGAAACGCATACATCGGGTCGTAATATTCGCGCAGCAAGCCTTCGATCCAGCCCCGGTGCAAATCCACAGCACCACTGCGGCCCTGCTCGGCCAGAGCGTCTTCCATGAGGATCAGCATCCGTCGATGGCGCTCGCCGCCGAGACGTTTCTGCACGTTGTTCAAACTGTCCAGCAAGCGCTCGGCAAACAGGGCAAAACCCTGCTCGCCATGCACCAGCGAAAACTCCGCCGACAGATCCACCACATAATCACGCAGGATCCGCTCGACACGATCTTCAAAGCGATCCTCCAGCCAGACCATCGGGTACTGCTGCATTCCCTGATACAGCGGCAACGGCAAGGCACAACTACCGACGACCCGGCTCTCGTCCTCCAACACGAACTGCCCGATACCGGCATCGCGCTTCTTCAGAATGTCGATGGCCAGGCGGTTTTCAAAATCGATGTTCGACGGCTGCCCGGTGGCTCGTTTGCCGAAGCTTGAGCCGCGATGATTGGCGTGACCTTCCAGGTCCAGCCCGTTGCGCAATTGCACCAGCACTTCGGTCTTGCCCGTGCCGGTCATGCCGCCCAGCAAGACGAAATCGCACTGGGCGATGGCCTGCTCAAGCGTGTCGATCAGGAAGCTGCGCATCGCCTTGTAACCACCGCCGATGCGCGGGTAATCGATGCCCGCCTCGTCACGCAGCCACTGTTGAGTGATCTGCGAACGCAAGCCGCCACGAAAACAATAAATGAAGCCCTCGGGGTGAGCCCGGGCGAACTCGGCCCAGGCCTGAATGCGCTCGGCCTTCACCGTGCCGGACACCAGTTGATGCCCCAGTTCGATGGCGGCGTGCTGCCCGTGCTGTTTGTAACAAGTACCAATCTTCTGCCGCTCGCTGTCATTCATCAGCGGCAGATTGACCACGCCGGGGAACGCGCCTTTGTGAAATTCGACCGGCGCGCGGGCGTCCATCAGCGGTCGGTCGTTGAGGAAAATATCGCGGTAATCGGTGCAGTCGCGGAACATCAAATCACCTCGACTGCGTTCGTCTGTCGCTCGACCAGTTCACCGATTGGCGCAAGGTTCAGGCCCAGTTCTTCGGCCAGGGCAAGAAACTCGTCATTGCCTTCTGGGGTAACAGCAATGAGCAGACCGCCACTGGTTTGCGGGTCGCAGAGCACGCGTTTGTGCAGCTCTTGCACGCGACCGACCTTGGACGAATAACTGTCGAAATTTCGCAACGTACCGCCAGGCACACAGCCCTGATCGAGGTAGTACTCGACGCTGTCCAGACGCGGCACCCGGTCGTAAGCAATACGGGCAGTGAGTTTACTGCCGTCCGCCATTTCCACCAGGTGCCCGAGCAGGCCGAAACCGGTGACGTCGGTCATTGCAGTGACGCCGGCGAGTTTGCCGAAGCGACTGCCGGGTTTGTTCAGGGTGCACATCCAGTCGCGGGCGACGCCAACATCGCTGTGGCGCAATTTGCCCTTTTTCTCCGCCGTGGTGAGGATGCCGATGCCCAGCGGTTTGGTCAGGTACAACAGGCAACCGGCGGTCGCAGTGTCATTGCGTTTCATGTGGCGCTTTTCCACCAGACCGGTGACGGCGAGGCCGAAAATCGGTTCCGGCGCATCGATCGAGTGCCCGCCCGCCAACGGAATGCCCGCCGCATCACACACCGCGCGACCGCCACGAATCACTTCCCGCGCCACCTCCGGCGCCAGCACATTGACCGGCCAGCCGAGGATCGCAATCGCCATCAACGGGTCGCCGCCCATGGCGTAAATGTCGCTGATCGCGTTGGTCGCAGCGATGCGGCCGAAGTCGAACGGATCGTCGACGATCGGCATAAAGAAATCGGTGGTCGACACCACGCCACGCTCGGCATCGATCTCGTAGACCGCCGCGTCATCACGCGAGGCATTGCCGACCCACAGTTTCGGATCAAGATTCTGCGCCCCGCTACCGGCCAGAATCACCTCCAGCACCTGCGGGGAAATCTTGCAGCCGCAACCGGCACCGTGGCTGTATTGGGTCAGACGAATCGGCTCGCTCATGGGGGCAGTCTCAGGCTGGGGAATGGGGCGAATTCTAGCAGAGCGCAGGAAAGCTGATTTTTGCGCTGAATGCCAAGGCCCCTTCGCGAGCAAATGGCTGCCCGATTGCTCACTGACCTGCATAACTTTCATGCACGACGCTTGCCGGCTGATGATGTTTTTTGGACCTCGGCAAAAATCTCCGTGATGGGCCGGTGCGGTTGGCGTTTTTGCATTTGTCTTACCTGCTCACTCAGCCGCAGCAACTCCTCACTCGGCTTGGCCCATTGATCTTCCGGCAGCGGCTCCGACCATTCGCGCATGGATTCGGGCAACGTCTGCTTGCCAATCCTTTCGAGGCGCCGCACTTCCCATTCGACGAGACGGTTGGGAATCGTCCACAGGGTCATGACGTGGTACAGGTACCAGAAAAACCCTGACAGCCGAGTGCGCGAGCTATCGCGTATCTGCTGGTGCATGCGAGCGCGGGCGTTGCGAAAGGTGTGCAGGCCTTCGTGGGGCGGGTCGTCGGGGCCTTGGAGGTCTTGTAGGTCCTGAATCGATTTGAGGTCGTTGACCTCGTATTCCATGTAGCCGCGAATGGCTTCCCAATGGCTGATGGCGAGCGGCAGGCCGGCGCAGGGGAATTCGAGGCTGGTGAGGGTTTCGCCGTGGTAGAAGCCGATGCCCATGCCGTATTGGCGGTGGAGGCCATATTGGGTCGCGCCTTGGGCTTCGATGATCCAGGCGGAGAGGGATTCCCAGGGGACGAAGACGGGGTCGGTTTCGCCTTCGGGCATGAAACAGACTTCGCGGCGTTGACGGTTGAAGCGGGTTGGGATGATTGAGGCGCGTTTTTTGTGGTTGTGATGCCAGACGGCGAGGCCTATGAAGAGACTTAGAAAGCCTGCAATTAAAGAGACTCCGTAAGCCTCCTGAAAAAGGCCCACTATGGCGTGAGAGATGTCACCCCATCCCATCCCAAATAAAAAGAACATGAAACCGCCAATGAGAGGGAACAAACAAGCGGTCATAAAAGTGCCACTCAACGGTCCTCCCAATATGACCTGCCACGAAAACACCTGCGGTAATCCCAACCCAAAATCCATATAAACATTATTCAGCTCGCCTATATGAGGACCGTATGGCGGCAATGGTGTTGGAAGAGGCAGCGGTGCGAGATAGGTAATCTTTCCACTCGGAAAGGGCTCGACATCTCCTGCTCGCTGCTGCTCAAGCCGTTCATGGACGGGCACATCGTGATTACTCGGCATGATCGGCCAGTTCCAGAAATTGGGTCTCGACAAGCAAAACTGGTGGGGACTCTTTAATCAACTGAGGAGAAACCACCGAAAAATGTCCCTCACCCCGAGGGTCCAAATGTATGACGCGTGTTCGCGATGACCACTCACCGTTGGTATTCAAGGTTTGTATGCAGACTGCCAGTTCCAGCGTCTCTCTGGCAGGCGTAAATTCAGAACCGAGACCCACCGGGTACTGAAGACAGAGCACGAGTCCCTCCGGGGATGACTTTACGATGCGCAAGCTACTTACGACCTCATCGCTGATTATGTCCTTGCGTTCTCGGGGCGCTCCTTGACTGTGTAATGGCAGAGAAATACGGTGAGCGCCGATGCCTAGACGATGTGTCGACTTACCGCCAAAGGGAGGCAGCAGATCACTCAACGTCAGTCTTGGCAGCACCAGATGGATATCGCTGGGTTTGGCTTTGAACAACAGTTTTTTCAGCCAAGAGTCGTACGGGTTTGGGCCAAGTTGGGCGTAAGGCGCGTGAATCAGAAAAGCCAGATACTTTTGATAGTCATCCAGTGAGTGATCACCGCACATTTCCGCATCCCGGCTCCAAGGCGTGATTTGCAGCCATTTATCGTGAGCGCTTAGGTTGTAGCGGTTAAATAGCCAGGTGCCGCTCAGCTCAAGCACAGTGAACAGCGCCCCTGCGAGATTGAAGCGGAAAAATACAGTGGACAGACGTGTGCCCGCGGCCGCCCAAGCGGCAGTTCGCGCGGCACGATTCGGTGCAGTCAATACCTTGAACGTGGCGTGGGCGGTGTTGCTCAAGCCATAGGCGTTGACTGTCACCATTCCACCTGCTCCGAATGTACCAAGTGCTGCACTGTTACTCGCCGCTCGATTTCCACTTCGAGTAGCCTGCTCCCAGTTCTTGTGTTGTGTGCGAAGACTAATTGTGGAAGCCACCAACCCTAAGAAGAAGTTTAAAAAGCCTAGCCCTATGTGCAACTTCCCCATCTGCACATATACATGCTGCAAGGCATGAGGTTGAAGCGCAGCTACAAGCGCAGTGCTACGAGC
>NZ_JBYSZA010000039.1:0-49167 GCF_058786735.1 Pseudomonas sp. FW305-7
CCCACAATGTTTTGTGTGATGTCCGCTACCGCTAACACAACACTGATCCCTGTGGGAGCTGGCTTGCCAGCGATAGCGGTGTATCAGGCAATACAGAGTTAGCTGGCAGTCGCCAACAACAGATCAGCCATCGAACGATGCCCACGATGCTTGCCGTGCTCATACAGCGAGCCGGCAATCTCGTCCGCACGAATCGGCAACACCGACAGCAATGTATCGCTCAGACCATGGCTGGCCTGGCAGAAGCCCTGCATGTAGATGCCGGCCTTGCAGCGCTCGTCGGTAATCAGTTTGTAGTTGCGATCGACCTCGAACTCACCCAGGTACTCTTCCAGCGGCGCCAGCAATTTGCGGTGCATCTGGCGCTCGTAACCGGTGGCCAGCACTACGGCGTCGTAAAGGCGCACGGTGACTTCGCCAGTGGCGTTGTTGCGCACGGCCAGTTCGATACCGTTTTCGGTCGCGGTGGCTTTCTCGACGGTGGTCAGGGTGCGGAACGCATGACGGGCAATCCCGGAAACCTTCTGACGATAGAAGATGCCGTAGATGCGCTCGATCAGGTCGATGTCGACCACCGAGTAGTTGGTGTTGTGGTACTCGTTGACCAGACGCTCCCGCTCGGCGCTGTTCTGCTGGAACACCAGATCGGTGAACTCCGGCGAGAACACTTCGTTGACGAACGGGCTGTCGTCCGCAGGCTTGAGTGCCGAACCGCGCAGGATCATGTCGACCTGCACCGACGGAAACGAATCGTTCAGATCGATGAACGCTTCCGCCGCGCTCTGCCCACCGCCGATGATCGCAATGCTCATTGGCTGATTGTTCACGCACGGCTGCTCGGCCATTTGCGACAGGTATTGCGAGTGGTGGAACACGCGGGTATCGCCCTTCAGCGCCTTGAACGCCTCTGGAATACGCGGGGTGCCGCCGGCACTGACCACCACCGAACGGGTGGTGCGTACATGTTGCAGGCCCTGGCTATCGCGGGAAATAACGCGCAGCGCTTCAACCTGATGGTTGTGCAGCACCGGCTCGATGGTCAGCACTTCCTCGCCGTAACGGCTCTGCTCGGAGAACTGCCCGGCCACCCAGCGCAGGTAGTCGTTGTACTCCATGCGGCACGGGTAAAAAGTGCCGAGGTTGATGAAGTCGACCAGACGGCCGTGGTACTTCAGGTAGTTGACGAAGGAGTACGGGCTGGTCGGGTTACGCAGGGTCACCAGATCCTTGAGAAAGGAAATCTGCAACTCGCTCTGCGTCGACAGAGTGTTGCCGTGCCAGCTGTAGTTGGCCTGCTTGTCGAGGAACAGCACATCCAGCTCACCCTGAGTCGGGCCGCGCTCTTGCAGAGCGATGGCCAGCGCCAGGTTCGAAGGGCCGAAACCGACGCCGATCAGGTCGTGAACGATGGGCGATGCAATTGCCTGTGTCATTTCCAGTGTCCTCTGGATGAACCCCTCAACGCGGGGATAAAGCCTGGGTGGCCTGACCGGCCTGAATCAGGTCAGCAGGTCGTCTGTTGAGTAGGAACGAGGACGATGAAAGGAAATTTAACCGGGAAGGATCAATGGGCATCCCATTGTTTGATCCGCAACCGGCAGTGTTTCATGGCGTTGACGATGTGTTTTTCCACCAATGCCTTGGAAATCCCGAGGTGCTCGGCAATTTCCGGATGGGATAGACCTTCGATCTTGCGCAGCAGAAAACATTCACGGCAGCGCGGCGGCAGCTCTGCCAGCGCGCGCTGGAGCATCTCCAGACGTTGACCATGATCGAGGGTGCCATGGGGCGACGGGGTGAAATAGCGCTCTTCATTGTCCAGCACATCAAGTGACTCGACCTGACGCAGGGCATTGCGTCGATGATCGTCGATGACCAGGTTCAATGCCGTGCGATAAAGAAAGGCGCGCGGTTGTTCGATCGGCGTGTCGCTGGAACGCTCCAGCACCCGCACATAAGCGTCATGCACCACATCTTCGGCCACCTGACGGTTGCCTAGCTTGGCGTTAAGGAAACACACCAGCTCGCGATAGTAGTTTTCCAACATGACTCCCGACCGCATCGTTGCAGATCCTGTCCTTGAGCGCACCGATCCGGCCGCGGAATACGCAGTAGCAAGATAGTGGCAACTTGAGGGGCGTAATTTATAGTAATTCTCATATAGATTTAAAGCGCTGATTCCATATCCCGACCAAATAGTCCTGTCCGGACACCTGTCACATGATGTGTTAGCGCTTAAATTCCCTTGCACATGCCTCGTTTACAGGACAGCTCCCCGTATCTGTCGTGCCTTGCGACAGCGTTCAGCGCCCCTGCACGCCTGTGTACTGGCCGGATGACGGGCCGAATCCACTGGCCGGAACCCTGCATGAAACGTCCCCGCCCCGCCCGACGCGCCTTGTTCGCCGCCCTTTGCCTGATTCCCGTGATCGCTGTTGCCGCGTGGCAAGTCCTGCCACCCGGGCGCGACGCTCTCGCTACGGTGCAAGTGACCCGCAGCAATATCGAAAACAGCGTGACCGCGCTGGGCACGCTACAGCCACGCCGTTACGTGGACGTCGGTGCGCAGGCATCCGGGCAGATCCAGAAGATTCATGTCGAGGCTGGCGACACGGTCAAGGAAGGCCAGTTACTGGTAGAGATCGACCCATCCACGCAAAAGGCCAAACTCGATGCCGGGCGGTTTTCCATCGAGAACCTCAAGGCGCAGTTGCAGGAGCAACGCGCCCAGCACGACCTCGCGCAGCAGAAATACCAGCGCCAGCAGAAACTCGCCGCGGGTGGCGCCACCCGTGAGGAAGACGTGCAGACGGCCCGCGCCGAAGTCCGCGCGACCCAGGCGCGCATCGACATGTTCCAGGCGCAGATCCGTCAGGCCCAGGCCAGCTTGCGCAGTGACGAGGCGGAGCTCGGCTACACGCGGATTTTTGCGCCAATGAGCGGCACCGTGGTCGCCGTGGGCGCCCGCGAAGGCCAGACGCTCAATGCGCAACAGCAAACCCCGCTGATCCTGCGCATCGCACGACTGTCGCCGATGACCGTGTGGGCCGAAGTTTCCGAAGCGGACATCGGCCACGTCAAACCCGGGATGACCGCCTACTTCACCACCCTCAGCGGCGGTAGCCGGCGCTGGAGCAGCACGGTGCGGCAGATTCTGCCGGTGCCGCCGCGCCCCCTCGAACAGAACCAGGGGGGCAGCCCCACCAGCGGTCGCAGCGGCAGCGAACGCGTGGTGCTCTACACCGTATTGCTCGACGTCGACAACGCCGACAACAGCCTGATGACCGACATGACCGCGCAGGTGTTTTTTGTCGCGCAACAAGCGCAAGACACCCTGACCGTGCCCACCGCCTCCCTGCAACCGGGTTCACGCCCGCAGTGGCAACGGGCGCAGATCGTCGCCGCCAACGGCGAAGTTCAGTCCCGCGAGGTACGCACCGGCATCAGCGACCGCCTGCGCACACAAGTGCTGGAAGGCCTGGCCGAGGGCGATCACATCCTCAGCGCGCCGGCCACCGGCAGCGGAGGCTGAATGCAGACGCCTCTGATTGACCTGCGGCAGATTCGCAAATCCTACGGCGGCAATGACAGTCCGCTGGTGGAAGTGTTGCGCGGCATCGATCTGTCGATACATGCCGGCGAATTCGTCGCCATCGTCGGTGCGTCCGGCTCCGGCAAATCGACATTGATGAACATCCTCGGCTGCCTCGACCGCCCCACCAGCGGCGAATACCGTTTTGCCGGTGAAGACGTCGCGCAACTCGACACCGATGAACTGGCCTGGCTTCGCCGCGAAGCATTCGGTTTTGTGTTCCAGGGTTATCACCTGATTCCGTCCGGCTCCGCCCAGGAAAACGTCGAGATGCCGGCCATCTACGCCGGCACCCCGGCCGCCGAACGCCACGCCCGGGCCAGTGCCTTGCTGGAGCGGCTCGGCCTGGGCAGCCGCACCGGCAACCGCCCGCATCAGCTTTCCGGTGGTCAGCAACAACGGGTCTCGATAGCCCGCGCGCTGATGAACGGCGGCCACATCATCCTCGCCGACGAACCCACCGGCGCCCTCGACAGCCACAGTGGCGCTGAGGTCATGACCCTGCTCGACGAACTCGCCGGTCAGGGCCATGTGGTGATACTCATCACCCACGATCGCGAAGTCGCACAACGGGCCAAACGCATCATCGAAATCCGGGACGGCCTGATCATCAGCGACACCGCCGAACACCCGTCAGCCGCGCCCCGCACTGCTAATCCCGGCGCTTTGCAAGCGGTTGATCTGCGCCAGCGCCTGAGCACCGGCAGTACGCAGACTGGCGCCTGGAAAGGTGAACTGGTCGACGCCGTGCAAGCGGCGTGGCGAGTCATGTGGATCAATCGCTTTCGCACCGCCCTGACGTTGCTGGGAATCGTCATTGGCGTTGCTTCGGTGGTAGTGATGCTGGCGGTGGGCGAAGGCAGCAAACGCCAGGTAATGGCGCAGATGGGCGCTTTCGGCTCCAACATCATTTACCTCAGCGGTGCGGCGCCCAACCCGCGCACGCCGCCGGGCATCATCACCCTCGACGACGTCGCCGAGCTGGCCGCCCTGCCCCAGGTCGAACGCATCATGCCGGTCAATGGCTCCACCGCCGGTGTACGTTTCGGCAATGCCGACCACAGCAGTTACGTCGGTGGCAACGACACTAATTTTCCAACCATTTTCAACTGGCCGGTGGTTCAGGGCAGTTACTTCACCCAGGCCGATGAAGACAGCGCCGCCGCCGTGGCGGTGATCGGCACCAAGGTCCGCGACAAGCTGCTCAAGGATGTCGCCGACCCCATCGGCCAGTACATCCTCATCGAAAACGTACCATTTCAGGTCCTCGGAGTTCTGGCCGAGAAAGGCTCAAGCTCCGGCGATTCCGACAGCGACAACCGCATCGCCGTGCCCTACTCGGCGGCCAGCACGCGCCTGTTCGGCAGCCGCAATCCGGAATATGTGGTGATCGCCGCCAAGGACGCACGCAAAGTCAAAGACGCCGAGCAGGCGATCGAACAGGCAATGCTGCGCCGGCACAACGGCAAAAAGGATTTCGAACTGACCAACAATGCCGCGATGATCCAGGCCGAAGCGCGCACGCAAGGCACGCTGTCGCTGATGCTCGGCGCCATCGCTGCCATCTCCTTGCTGGTCGGCGGTATCGGTGTGATGAACATCATGCTCATGACCGTACGCGAACGCACTCGGGAAATCGGTATTCGCATGGCCACTGGCGCCCGACAGCGCGACATCCTGCGCCAGTTTCTCACTGAGGCGGTGATGCTCTCGGTGGTCGGCGGCATTGCCGGTATCAGCCTGGCGATGCTGGTCGGCGGCGTCCTGTTGTTCAGCGGCGTGGCAATCGCATTTCAATGGCTGGCCGTGCTCGGCGCTTTCGCCTGCGCGCTGGTCACCGGCGTCCTCTTCGGCTTCATGCCTGCCCGCAAGGCTGCCCGGCTCGACCCGGTCACGGCCCTTACCAGTGAATGATCGATCTATGAAAGCGCCACTGACAATCCTTGCCGCCAGCCTGTTGCTGGCAGCCTGCAGCAGCCCTGCGCCGCGCCCCGACAGCGGCGTGCAGCCACCGCTCGCCTGGCAATCGCCTGACCATCCCGGCGCCGTGCAAGGCAATCGGCAGTGGTGGACGCAGTTCGGCAGCCCTGAACTCGATCAACTGGTCGAACAGGCGCGGCTGGGCAGCCATGACCTCGGTGCCGCCGTTGCGCGGGTCAGACAGGCTCAGGCCAGTGCGACGATTGCCGGCGCCCCGCTGCTGCCGGAAATCAAGGCCGGCCTCAATGCCAACCGACAGAAACTGTTGCACGGCAAGGGCTACAGCCAACTGGACGTCAACCCGGATAACCGCTCGCTGGATTATTACGATGCCGAGTTGAGCGCCAGTTACGAAATCGACTTCTGGGGCGGTAAACGCGCCACACGCGACAGCGCCGTGTTCGGTGTGCAGGCCAGCGAGTTCGACCGTGCCACCGTCGAACTGACCCTGCAAAGCGGCGTCGCCACCAGCTACACCCAGGCCCTGGCCTCACGTGAGCAGACGCGTATTGCCGAGCTCAATCTGGCCAACGCGCAAAACGTTCTGCACTTGGTGCAAACCCGTTTCGACGCTGGCAGCGCTACTGCGCTGGAACTGGCCCAGCAAAAAAGCCTGGTGGCTGAACAGCAGCGCAAATTGCCGTTGGTGCAGCAACAGGCCCGCGAAGCATTGATCACCCTCGCCGCCCTGCTCGGCCAACCGGTGCAGGCACTGTCGTCCCTGCAACAACCGTTCGAGCAGTTGCAGTGGCCGAACATCGCCAGTGGCGTACCCAGCGATCTGCTGAGCCGGCGTCCGGATATCGCCAGCGCCGAAGCCAGACTGGCAGCGGCCCAGGCTGACGTCACCGCGGCCCGGGCGGCCATGCTGCCGAAGATAACCCTGACAGCCAGCCTCGGCACCGGCGCCGATCTGGCGGCGGATCTGATGCGTACAACGTTCTACAACCTGTCCTCGGGATTGACCGCGCCGATCTTCAACAACGGCCGATTGAGTGCTGAACGCGACAAGGCCAGGGCGCGTCAGGACGAACTGCTGGAGTCATATCGCGGGGCAATCATCAACGGTTTTGCCGACGTCGAAAAAGCCTTGAGCAGCATTCGCGGCCTCGACGAACAGCGCCAGTGGCAAAGCGAAGAACTGAGCCAGACGCAAACCGCATTCGACATTGCGCAAAGCCGCTATCAGGCCGGCGCCGAAGACTTGCTCACCGTGCTACAAACCCAGCGCACCTTGTATGCGGCGCAGGACATGAATGTGCAACTGCGCTTGTCGCGACTGCAGGCGAGCATTGCCTTGTACAAAGCGTTGGGCGGTGGTTGGCAAGTCATCTGAGCGCAAATTAGCGACTGGCCCGGCGCCTGCTCGCGACAGCGCCAGGTCAGGCGAAACCAATCTCTCAGGGCAAAAAAATCGCAGCACCGGGCTGCGATTTTTTTTTGCGCTTAGAGTTGCCGCCCCTTCACTTTCAGATGCCGGGCATACCACGGCCGCTGCGGCACTTTGCGGAACAGGTCGGCCATGTTGTCTTCATCGCCAAAGGTGATGCGCAACGCGAGCTTCATCGTTTCCGGGTCCATCTCCACCGAACGCCCGATTTGCAATCCTGGCACGGTGCTGCAGCCATGGGTATCCGGGCCCAGCCAAGGATCATCCACTTCGACCCAGCGCCCCGGCGCAAACCACGGCACGCCGTTGACTTCCAGCCGGCTGACCTCGCCCGGGTGAAAACGCTCATGAGCACGGAACCAGTCTTCGATACGGTCATCGATCCAGCCGTGGAAACGCCAGAACACCGGGTTCACATGGGAGGAAAACGGGTCGCCGAGGAAGTCGTTTTCCGGGGCATACCAACGCGCGGCAAAATCCGCCTGATCCCGCGCCATCGGCACTGGAATGTCATTGGACGGATCACGTGCCACCGACGCCCAGCGCATGTGCAACCAGTCGTGCAGGCCCAGTTCGACTTCCGAACCGAACTGGCCGAGGGTGAGTTTCGACAAGTAGCGCGGATCGCGGTATTGCGATTCCCACACCTGGAAATTGCTGTGGTAGGTCTCGGCCGCTTTGATGTCGCTGACCCATTTGGTGTATTCGTCGTCGCCTTCGGTCAGCCACGTCGGCGGCAGTGCGTTGCCGTCATGATTGTCGAAGTAACGGGCGAACCCCTGGCGATCACGCTCCAGCTCCGGTTGCGGCATCGGGAACGCCTGCCATGACGGCAAGTCCTGCATCGAACGGGCCTTGCCCAGCATGTGTCGATGCATGAAGAAAAAGTCGATGCCCGAGCCGTTGCGATCCTTACTCGGCCCACGGGCATCGCGCTCCTTGTCACGGGGGCCGGGTTGCCAGCCGATACCGCGCAGGGCTTCGCGTTTTTTCTCCGAGAGCTTGTGCCACTTGTCGCGGCTGGCGTGCCAGAGCTGGTGGAACAGCCGATGTTCCGGCGCGACCAGCCACGCCAGCAATGTCGGGTTCAACCCGGTGCGCTCGCGAGCCTCGGGAAAACGTCGCTTGATGGCGATGAAATGATTGTCGAGTTCGGGCAGAGCCAACGGTCGATCCAGGCGCGACACTTGCCCGGTGAACGTGCCGCTGCCGGCATTGCCGAACGCCGCCCAGACTTCGTCCAGCTTCACTTTGAATTCGTAGACTGGCGGCGCTTGCAGCGTATCGGTACGCATCAGCCGCCAGTACAACTCGGCGCCGTTGCCTGGCGCCAGATCGCCGACCACTTGGTAACGCGCAGGTTCTTCGGAACGCAGGTTGGCGCCGGTATCGAGATAGCCGCGCAAGCCGCGACCACGGTGGGCAATGTCGAGAAACAGTTCCAGACCTTCGCGCGGCAAGCCATCGAGTCCGGCAGCAGCTCCGCTGAAACGGATATCCCACACGCCGCGCAGGTTGTCCGCCAACTGTTGGCCGGCCGTATCGGCCAGGTCGACCGTCGCCTCTCCCGGGGTGATCGGAAACTCCTCACGGGTCAGCTCGCGATGTGCATAAAAAGCGGCAGGCAGCGCAGCGCCCGTGAGTGCCATGCCCGCCATGAACCAGCGTCGAGAGATCGTCATTGCCCTACCTGTGTCAGCCATGAAGCAGGCTTTATCCAAGCTAGAACGTTTTCTCGTCGGGGAAATTTACGGCCCCGGCAAAAGATCGCTACGCGTCGTCAGCGCTTTTCCTGCGCGCGACTAAATTACCCGCCCGACCACTCGTTCCTCCCAGATAGCAAAGGCCCCTGCGCCTGCACCTCGACGGCGAACCTGAATGAGATGGCAATGACAAAACCGCGTTCGAAAAAGGCTCTATTTATCGGCCTGCCGCTGGCCTTGGCGATCAGCGCCGGCGCAGGGTTTCTGGCTTGGGATTACTGGTTTCGGGACAACCCCGGCTATCCGGTAAAAGTGATGAAACAGGCGACCGAGCTGCAGGACCGCATCCTCTCCTTCGACAGCCACATCACCGTGCCCCTGAGTTTCGGCGCCCACGGCAACGAAGCCGACAAGGACGGCTCCGGGCAGTTCGACCTGATCAAGGCCAATCGCGGCCGCTTGTCCGGCGCTGCGCTGACGGTGTTCGGCTGGCCGGAAATGTGGAACGGTCCGAACGCGCCGCATCGCCCGACCGAAGGTTTTGTCGAAGAAGCCCGCAACCAGCAGGAAGTGCGCTACAAGATCATCACTGGCATGGTCCGCGACTTTCCCAATCAGGTCGGCATCGCCTACACCCCGGATGATTTCCGCCGCCTGCATGGTGAAGGCAAGTTTGCGATTTTCATCAGCATGCTCAACGCCTATCCACTGGGTAACGACCTGAGCAAACTCGACCTGTGGGCCGGACGCGGCATGCGTATGTTCGGCTTCAGCTATATCGGCAACAACAGCTGGGCGGACTCGTCGCGCCCGTTGCCGTTCTTCAATGACTCTCCTGATGCCCTCGACGGTCTCTCCGATATCGGCAAGCAGGCGGTGCACCGTCTGAACGATCTGGGTGTGATCATCGATGTTTCGCAGATGTCGACCAAAGGTCTGGAACAGGTTGCGCAATTGAGCCGCACACCGTTGGTGGCCTCGCACTCGGCACCGCGTGCGGCCGTGGATATTCCGCGCAACCTCAGCGACAAGGAATTGCAGCTGATCAAAAACAGCGGCGGCGTGGTCCAGGTAGTCGGCTTCTCGCAATACCTGAAACCGCTGACCCAGGGCACTCAGGACAAGCTCAATGCCCTGCGCGCACGCTTCGATCTGCCGCCCTTGCCTAACCTGGCCATGGCACTGATGCCAGGCGACCCGATCATTACTGCGTGGTCGGAGCAGAAACTCGGCCAGTACGCCAGTGGCCTCTACGGCATCCTTGAAGAAGAACCGAAAGCGACCCTCAAGGATCTCGGCGACGCCATCGATTACACCGTGCGCAAAATCGGTATCGACCATGTCGGCATTTCTTCCGACTTCAACGACGGCGGTGGCATCAAGGGCTGGGAGAACGTTGGCGAAATCCGCAACGTCACTGCCGAGCTGATCCAGCGCGGCTACTCCGAAGCGGACATCGCCAAACTGTGGGGCGGCAACTTCATGCGTGTCTGGGACCAGGTACAAAAAGCCGCGAAACCGGCACTGATTTCCCGTCAGGACGCAGCCAAGCCATGACTGATCGCCGGACCTTTCTGAAACAGGCGGGCGTGGTCGCAGCCGCGCTGCCGTTTGGCGCCAGTCTGGCAACGCCGGCAATGGCAGCGACCGCCCCTGTGGCATCCGCGAACAAGTGGACACAACTGCGCCAGTTGTTCGATCAGGACCCGCAGGCGATTCACTTCGCCAATTTTCTGATCACCTCCCATCCAAAACCGGTGCGCGAGGCCATCGAACGCCATCGCGCCGCCATCGACCAGAACCCGGGGCTGGCCATGGATTGGGACTTCGGTGTCACCGAGAAGCGCGAAGAAAACGTGCGGGTCTGGGCCGGTAAATACTTGCAGGCCAAACCCGGCCAGATCGCCCTCACCGGCAGCACCACCGAAGGCCTGGCGATGATTTACGGCAGCGTACAGGTGCGCCAGGATCAGGAAATCCTCACCACCGAGCACGAGCACTACTCCACCCGCAACATTCTCGATTTCCGCACCCGCCGCGATGGCACCCGGGTGCGCAAACTCAAGTTGTTCGAGTCCCCGCAAAGCATTTCGCTGGATCAGGTGCTCGACATCATCAACCGCAACATCCGTCCCGAAACCCGTGTACTGGGCATGACCTGGGTGCATTCGGGCAGTGGCGTGAAGTTGCCGATCAGCGATATTTCGCGACTGGTCGATGAACACAATCGTCAACGCGACGACAAGGACCGCCTGATTTACGTGGTCGACGGGGTGCATGGTTTCGGTGTCGAGGACTTGAGCTTCGCGCAAATGAACTGCGATTTTTTCATCGCAGGTACCCACAAGTGGATGTTCGGCCCGCGCGGCACCGGCATCGTTTGCAGCCGTAGCGAAGAACTGAAATACGTCAGTCCGAGCGTGCCGACGTTCTCCGAAGCCACCTCCTTTGCCACCATCATGACCCCGGGCGGTTATCACGCTTTCGAGCATCGCTGGGCGGTGGACGAAGCCTTCAAGTTGCATCTGCAACTGGGCAAGGCCGACGTTCAGGCACGCATCCATCAGCTCAACAGCTATCTGAAGCAACGCCTGCGGGACCAGTCGAGCATCGAGTTGGTGACCCCTTTCGATCCGCAGCTTTCTGCCGGTTTCACCTTCTTCCGCGTCAAGGGTCAGGACAGCGATGAAGTCGCCGCCTACCTGATGCAAAACCGGGTGATCTGCGATGCGGTCAGCCGCGACGTCGGCCCGGTGATTCGTACTGCACCCGGCCTGCTCAACAACGAAGCCGAAGTTGACCGGTTCATGGACATCCTCGGTAAAAAACTGCGCGCCTGATTCTCGACTCCAGTTTTCCTTTCACAGAGACGACTCATGAAAAAGCCTTACGCCTCTTTCACCCTCAAGGCGCTGCCGGCGCTAGCCCTGACTGCGCTGTGCGCCGGTCTGCTGCCGGGGGCCGCCCAGGCTGCCACACCACCGGCGCCGGGCAAGGTCTTCAAAGACTGCAAGGACTGCCCGGAAATGGTCGTACTGCCGACCGGCACCTTCACCATGGGCACCCCGGATGACGAAGTCGGCCGCGAACCGGACGAAGGCCCGCGCCACGACGTGACCTTCAGCAAACCGTTCGCCATCAGCCGCTTCCAGGTGCTCGTCGGTGAGTGGGATGCGTATGTGCGCGAAACCGGCAACAAGCCTTACGACTTCGATGATCGTCCGGGTCGCCGCTGCACCGCCGGCAAGCCTGAATTCAAACAGACCGCCCGCGACCCTGCCGTGTGCATGAACGTCGCCGAAGCCCAGGGCTACATCGACTGGCTGTCGAAAAAGACCGGCCACGCGTATCGCCTGCAAAGCGAATCGATCCGCGAGTACGCCGCACGCGGCGGCAGTACCGGGCCCTTCCCTTTCCCGTTCGATGAAGGCAATAACTACCAGATCTCCAAACACGCCAACACCTATGGCGCCGCCGACGGCTACAACTTCACCTCCCCGGCCGGCACTTTCCCGGCCAATGCCTTCGGCGTTTACGACGCCCACGGCAACGTCTACGAATGGACCGCCGACTGCTATCACAAGGATTATTCCGGCGTACCCGACGACGGTCGCCCATGGACCCAGGAAAACTGCGAACGCCAGGTCATGCGTGGCAACGACTGGGGCGAGGCGCCGGTGTTCTCGCGTTCCGGCAACCGCAACAGCAGCTGGCCGACCAGCAAAGGCGACTGGCTCGGGTTTCGTGTAGTGCGCGACCTCTGATCCTGCCCACCCCGACCGCAGCCCCGCCTGCGGTCGTTTTAAAGAAAGTCCGTGACCATTCGTTTTCCTTTAGTACCGGCACTCCCTCCGCACCGAAGCAGGAATCCTCCATGACCAAGCCTACGCGTGGGGCGATCAACGAATTGTTCGCCTTGCTCAAGCCCTTCCGCCTGATCGTCTCTGTGTCCATCGTGCTCGGCATGATCGGCGGCCTGAGCGTCACCGTGCTGCTGGCGACCATCAACAATGCCCTGCACTCCGACGACGGCCTGACCCGCACCGTGGTGATGATCTTCGCCGGCCTGTGCGCACTGGCCTTGCTGACGACGATTCTGTCCGACATCGGCACTAACTACGTCGGTCAGCACATCATTGCCAAACTGCGCAAGGAACTGGGGGAGAAAGTGCTGTCGGCGCCGATCGACCAGATCGAACGCTACCGCAGCCACCGGTTGATCCCGGTGTTGACCCACGACGTCGACACCATCAGCGACTTCGCCTTCGCCTTTGCCCCGCTGGCGATCTCCATGACCGTCACCCTCGGTTGTCTCGGCTATCTGGCGTTGCTGTCCTGGCCGATGTTCCTGATGATGCTGGTGGCCATCGCGATCGGCACAACCATTCAGGCGATTGCCCGGGCCAAGGGCATGCGCGGTTTCTACGCTGCCCGCGACTCCGAAGATGAACTGCAAAAGCACTACAACGCGATCGCCGAGGGCGCCAAGGAACTGCGCATTCATCGCCCGCGTCGCCAGCGCATGTTTGTTGCCGGGATTCAGAAAACCGCCGAAAAAATCTGCGACACGCAGATCAAATCGATCAACACGTTTGTCATCGCCAAGTCCTTCGGCTCGATGCTGTTCTTCGTGGTAATCGGCATGGCGCTGGCCCTGCAGTCTTTCTGGCCCAGCGGCGACAAAGCGGTGATGAGCGGATTCGTGCTGGTGCTGCTGTACATGAAGGGGCCGCTGGAACATCTGGTCAGCACCTTGCCGATCATCAGCCGCGCACAAATTGCCTTCCGCCGGATCGCCGAGCTGAGCGAACAATTCTCCTCGCCCGAACCGCACCTGCTGCTGGAAGACCTGGGCAAGAAACCCGGTGCCGTCAACAGCCTGGAACTGCACAACGTGCGCTACGCCTTCCCGCCCGTGGCAGGCAGCGAACCATTCCGCCTCGGGCCGGTCAACCTGCGCATCGAACAGGGCGACATCGTGTTCATCGTTGGCGAAAACGGTTGCGGCAAAACCACCCTGATCAAATTGCTGCTGGGTCTTTACGCGCCAACCGAGGGCGAAATCCGCGTCAACGATCAACCGATCACCGCGCTCAATCGCGATGACTACCGCCAGAACTTCACCACGATCTTTGCCGACTACTACCTGTTCGACGACCTGATCCAGGGCGACCGCGAGGTGCCGCAGGACGCCACCCGCTACCTCGAACGTCTGGAGATCGCGCACAAGGTCAGCGTGCGTGACGGTGCCTTCAGCACCACCGACCTGTCGACCGGCCAGCGCAAGCGTCTGGCATTGGTCAATGCCTGGCTCGAAGAGCGTCCGGTGCTGGTGTTCGATGAATGGGCGGCCGATCAGGACCCGACCTTCCGCCGCATTTTCTACACCGAGTTGCTGCCCGACCTTAAGCGTCTGGGCAAGACCATCATCGTCATTTCCCACGATGACCGTTACTTCGACGTCGCCGATCAACTGGTGCGCATGGAGGCCGGCAAGGTCAAGAGCGAACTGCAAACCGCTTGATTGAAGAGGCCGTGGCCAGGTCGGAAAAAATAATTTTCCGGTTTGCCGCGGCTTCCTCGTCTTAATGAGATGAATAAGAACCATTAACAACTATACCTGCCAAGGTCTTAACCTCATGTCCGCATCCCGTTTCATGCTTCGCCCTCTGACTCGAGCCCTGCTGATGCACGGCGCGACACGCACTCGACTGGCCGGCACCGGCCTTGGTCTGGCACTGACCCTCACCGCAGCCCCGTATGTCCAGGCCCAGGAATGGACCCTGAACATCCCGTCGCAGCCACTGGCGCAGGCGCTGCAAACCCTTGGTCAGCAGACCAGTCTGCAAATCATCTACAGCCCGGAAAGCCTGCAAGGTCTGCGTTCCAGCGCATTGAATGGCCGCTACCAGGATGATGAGTCGCTCAAGGCGATGCTTAACGGCACCGGCATCCGCTACCAGCGTGACGGCAACACCGTGACTGTCCTCGGCCCTGCCACCGGCAGCGCGATGGAACTGGCACCGACCAACGTCAACGCCAGCCGACTGAGCGCCACCACCGAAGGCAGCAACTCCTACACCACCGGTGGCGTGACCATTGGCAAGGGCGTGCACTCGTTGAAGGACACCCCGCAGTCGGTCACGGTCATGACCCGCAAGATGCTCGATGACCAGAACCTCAACACCATCGAACAAGTGATGGAAAAGACCCCGGGCATTACGGTCTATGACTCGCCCATGGGCGGTAAATATTTCTACTCCCGCGGTTTCCGCATGACAGGCCAGTACCAGTACGACGGCGTGCCGCTGGACATCGGCAGCAGCTACGTGCAGGCCGACAGCTTCAACAGCGACATGGCCATCTATGACCGCGTGGAAGTACTGCGCGGCGCGGCCGGCATGATGAAAGGCGCAGGCGGCACCGCCGGTGGCGTCAACTTCGTACGCAAACGCGGCCAGGACACCCCGCACACACAACTGTCGCTGTCGGCAGGGACGTGGGACAACTATCGTGGTCAGGTCGATACCGGTGGCCCGTTGAACGACGCCGGCACCATCCGTGGCCGCGCCGTGGTCACTGAGCAGACCCGTCAGTATTTCTATGACGTGGGCGAACGCAGGGACCAGATCTACTACGGCGCGCTCGACTTCGACCTGAGCGACTACACCACCCTGGGTCTGGGCATGGCCTATGAAGACGTCGATGCCACGCCGTGCTGGGGCGGCTTGCCGCGTTACGCCGATGGCAGTGACCTGAAGCTCTCGCGCTCCACCTGCCTGAACACCGCATGGAACAACCAGCGCAGCAAGCGGGCCACTTACTTTGGCGATCTGAAACACGAGTTCAACGACAACTGGGCGTTGAAGGTCGCGGGTGTCTACTCGAAAAACACTCAGGACATGGAATACGCCTTCCCGAGCGGTTCGGTACCGGTTGGCGCCACCAGCACCAATACCCTGATGATCGGCAGCACCTTTGACTACGATCAGGTCGACTACGGCCTCGACGCTTACGTGGACGGCAAGTTCGACGCATTCGGCCAAGAGCACGAACTGGTCGTCGGCGCCAACGCCAGCCGCTCCCACAAGGATGACTTCTACGCCGTGGCACTCCTGCCTCAAACTCAGGATGTGCTGAACCCCAACCACCACCTGCCCCAGCCAGATCAAAGTTACTACCTGGCCAACGCCACCCGGGGTGGTCCGGTGGACATGCGGATCAAGCAATACGGCGCCTACTCCACGGCACGCCTGAAACTGGCCGATCCGCTGACCTTCGTCCTGGGCAGCCGCGTCAGCTGGTACAAGTCCGAAACCGACTCCGTCTCGTACTGGCGCGGCGAAGGCACACCGACCAGTTCCCAAGCCAAGGAAACCGGGCAAGTCACCCCGTTCGCCGCGCTGTTGTTCGACATCAACGACAACCTGACCGTTTACACCAGCTACGCGGATATCTTCACCCCGCAAGGCAACTACAAGACCATTAACGGTTCGACCCTCAAGCCATTGATCGGTCAGAGCTATGAACTGGGGATCAAGGGTGAATGGTTCGACGGTCGCCTGAACAGCTCCTTCAACCTGTTCCGCACCGTCCAGAAAGACGCAGCCCAGGATGACCCGGCCTGCCCGGACAGCACCTGCTCACTGAACTCCGGCAAAGTGCGCGCCCAAGGCTTCGAAGCTGAAGTCAGCGGTGAAGTCATTGACCGCCTGCAACTGCTGGCCGGCTACACCTATACCCAGACCAAGGTGCTGGAAGACGCGGATGCCGGTCAGGACGGTGTGGTGTATAACTCGTACGTGCCGCGCCACCTGCTGCGCGTCTGGGGCGACTACGCCCTCAGCGGCCCACTGGAACGCGTTACCGTCGGTGCCGGCGTCAATGCCCAAAGCAGCAACTACCGCGTCTCGCCGAGCAGCGGCAACGATGTCACCCAGGCGGGCTATGCGGTCTGGAACGGTCGAATCGGCTACCGCATCGACGACACCTGGTCCGTGGCACTGAACGGCAACAACCTCTTCGACAAGCGCTATTACGCCACGGTCGGTACCGAAGGTTGGGGTAACTTCTACGGTGAACCGCGCAACTTCGTGATGTCGGTCAAGGCTGACTTCTGATTCTGCAGCGCCAATGAAAACGCCCCGCAATAGCGGGGCGTTTTTTTGTGTACAAGGCGAGAAGCTGCATTCCCACGAGAAGCGTGGGAACGATCAATGTTCAACCCAAATGGCGACTCAATGCCCGACTCAAGCTGTCATACACGCTCAGCACCTCCGGCATGACCGAGACCAGCCTGAGCAAGTCATGGGTCAGGCCCGGGCAATGCTCGAGTTCGACATTCACCCCCTGCGCGCGCAATTTATCGACGTAGGCCTGGCCTTCGTCGAGCAACGGATCAAACCCGGCAAGCAGCACGATTGCCGGCGGCACACCGCGCAGATCTTCGGCCAGCAACGGTGAGAAGCGCCAGTCCAGCAGGTCTTCGGGGCTGCGGGCGTAGTGCTGGTAAAACCAGTCCAGCGTATCGTTCTCCAGCAAATACCCTTCACTGAACAACAAGCGCGAATCGTGGGTGCGCGACGCATCAGTGACCGGATAACACAGCAGTTGCACCTTGGGGACGATGGCCACGGTGTGTGGCTGAACCACCGCTTGCAAGGCCAGCACCGTCGCCAAAGTGGCGCCGGCACTGTCACCGCCGAACGCGACACGACCGGCATCCAGCCCCAGGGACTGCGCCTGTTCCACCAGCCAGGACAAGGCGTCTTCCCCGTCCTCCAGCGCCGTCGGGAATTGCTGCTCCGGCGCCAGTCGATAGCCGACGGACAACACCGCGCACGGCGTACGTCGGCAGAATTCACGGCAGACACCGTCATGGGAATCCAGGCTGCCCACGACAAAACCACCGCCATGGAAATACACCAATACCGGAATCAGTGCCGTCGCTTCGCTCGGGCGATATAAACGCAACGCCAGTGGCGCACCATCCCGCGCCGTGGTGTTGACCTCCAGCACGTCAATATCCTGAGGAGCATTCCAGCGCAATTGCGCCGTGGTTTGTTCGAAAATCGCCCGGGCCTCTGCCGGGGTCAGTTGATGCAACGCCGGCTGGCCTGCGTCCTGGCTGTCTTGCGCCAGGTCCAGGAAGGCTTCCAGATCAGGGTGTAACGACATCGAAAAAATCCTTATGTCCGTAAAAAGGGACGCGCCTGAGCAACGCCCCCCTGCAATGATTAAAACCCCGGCTCTCAGCCCACCCGCGCCATGCAATGCTCGATCAACGCCTCAAGCTCGCGCTGATAATCCTGCATGAACGACTCCATAGTGCTGGCCCGATAACGCTGAGTGCTGTAGATGCAACGCAGCGCCAACTGACCGTCGTACACCTGGCCGACAACCTCCAGCCAGTTGCCCAGATTGGCTTGCAGGCTGTAGTTGTCGCCGGTTTCTTCCAGCGCCGGCACCAGCAAGGCCTGCTCATCGAAGCTCTGGTCGAACTGCCCCAGATAGTTGAACGTCACCCGTGCCTGCGGCAGGTCGGCCAATTGGCGGGCCAGTTGCGGGCCGGCCAAGTGACGCAACACCCCGTAGCCGATTCCTTTCTGCGGAATGGCCGCCAACTGCGCCTGCACGTTGATGATCGACGCACCGATGTCCGCGCTGTCGGGAGTGAGCCGGACCGGGAACATGCTGGTGAACCAGCCCAGGCTGCGACTCAGATCGATGTTCTCGAACAGGTCCTCGCGGCCGTGCCCTTCCAGCAAGATCAACGCCGACGGCTGTTCGCTCCAGCGACACAACGCCCGGCTCAGGGCCGACAGCAGCAAATCGTTGATCTGCGTGCGATAGACCGCCGGTGCCTGCTTGAGCAACTGCTCGGTATGCTCGCGGGACAACTTGAGTCGCGCCTGAGCCTGGTGACGCACCTGATTCTTGCCGCGACGGTTGTCGCATGGCAGATCGATGCCCGGCTGATCCAATTGCTCCAGCCAGTAACCCAATTCCTGCTCGGCAATGATCGGCGCCTGCTCCTGCAGGGCTTCGGCAAATGCGCGATAGCTGCTGGTACGGATCGGCAATTGCGGTTCGATGCCGATCACGCAAGCCTCGTAGGCGACCTTCAAGTCGTCGAGCAAAATCCGCCACGACACCGTGTCGACCACCAGATGGTGGATAACCATCAACAGCCGCGCCTGGCCGTCCGGCAAGGCGATGTGCACCACACGCCAAGCCGGTCCATCATCGAGTTTGAGGCTGCGCTGAGTGAGGTTCGCCAAGGCCTCGACCTGCTCGCTGCTCTCGACTTCACGGCGCCACAGCAACGTCTCGCGGCGCTCGGTTGGTGCGGCATAGCGCTGCAACCAGCGCCCGCCTTCCTGACAGAAGCGCAGGCGCAAGGCGTCGTGATGGTTTTCGATCCAGCCCAACGCCTGTTCCAGGGCATCCAGATCCAGCGTCTGACGCGCACTCAGCAAAAACGACTGGTTGTAGTGATGAGACTCGGCCATGCCTTCGCCAAAGAACCACTCCTGAATCGGCAGCAGATTGAACAACCCTTCACTGGCCACATGGGTGAGGTCCACCGACGGTTGCGCGGTGGCGGCCTTCACCACGTCCTGCTCGACGATGCCAGCAATGGTCTGATAGCGCATCAGATCGCGCAGCTTGAGGTCCATCTGCAGGGTCGGGTGGTTCCTGACCCGGGAAATCACTTGCAGGCTCAGGATCGAGTCGCCGCCCAGTTCGAAGAAGTTGTCGCTGATACCGACCTGCTCCACCTGCAACACCTGCGACCAGATCTGCGCCAGTAACTCTTCCTGCTGATTGCGCGGGGCAACGTATTCCTCGCTTTTGAATTCCGGCTCGGGCAATGCCTTGCGGTCGAGCTTGCCGTTGGGAGTGATCGGGAAGGCACTGAGGCAGACGATCTGCGCCGGCACCATGTATTCCGGCAAGGTGCTGCGCAGACCGGCCTTGAGTTCTTCACCCAGTTGCTGGCCGGCGTCGGTGACGACGTAACCGATCAGTTGCTTGCCGGAGGCGTTGTCCCGGGCGATCACCAAGGCGTCGCTGACCTGCGCCAGTTGCCGCAGGCTGGCCTCGACTTCACCGAGTTCGATACGGAACCCGCGCACTTTGACCTGATGGTCGATGCGACCGACGTAATCGACCACGCCGTCCTGGCGCAAACGCACCAGATCGCCGGTGCGGTACAGCCGCTCGCCGCTGGCATACGGATTGGGCACGAAGCGTTCGCAGGTCAGGTCTGGCCGCCCATGGTAACCACGGGCAACCCCATAGCCACCGATGTACAACTCGCCGGCGAAACCTGGCGGCAGCGGATTCAGTTCTTCATCCAGCACATACAGCGAACGAGCACCCACCGCTCGGCCGATCGGCGCATAGGCTGCTTCACACTGCTGGCTCACCGGCACTTTCCACAGCATCGGCGTGACCACGGTTTCCGTCGGGCCGTAGCCGTTGGTGAAGTACTCGGGACGCAGCGCCGCCTTGACCTGTTCGAAAGTCTGGTCCGGCACCGCATCGCCGCCGAAGCAATAGATGCGCACCGGTGGCGGTGCAATTGCGCTGGCGGCGGCGTACTCGGCCAGTTGCTTGAGGTAAGCCGGCGGGAAGCAGGCGATGGTCACGCCGTACTCGTGCAACGCCTGATAGGTCTGCTCCGGCGTCCACAGGCAACCGTCGCGCACCACCAGCCGGCCGCCGCTGTACAGCGTACTCAACCAGCGCTCATGAGCACCGTCGAAAGCGAACGACATGAAGTGCAGCTCGCAACTGCGGTTGTCCATTTCATACAGTTTGGCGATGGCCTGACAGTGCATGCTCAGTGGTCCCTGAGTAACTGCCACGCCTTTTGGCCGTCCGGTGGAACCCGAGGTGTAAACCAGATAGGCCAGCCCTTGCTCCAGCACGCGACGCACCGGCGCTTCATCGCCATAGCGGGATTCGTCGAGGTGATCCAGCTCAAGGCGCAACAGGCCTTCGGGCGCCGGCAACGCCGCCCGCAGGCTGCTCTGGGTCAGCAGCAGCGCCATGCCGGAATCTTCGATCATGTACACCAGACGCTCTGGCGGGTAATCGATGTCCAGCGGCACATACGCTGCGCCGCTTTTGAGCACGGCGAGGAAGCTGACGACCATTTCCAGTGAGCGCGGCAGTGCCACGCCGATCACTACTTCCGGCCCCGCGCCATGCTCGATCAAGCAATGGGCCAGACGGTTGGCCCGTCGTTCCAGCTCGCCGTAGCTCAGGCTCAGCCCGGCGCATTGCACCGCAATGGCCTCGGGCTGACTCAGTGCGTGTCGGCTGATCAGCTCCGGCAACAGCTGCGATTGGTGCTCCGCCGCCGGTTCGGCGCTCCAGGCTTGCATCGCCTGCCATTGTTCAAGCGACAGACGCTGCAGGTTACCCAGGCGTTCGTAAGGCGCGCGCATCATCGCCTCAAGGGTGTTTTCCAGGGTCAGGCGAATGCCTTCCACCGCCTCGGCACTGAAGTGGCTGCGCAGGTACAGGTATTCAATCGACAGTTCGTCGCCGAGCATCACCGCCAGGTCCATCGGCACGTTCGTCACGTCATGTCCGATGGATTTGCCGAAGCTCAGGCCGGTATCGTTGTCCTCTTGCAGGCGATCATCGATCGGGTAGTTCTCGAACACGATGATGCTGTCGAACAGCGCCTGCCCGCCCAGGCCGGACCAGCGTTGCACGTCTGCCAGCGGAGCCTGGGAATGGTCGCGTATATCCAGGTTGTAGGCCTGGATCCGGTTCAGCCAGTCTGCCAGAGGCTGATCCGGTTCCAGCGTCTGAATGATCGGCAACGTGTTGATGAACAGACCCAGCATGTTGCCGACATTGGGCAAACTCTCGGGACGCCCGGAGACCGTAGCGCCAAAGGTCACGGTGTTTTTTCCGGTGTAGCGCTGCAACAGCAGCAACCATGCGCCCTGGATCAACGTGTTCGGCGTAATCCGCAGATCGCGACAGAACTGCAGCAGACGACCGGTCTGTTGCATGTCCCAACGCGAGTAAATGGCGTTGTGGCCGGGTTCATCCGACACATGCCGAGGGTGGATGGCCTGGCTCAACGCCGTCGCCTCGGTGACCGGGGCCAGCCGGGCTTTCCAGAACAGCTCCCGGGCATCTTGGTCCTGGGATTGCAACCAGGCGATAAAGTCGCGGTAGCGACCGTTCTCAGCGCTGATTTCACCCTTGGCGTAGTGCTGGATCACCTCACCAAACAGCCGCGAGCTGCTCCAGCCGTCCATCAGGATGTGGTGACTGGTCCAGACCATCTGATACTGATCTTCAGTGCTGCGAATCAACAACACTCGCTGCAGTGGCGCCTGGGTCAGCTCGAAGCCTCGCGCGCGGTCCTCGGCGGCCCGCGCGGCGATGTCTGCCTCGCTGGCGTCGCGATCGCGCCAGTCGAGCACCTGCAAATCGAGCGTCGCCTGACGCTGGACAACTTGCAGCGGTTTGGCCAAGCCATCGTGCCAATGGAAGCTGGTGCGCAGGATGGCCTGACGCTCGATGACCGCCTCCCAGGCCTTGCGGAAACGCTCAACATCCAGACCGCCCACCGGCAAACTGATCTGATTGACGTACAGGCTGGAACCATTGTCCGACAAGGTATGGAACAGCATGCCCTCTTGCATCGGCGACAGCGGATAAATGTCTTCGATCCGGGACGGGGCTACCGGCAAGGCGTCCAGTCGGGCCTGATCCAGCTGCGCCAGCGGGAAGTCCGAAGGCGTGACGCCGTGGCTGTCCGGCTGGCAGCAATGCTCGATCAGCAGCTCCAGCTCCCGGCCGTACTCTTCGGCCAGGTGTTCGATGGTCGAGGCGTTGAACATGTGCGTGCTGAATGACCAGCCGACACTCAACTCGCCGCCGTACACTTGGCCATTGAGCGTCAGCCAATTCCCCAGCAGCGCATCGTTACTGTGTTCTGCACCCTTGAACTCATCGGCCGGCACAAACAAGGCACCGCTCTGGCTATCGAAGCTACCGTCAAACTGGCCCAGATAATTGAAGGTGATACGCGGTGTCGGCAGGGTCCGCAGCGACGCCTGGCAAGCCTCGTCACCCAGATAACGCAGCACACCGTATCCAATGCCACGATCGGGAATCGCGCGCAGTTGCTCCTTGATTTGCTTGATCGAGCCGGCCAGCTCCTGGGTCGGAGTCAATTTGACCGGAAACAGGCTGGTGAACCAGCCGACTGTGCGGGTCAGATCGAGTCCGTCGAACAAATCTTCACGACCATGGCCTTCGAGCTGAATCAGCACCGACGACTGTTCGCTCCAGCGGGCGATCACCCGTGCCAGCGCCGTCAGCAGCAGGTCGTTTACCTGTGTGCGGTAAGCCGCCGGGGTCTGTTGCAGCAGTCGTCGGGTCAAGGTTGCGTTCAGGCGACTGTAAAGCGTCATGGCATGGCGACTTTGCAAGCTGCCCTGAGGGTTATCTTGCGGTAGCGGCGCGTCGTCCGAGCGCTGCGCCTGCCAGTAAGGCAGTTGCTCAAGCAGCGATTCACTGCGGGCGTGACGTTCCAATTGCTCCGCCCAATGCTTGAAGGACGTGGTCTTGGCCGCCAATGCCAACGATTCGCCGGCCAGTAACTGACGGTAGCTGCCCTGCAAGTCCTCCAGCAGAATCCGCCAAGACACACCGTCGACCACCAGGTGATGAACGATCAACAACAAGCGCTGTTCGCCCTCAGGCAAATCGAACAACACCGCGCGCAACAACGGGCCTTGTTGCAGATCCAGGCTGCGCTGGGCTTGTTCGGCGACGCGTTGCAGGTGGGCGGCATCGCTGACCGTTTCCTGCCACAACGGTGACAGGCGCTGTTGTTCCACGTTTCGATAGCTTGCCGACCAACTGCATGGCGTGTGTGTAAAGCCCAGGCGCAGGCCGTCGTGATGATCGATCAGCGCGTGCAAGGCCTGTTCAAGCGTCTCGGCCACCAGAGGGTTTAACGGTTTGAGCAGCACCGACTGATTCCAGTGATGGCGTTGCGGCAAGGGCTGTTCGAAGAACCATTGCTGAATTGGCAGTAATGGTGTCTCACCTGTCACCGGGCCTTGATCGGTTGGCGTCAGGGCTTTGCCGATCTGCGCGACAGTGGCCAGCCCCTGGACGGTCTGCTGCTGGAACAGATCCTTGGGTGTAAAGCTGATTCCCTGCTGACGCGCCCGGCTCACCACCTGAATGGAGATGATCGAATCGCCGCCCAGGGTGAAGAAGTTGTCGGTCAAGCCGACCCGTTCGAGTTTCAGAATGTCCTGCCAGATCCCGGCAATCTGCTGTTCCAGCGCGGTGCGAGGCGCCACATAATCGCGCTGCGACTGACTGGCATCCGGTGCCGGCAGCGCCTTGCGATTGAGTTTGCCATTCGGCGTCAACGGCAGTTGTTCAAGGAACAACCACTGCGCCGGCACCATGTAGTCCGGCAGATGCGCCTTGAGGGCGGTCTGCAGCGCTCCACTCAAGTCGTCCTGTTCTTTGAGACTGAGGCCGCTATCACTTGGCACCACATACGCCACCAGTTGCTGACCAATGTTGCCATCCACCGCCAACACCACACCGTCACGCACGCTGTCCTGAGCAAGCAAACGCGCTTCGATTTCACCCAGTTCGATACGGAAGCCGCGCACCTTGACCTGATGATCGATGCGGCCGACGTATTCGATCCGGCCGTCATCGCTGAAGCGAGTCAGGTCGCCGGTGCGGTACATGCGCTCGCCAGTGGTCGAGAATGGATTGGGCAGGAAACGTTCAGCGGTCAGGCCCGGGCGGAACAGATAACCACGGGTGATGCCGTCGCCGGCCAGATACAGCTCCGCCGCCACGCCAATCGGCGCTTGTTGCAATTGGCCGTCGAGCAAGTACGCCGTGGTGTTGACCAGCGGCCGGCCAATGTTCGCTTGGCCACCGAGTTCACGGCGGGTGCAGGTCGAATACGTGGTGTCTTCCGACGGGCCGTACAAATCATAGACATGCTCTACCGCCGTCTCGCGGTAGAGGGTATCAACCAGCGTCTGCTTGAGCGGCTCGCCGGCGAGGTTGATGATGCGCACGCCCGGCGGAATTTGCCCGGTGCGTTGCAGCGCGGCAATCGCCGACGGCACGGTGTTGATCAGACGCACCTGATCGCGCTCGGGCAAGTCCGGCAGCTCCAGGGCATTGCGTGCCATGACGAGCGAACCGCCGCGTGCGAGGGTGACGAAAATCTCCCACACCGACAGGTCGAAGCACACCGACGTCGACGCCAGCACACCTTGCAGATCGTCTTCGCTGTAGACCTCGGCGGACCAGTGAATCAGCGCCTGCACGTTGCGGTGGGCGATGGCCACGCCTTTCGGCTTGCCGGTGGAACCGGAGGTGTAGATCACGTAGGCCAGATTGGCGGAGTCGCCGCGCACACCCGGATTGTCGGAAGACTGCTCGGCAAATGCCTCACCGCCCGCCTCGACCAGTACCACCTGCGCATCCGTCTGCGGCAGTTGTGCCAGCAGCGACTGCTGCGTCAGCAAGACTTTCGCCTGACTGTCGTCGAGCATGTAGGCCACGCGATCAGCCGGGTAATCCGGGTCCAGCGGCACATAAGTGCCGCCGGCCTTGAGCACCGCCATCAAGGCGATTACCAGCTCCGCCGAACGCGGCATCGCCACGCCCACGCGGACTTCCGCACCGACACCCAAGGCCAGCAGATGATGCGCCAGTTGGTTGGCACGTTGATTGAGTTCGGCATAGCTCATGGCGGTGCCGGCGTGACTGAGTGCCGGTGCTTGCGGATGGGCTGCGACGCGCAGTTCAAAACTCTGCGGGATCAGTCGTTCAGCGGGATACGCGCCCTGATTGTCGTTCCATTGCGCCAAGGTCTGGCGTTCGGCGAGAGGCAACAGGCCGATCTCACCAAGCAGACGTTGTGGCACCTCGATGAACTGCCGCAACACTTCTTCAAGATGGCCTGCCAGGCCCAGCACGCTGTGTTCGGCAAAGTGCTCGGTGAGGTAGTTGAAGTCCAGGTTCAACACGTCGCTGGCCCCGGCGATCAGGGTCAGACCGTAGTTGGTTTGCTCGCGATGCTCCAGGCCACCGAAACGCAGTCCGCCCGGATTGGCCTCCAGCGCTTCGGACACCGGATAGTTTTCAAACACCAGCAACGTGTCGAACAGCGCTTCGCCGCTCAACTGAGCCAGACGCTGGATGTCCTGCAACGGGGTCTGCTCGTAGTCACGCAGCAACAGGTTCTTGTCCTGCACGCTGCGTACCCAGTCGCCGACGCTGAGCGTGGCGTGCGGGCTGGCGATCACCGGCAAGGTGTTGATGAACAGTCCCAATTGTTGCTCGATGCCCGGCAGATCCACCGGACGCCCGGACACCGTGGCGCCAAACGCTACGGTGGCCTGGCCGGTGTAGCGCTGCAACACCAACAGCCAAGCGGCTTGCACCAGACTGTTGAGGGTCACTTGCTGCTGACGGGAGAAACTGTTCAGGCGCTGAGTGAAGGCTGCGTCGAAATGCAGGCGATGCATTTGCTTGCCCGGGCCCGGCACCGTACGCCCGTGGCAGGCCGAAGCCAACCGGGTCGGCTCGTCCAGTTCGGCCAGTTGCCCGCGCCAGAAATTCTCTGCGGCGGCCTTGTCCTGACCTTGCAGCCAGACCAGGAAATCACGGTAACGGCCCTGCGCGCTCGGCACCGGCTGACCGGCGTAATCCCGCAATACCTCGCCGAACATCCGCGAGTTGCTCCAGCCATCCATAAGGATGTGGTGGCAAGTGAAAATCAGACGGTGGCGGTCATCGGCCGTGCGCAGCAGGCACAGACGCAGCAGCGGCGGATTCTGCAAATCGAAGCCGCGTTCACGGTCGGCCTGCGCCCGCGCTTCGAGCACGGCCGGCAGGTCCGTCACACCGCGCACATCCACTTCCGGCATTTCCAGGGTCAACTGGCGATTGATCACCTGCAGTGGCGCATCGAGACCGTCGCGGCCCCAGATGAAACCGGCGCGCAACACTTCATGGCGATCCACCACGCGTTGCCAGGCCTGCTGGAAACGCACCACGTCGAGGCCGTCGATGTCGAGCAGCATCTGATAGACATAGGCGCTGGCATCGGCGTCGTACAGGCTGTGGAACAGAATGCCTTGCTGCATCGGCGCCAGCGGATAAATGTCCTCGATCCGCTGGGCAGCCATCGGCAGGCTGTCCAGATGCGCCTGCGACAACCCGGCCAACGGCACATCCGACGGCGTCAAACCGCCACTCGGATGGTTCAGGCAATGGTCGATCAACTCACCCAGCGCCACTTCATAAGCGCGGGCCAGGGCGTTGATGGTGCTTTCCTCAAACACATCGCCACTGTAGGTCCAGGTCAGGCTCAACTGGCCCTGATAGACCCGGCCATCAATGGTCAGCCAGTTGGCCATCGGCGCGTTTTCGTCCTGGCCGGCGCCCTTGTCTTCGGTGGCCGGAACCCACAGGGCGTCGTCATCGAAGTTGTTGTCGAACTGGCCGAGGTAGTTGAACGTCACCTTCGGTTGCGCCAGTTCGTTCAATGCCGCTTGCGACTCGGCGCTGCCCAGATGACGCAGCAAACCATAGCCGATGCCTTTGTTGGGGATCGCGCGCAGTTGCTCCTTGATGCCTTTGATCGAGGTTTCGAGACTTGCGTCCGGGGTCAGGCGCACCGGGAACATGCTGGTGAACCAGCCCACCGTGCGGCTGAGGTCGAGGTCATCGAAGAGGTCTTCACGACCGTGACCTTCCAACTGCACCAAGGCACTGTCGGTGTTGGTCCACTGACACAACACTCGGGCCAACGCGGTCAACAGCAGGTCATTGACCTGGGTGCGATAAACCGCCGGCGCCTGTTGCAACAACTGACGGGTGCGTTCGGCATCAAGACGCGTGTCGACGCTGCGCTCGAAACGGTTGCTCAATTGGCCCTGCGGATTGTCCAGCGGCAGCGCAACCGATACGTCGCGCAGTTGCCCGTGCCAGTAATTCAGTTCGCTTTCCAGTTCGGCGCTGCGGGCATGACTTTGCAGACGCTCGCCCCAATCCTTGAACGCACTGGTCTTGGCCGGCAGACGCACGACCTGACCGCTGCTCAGTTGTTGATAGGCGGTTTGCAGGTCTTCCAGCAGGATCCGCCATGACACGCCATCGACCACCAGGTGATGGATCACCAGCAGCAGACGCTGACTGGCGTCCGGCAAGTCGACCAACACCGCGCGAATCAGCGGGCCATCGAGCAGATCGAGGCTGCGTTGCAAGTCCAGGCAAAGCGCTGGCAATGCAGCGCTGTCGTCCAGCGCGACCGTGCGCAGCAGGGCTTGCGCCTGATTCGCAGGTGCGTGGCTCTGCTGCCAGCCATCGTCGGTCTGGCGGTAACGCAGGCGCAAGGCGTCATGATGACGTTGCAGGTGCAACAGCGCCTGCTCCAGCGGCGCCGGTTGCAGCGCGGTGGCCGGGGTCAGCAGGATCGACTGGTTCCAGTGATGCCGAGCCGGGATGTCGCTGTTGAAAAAGTAATGCTGGATCGGTGTCAGCAGCGCGTCGCCGAGCACATCACCCTGCTGCATCTGCACCGCGTCGCTCTGTTGCGCGACGGTCGCCAGACGTTGCACGGTCTGATGCTGAAAGATGTCTTTGGGGGTAAAGCGAATGCCCGCCTGACGGGCGCGGCTGACCACCTGAATCGAAATGATCGAATCGCCGCCCAACTCGAAGAAGTTGTCATTGAGCCCGACACGCTCGACCTTCAACACGTCCTGCCAGATCTCGGCCAGACGCTGCTCCAGTTGGTTACGCGGCGCGGCATAGGCTTCCTGCACTTGCGCAACTTCCGGGTGCGGCAGTTGCTTGCGATCGAGTTTGCCGTTGGCCGTCAGCGGCAGGCGCTCAAGGAACGCCCAACTGACCGGGACCATGTAATCCGGCAGGGTTTCGCGCAAATGCGCCTTGATCGAATCACGCAGTGCGCCCTGCCCTTCGGCGTCCAGCACCTCGTTGGCGACGATCCAGGTCGCCAGTTGCTGACCGCTGAGACCGTCGACCGCCAGCACCACCGCTTCGCGCACGTCAGGGTGCTTGAGCAGTTGCGCTTCGATTTCGCCCAGTTCGATACGGAAACCACGGATCTTCACCTGATGATCGATCCGGCCGATGTACTCGATCACGCCGTCGCCACGCAGCCGCGCCAGGTCGCCGGTGCGATACAGCCGCTCCCCCGCCTGCGGGTTGAATGGGTCGGGAACGAATCGCGTGGCGGTCATGCCGGCCTGATTCAGGTAACCCCGGGCCAGACCGGCACCGGCGATGTACAACTCACCGATGCAGCCTTGCGGCACCAGGTTCAGCGAGCTGTCGAGCAAGTACCACGACAGGTCGACAATCGGCTCGCCAATCGGGCTGCTGTGGCTTTGCTGCAGATCGTCCATCGACAATGGACGATAGGTCACGTGCACCGTGGTTTCGGTGATCCCGTACATGTTGATCAGTGTCGGTGCGCGGTCGCCGAAACGTTCGAACCACGGGCGCAGGCTCTGCACTTCCAGCGCCTCGCCGCCAAACACCACGTAGCGCAATGCGTTATTGCGCGGCGACTCGCTGGCGATCTGCATCAAGGGCTTGAACGCCGACGGCGTCTGGTTCAGCACGGTGACGTTTTCATCGCACAACAGGGTGTAGAAATCTTCCGGGGAACGGCTGATGTCATGGGGCACCACCACCAGTTTGCCGCCGTACAACAGCGCCCCGAAAATCTCCCAGACCGAGAAGTCGAAGGCGTAGGAATGGAACAGCGTCCAGCTGTCCTGCGGGCCGAAATCGAACCAGTGCTCGGTGGCGCTGAACAGGCGCATAACGTTGCCGTGCGGCAGCAACGCGCCTTTCGGTTTACCGGTGGAACCCGAGGTGTAGATGACGTACGCCAGACTGTCCGGTGTGGTCAGGCAGACCGGGTTGGCTTCGTTGCCATGTTCTGGCGCCTGATCCAGATCGAGACACGCCAGCCCCGGTGGAACCGGCAGTTGCGCGAGCAGATGGCCTTGGGTCAGCAGCAGGTCGATGCCGCTGTCCTCGATCATGTAGCTCAAGCGATCATCCGGATAGCTCGGGTCCAGCGGCACGTAAGCACCACCGGCCTTGAGCACGGCGAGGATGGCGACGATCATGTCCAGCGAGCGTTCGACCGCGACGCCAACGCGCACGTCCGGCCCCACGCCACGGCCGATCAGCGTATGCGCCCACTGGTTGGCGCGGCGATTGAGTTCGGCGTATGTCAGGCGCTGCCCGGAATAAGTCACGGCGACCGCGTCGGGATGACGCTCGGCCTGCACTTCGATGGCTTGATGGATGCACTGCGACAGCGGTTGCTCGATGCGCTCAGGATTCCACTGCGCGAGCAATTGTTGCTGTTGACCGGCATCGAGCATCGGCAACTGGCCGATGCGCTGCGTCGGCTCGGCAACGATGGCCCGCAGCAGCGCGTTCCAGTGCTGTGCCAGACGCTCGATGGTCGCCGCGTCGAACAGATCCGTGGCGTACTTGAGCACCGCTTCAATGCCATGCGCCTGTTCGGTGGTGTTGAGGGTCAGGTCGAACTGCGCGGTCTGGCTTTGCCATTCCAGCGGTTCGATGCTCAGGCCATTCAAACGGGTTTCGACGCTCGCACGGCGCTCGGCCTGATGGTTGAACATCACTTGGAACAGCGGGCTGTGACTGAGGCTGCGGCCCGGCTCCAGCGCTTCGACCAGTTGCTCGAACGGCAAATCCTGATGGGCTTGCGCCTCCTGCGCGGTCTGTTTGACCTGACGCAGCAGATCGACAAAAGGCATCTGCCCGTCAATGTCGGCCTTGAGCACCTGAGTGTTGACGAAGAAGCCGATCAGCCGCTCAATCTCCACCCGGCCACGGTTGGCATTCGGCACGCCGACGCGGATATCGGCCTGACCGCTGTAACGATGCAACAGTGCCTGGAACGAAGCCAGCAAGACCACGAACAGGGTGACGTTTTCCTGGCGGGCGAAGGCCTTGAGCGCATTGCTCAGCGCCGGGTCGAGAATCAGGTTGTGACTGGCGCCGGCGAAGCTTTGCTCGATGGAGCGCGGGCGATCCATCGGCAGTTCCAGCACCGGTTGCTCGCCGCCGAGTTTCTCCTGCCAGTAAGCCAATTGCCGCTCCTGCTCACCGGCCTCCATCCACTGCCGTTGCCACAGGGCGTAGTCGGCGTATTGAATCGGCAAGGCCGGCAGACCGGCGTCGTGACCGAGGTTGAAACCGGCGTACAACTGCACCAGCTCCTCGATCATCACTTGCAGCGACCAGCCATCGGAGACGATGTGGTGCAGGGTCAGCACCAGCACGTGGTCATTCGGGTTGACTTGCAGCAGCGCTGCGCGCAATAGCGGGCCGTGCTGCAGGTCGAAAGTTTTCTGGCTCTGAGTCTGCACGAACGCTTGGATAGAGGCATCCGGGTCGTTCGCCAGCTCAGCGCTCAGTTGATGGATCTCCAGCCCAAAGGGGCCTGCGGGCAGGACCACTTGCAAGGGTTGCGCGGTTTCCTGAGTGAACACCGTGCGCAAGGTTTCGTGTCGCTCGATCAGCGCCTGAACGCTGCGCTCCAGCGCGCTGACATCCAGCGGCCCCTGCAAACGCAGGGCCGTCGGAATGTTGTAGGCCGCGCTGTGCGGCGCCCACTGCCAGAGAAACCACTGGCGCTGCTGAGCGTAGGACAGCAGCAACGGCTCTTCAGCCGTGCGCTTGAAAACCGGAGCAATGTCAAAGAGGTTGACGCCTTTCTGCTTGAGCAGAACCGCCAGAGCCTTTCTTTGCTTAGCCGAAAGTTGTCCTACCGACTCGATTAACTCTTGCACGCGTTTTTCCCTCTCAAGAAATCAGTTTTTCCAGATCATCGAGGGATAGACGTTTGAGGGCCTCCAGGGATTTAGCCAATTCATCCTGAACGGGCGACATTTCGACGCGCAAGGCCTCGATTCGCGCGCAGAACGCCTTGAGGGTATCGGTTTCGAACAATTCCTTGAGCGGCACCTTGTCGCCCAGACGCTCCTTGATCCGGGTCACCACCAGCGTGGCCAGCAACGAGTGCCCGCCGAGCTGGAAGAAGTTGTCGTCCAGGCCCACCTGCTCGACCTCCAGCACTTCCTGCCAGATCGTCGCCACTTCCCACTGCAAATCGCTTTGCGGCGCCTGATAGTGCTGCTGCGTCGGGCTGTCGCCCAGAGCCATCAACGCCTTGCGATCAAGCTTACCGTTGGGGGTCAACGGGATGGCGTCGATCAAATGCAAGTGGCCCGGCACCATGTGCGCCGGCAAGCGACTGGCCAGCGCGTTGCGCAGGCGTTCCGCCAACAACGCCTGATCGGTCACTGCCTGCGCCGCCACCACATAGGCATGCAGGTGTTTACCGGCGGCACCGTCCTGAGCGAGGACCACGGCTTCGCGGATCTCGTCCTGCTCCAGCAGCCGCGCTTCGATCTCGCTGAGTTCGATACGGAAGCCGCGAATCTTCACCTGATGATCGGCCCGACCGATGTACTCGATATTGCCGTCATGGCCCTGACGCACCAGATCGCCGGTGCGGTACAGCCGCTCGCCGTTACTGGCGTACGGGTTCGGCACAAAGCGTTCGGCGGTCAGCGCGGCGCGCAGCAGATAACCACGGGTCACACCGGCACCGCCCAGGTACAGCTCGGCGGGCACGCCGCCCGGCAACACTTGCAACTGGCTGTCGAGCAAATAGGCCACAGTGTTTTGCAGCGGTCGGCCGATGTTCGCCTGCCCTTGCGGCGTGCGCAGGGTGAAGGTCGAATAGGTGGTGTCTTCCGACGGCCCGTACAGATCGTAGACCTGCTGCACCGAGGTGCTCGCGTACAAGGTGTCCACCAGGCTTTGCTTGAGCGGCTCACCGGCCAGATTGATGGTCGCGACCGAATGCGGAATCTGTCCGGCACGTTGCAGCGCGGCAATCGCCGACGGCACCGTGTTGATCAGCGTGACCTGTTCGCGAGCCGGCAAATCGGCCAGTGCCAGCGCGTTGTCCGCCAGCACCAGGCAGCCACCGCAAGCGAGGGTGACGAAGATTTCCCAGACCGACAGGTCGAAGCAGATCGACGTCGACGCCAACACGCCGCGCAACTGTTCTTCACGATAAACCCCGGCCGACCACTGAATCAGCGCCGACAGGTTGCCGTGGGTGATCGCCACGCCTTTCGGTTTACCGGTCGAGCCCGAGGTGTAGATGACATAGGCCAGATTCTGCGCGGTGACATTCGCCTGCGGTGCGGTGATCGGGAACGCGCTCAAGGCGCCCTCTTCCACCAACAGCACCTCAGCGCTCAAGGTTTGTGGCAACAGCGCCAGTGCGGCGGGCTCGGTGATCAGCACGGCGGCGCGGCTGTCGTCGAGCATGTGCAGCAAGCGCTCCTGTGGATAGTCCGGATCCAGCGGCACATAGGCGCCACCGGCCTTGAGAATGGCCAGCAGGCTGACCAGCATGTCCGGCGTGCGGCGCATGCAGACACCAACCCGAATCTCCGGCTCCACGCCCAGCGTTTGCAGCTTGTGCGCCAGACGGTTGGCCCGGGCATCGAGGCCTTGGTAATCGATCTGTTGTTCGGCGAACAGCACCGCGTGTGCTTGGGGCTGACGCTGAACCTGCGCGGCGAGGTGTTCCAGCACCGTGCGGGCATCCGTTGCCGTGACGTCGGCCTTGCCCCAATCGATGGCCTGTTGACGCTGCGGTTCTGCGAGCAATTGCAGCGCACCCAGCGGTTGCGTGGCATCGGCGAGGAACTGCGTGAGCAGGCTTTCGAGTTGTGCGCTCAACGCGCTGATCGCGGTCGCAGCGAAACTGGCCTGGTCATAACTGATCCCCAGACTCAGCTCGCGACCGGTGACCGCCACCAGCGTCAGCGGGTAGTTGGTCTGTTCCTGACGACGAATCGCCGAGAACGTCAGACCGGTGGTCGGGCCTTGTTGCAAGGCTTCGGCCATCGGGTAGTTTTCGAACACCAGAATGCTGTCGAACAACGCCCCGTTACCCGCACCGGCCCAACGCTGAATCTCGTAGAGCGGCGTGTGCTCATGCTCGCGCAGCGCCAGATTGACGTCCTGCACCTGTTGCAGCCACTGGCTGACGATGATCTCAGCGGACGGCGCTGCCACCACCGGCAAAGTGTTGATGAACAGACCGATCTGTTGCTCGACGCCCGGCAAATCCGTCGGGCGCCCGGCGACCGTCGCGCCGAATGCCACATTGTCCTGCCCGGTGTAACGCTGCAGCAGTACCAGCCACGCCGCTTGCACCAAGGTGTTGAGGGTGACTTTCTGCTCGCGGGCAAAACGGTTCAGATCCGCCGTCAACGTCTCACTGAATACATGCTCGTGATCGGCGTAACCGCTGGCCACTTGCTGCGCGCCGGACAAGGCACTGGCCAGACGCGTCGGCTCATCAAGGTCCGCAAGGGCTGTCGTCCAGAAATCGCGACTGGCCTGCTGATCGCGCTGCCCCAGCCATTCGATGTAATCGCGATAACGCCCCTGCCCGACCGTCGGGGTCATGCCGGCATAACGCTGCAGCACTTCGCCGAACAACTGCGACGTGCTCCAGCCGTCCATGAGGATGTGATGGCAGGTGTAGATCAGGTGATGCGTCGCCTCATCCGTGCGCACCAGGGTCACCCGCAACAGCGGCGTACCGGTCAGGTCGAAACCGCTGGCAAGATCTTCGCCGGCCAGTTGATCCAGTGCCGTGCCGAGATCATGGCGACCGCGCCAGTCCTGCACGCGCCATGGCATCTGCGCACTCTGGCGCACCACTTGCACCGCAGCGGCGGCATCCTGTGGCCACACAAACGCCGTGCGCAGGATTTCGTGAGCATCAACGGTTTGCTGCCAGGCCTGATGGAAGCGCTCGGCATCGAGATGTTGCACATCGACGCGCAATTGGTTGGTGTAGGCCGGGCTGTGCGGATCGTTGACGCTGTGGAACAGAATGCCCTGCTGCATCGGCGACAGCGGATAGAGGTCGACGATGTCGCGGGCCGGAATAGGCAATGCCGAGAGTTGTGCCTGGGTCAGCGTTGCCAGACTGAAGTCCGACGGCGTGACAGCCGCCTCGCCACTGTCGCAGCAGTGTTCGATCAAACGCGCAAGCTCACGACGATAGGCCTCGGCCAGCGCCTCGACGGTTTCTGCGCGATACATGCCGGTGCCGAAGGTCCAGGTCAATTCCAGCTCACCGCCGTAGACCTGACCGTCAACGCTCAGCCAGTTACCCAACGGCGCGGCTGCGTCCTGGTTGGCCCCGGTGCTTTCACCGCTGGGCACGAACAGCGCGCCGGCGTCAGCGTTGAACGCGCCGTCGAACTGGCCGAGGTAGTTGAAGGTCACGCGCGGCTGCGGCAATGCCTGCAACTGGGCGCAACGGCTCAAGTAGCGCAGCACACCAAAGCCGATGCCTTTGCCCGGCACCGCACGCAATTGTTCCTTGATCGCGCACAGCGACGCACCCGGCGTTGCCTCGGGGGTCAGGCGCACCGGGAACAGGCTGCTGAACCAGCCTACGGTGCGGCTCAGGTCGATGTCGTCGAACAGGTCTTCACGTCCGTGACCTTCGAGCTGAATCAATACCGACGGCTGTTCGCTCCAGTCGCACAACACCCGCGCCAGCGCCGTCAGCAGCAGGTCGTTGATCTGCGTGCGATACGCCGCTGGCGCCACTTTCAACAGCTTGTGGGTCAGCGCCTGGCTCAGGCGCGAACTGGCGTGGGCGGCCTGTTCGCGGGTTTGCGTGTCCTGCGGGAAATCGCGCGGCAGTTGTGGGTCGCCGGCCTCCAGGGTCTGGCGCCAGTAGGCGCTCTCAGCGGCCAGCGCTGCGCTCTGCCCGTAACGGTGCAGATGCTCGGCCCAGCTGTGCAGCGAGCTGCTTTTGCCCGGCAGAACCAGCGGCGTACCCGCCGCCAGCGCGGTGTAAGCGTGCTGCAGATCTTCCAGCAGAATGCGCCACGACACGCCGTCGATCACCAGGTGGTGGATGACCAGCAACAAGCGTTGCTCGGCGTTCGGCAGGTTCACCAGCACCGCCCGCAGCAAATGGCCTTGTTGCAGATTCAGGCTGCGCTGGGCTTGATCGGCGAGCGCCGGCAACGCGTTCAGGCTGTCCAACTCACGGACCCACAACAGCTCTGGATCACGCTGGGTCTGCGGCGTTGCCTGCCACACGTCGCCGGACGCCTGGAAATTCAGCGTCAACGCGTCGTGCTGTTCGATCAGCGCCGCCAGCGCTGTGCGTAGGTGAGCGGCGTCGAGCAGCGTGGTCGGTTGCAACATCACCGACTGGTTCCAGTGCTGACGCTGGGCGATCGGGGTTTCGAAGAACCGTGCCTGAATCGGCAACAATGGCAACGGTCCGCGAGCTGCCGGCGCCGCAGCCGCAACGGGTTTGCCTTCGATCAGTTTGGCCACGACGGCCAGTTGGCCGATGGTCTGTTTTTCGAACAGTTGCTTGGGGCTCAGCTTGATACCCTGGCGTTTGGCCCGGGCAATGATTTGCAGGCTGAGGATCGAATCACCGCCCAGCTCGAAGAAGTTGTCGGTGCTGCCGACGCGCTCAAGCTTGAGGACATCGGCCCAAATTGCCGCGAGTTTCTCTTCGACTTCACCTTGCGGCGCGACGAAGTGCTGAGTGACCACGCCCGGCACCGGCAAGGCACGCTTGTCGAGTTTGCCGTTGGCCGTCAGCGGCAGTTGCTCGAGCAGGACGATCTGCGCCGGCACCATGTAATCCGGCAGGCACGCCTGCAATTGCTCGCGCAGCGCCTGTGCCGCTAACGAAGCACCTGCGACCGGCACACACCACACGACCAGTTGCAAACGCGTCGGGTCGTCATCCAGTGACAACGCCAGCACCGCCGCTTCACTGACGCCGTCGAGCCCGAGCAGCACGCGCGCCACTTCCGCCGGCTCCACGCGATAGCCGCGCACCTTGACCTGATCGTCGGCGCGGCCGATGAATTCCACCGCTTGCTGACGATTGCGGCGTACCCGGTCGCCGCTGCGATACACCCGCGCACCCGGCGTGCCGAATGGATCGGGCAGGAAGCGCTCGGCGGTCAGCGCCGGCTGATTCAGATAGCCCAGCGCCACGCTGTCGCCACCGATATACAACTCGCCAGCCACCTGATCGGCGACGTTGTTCAGGACATCGTCGAACACGTAGACGTGAGCGCCGGTCAGTGCGCTACCGACCGGCACGCTGCGGGTGAGCGTCAGATCAGCGACTTCATGGGCCAACACGCCCACCGTGGTTTCGCTCGGCCCATAGTGGTTGATGATGCGGCAGCCCGGTTTGAGCTGACGCACGCGCTCCACCAGCGCCGGCGAGCACGCCTCGCCGCCGACGATCAGCGCGTGGTGCGGCAGCACGTCGGCTGCCCTTGCGGCCTGCAACAACGCGGCCAGATGACCGGGGACGATTTTCAGCATGCCCACCTGGTGCGTTGCCATGTACTCGGCAAACCGGTCCGGATCGAAACCCAGCTCTTCCGGCAAGACATGCAACAGGCGCCCGGAACACAGCGCGCCGAACAGCACGGTGAAACCCAGATCCGCAGCAATGGTCGAGACCAGCGCCATGCTGCTGTCCGCCGCCGGCGCCAGTCGCTCCAGCACACCGCGGACATAACTGCCCAGCGCGCCGTGGCTGACCAGTACGCCTTTCGGTTGCCCGGTGGAGCCGGAGGTGTGAATCACGTACGCCGCTGATTGAGCGCACAACGCCACGGCCGGACAGGTGTCCGGCATTGACTGCCACTGCCGCGATGCAAAGGCGATGCCCCGACAGCCGTCAACCGCCAACCCGGACACGCGCGCATCGCCTTCGGCGCACAACAACAGCCGCGCCTGCGCCGCACCGAGCATCTGCTGCAAACGTGCATCCGGCGCCTTGACGTCCAGCGGCATGTACACCGCGCCGGCCTTGAACACCGCCAGCACACAGGTCAGCCAGTCCAGCGAGCGCTCCATCAGCACCGCCACCGGCTCGCCGACGTTCACGCCCTGCGCCAGCAGATGATGGGCCAGACGATTGGCCGCCTGATCCAGCGCCCGATAACTCAAGGCCTGATTCAGGTCGCGGGCGGCCGGCGCTTCAGGCTGGCGGGCGACTTCACGATCCCAATGCTGCAACACCAACATCGCCGGCTCGGCGGGGGCCGGAAGTGGCGCTGGCAAGGTCACCGCAACGCGGTGCAGTGGCGCTTGCGGCGCTTTCAACAACTCGCTGAACAAGCCGAGCAAGGCCGGCACAAACCCCTCGACCGTCTGTGGGCGATAGAGGTCGCTGGCATAGGTCATCTGGCCATGAATCAGCGTGCCGTCATCGGTGATGTCCAGCGCCAGATCAAAGTGAGTACCGTCCTTGTCCAGCGGATACTCCGCCACGCTCAGCCCTGGCAGGGCCATCGAACGCTGCTTCTGCATGCCGACGTTCTGGTTGAACTTGGCCTGGAACAACGGGTTGTGGCCCAGGGTGCGTTCAGCCACCAACTCGTCCACCAGTTGCTCGAACGGCAGCTCCTGATGCGCCTGGGCACCGAACGCGGCTTCACGTACACGCGCCAGCAAATCCTCGAAACTGCCGCGCTCGTCCACCTCGCATCGCAGCACCTGAGTGTTGACGAAAAAGCCGATCAGCCCTTCGACCTCAGCACGGCCACGGTTGGCATTCGGCACCCCGACACGAATGTCGCGCTGCCCGGCCTGCCGCGACAGGAACAGCGAGAACCCGGCCAGCACCAGCATGAACAGACTGATGCCCTGGCTACGCGCAAAGGCGTTGAGTTGCAGGGACAACGGCGCACCGAAATCAAAACTCAGGGTCTGGCCCTCGAAGCTTTGCGTCACAGGACGGGCAAAGTCCGGCGCCACTTCCAGCAGCGGATGCTCTTCACCCAATTGCTGGCGCCAGTAATCGAGTTGCCGTTCGCCCTCGCCGGCTTCCAGCCAGCGCCGCTGCCAGATCGCGTAGTCGGCGTATTGCAGCGTCAGTGCCGGCAATTGCGGCTCGCGTTCAAGGCTGAAGGCCTGGTAGCACTGGACGAATTCCTTGACCATCACGTCCATCGACCAACCGTCGGAGACGATGTGGTGCATGCTCACCACCAACACGAATTCTTCTTCGGCCAGCGCAAACAGGCTGGCACGCAACAGCGGCCCGTGGCGCAAATCGAACGGCCGCGCCGTGATGGTCTGCACCTGTTGCGCCAAGGCAGATTCGCGTTCCGAATCAGGCAGACTGGTGAGGTCGATGCGTTCCAGTGTCAGCGGTTGCTGATCAAGAATCACCTGATGCGGCTGATCGCCGTCGGTCTGGAACACTGTGCGCAGCACTTCATGGCGTAGCACCAGATGATCGAAGGAACGTTGTAGCGCCGTCTCGTCCAGACGCCCGTTCAGACGCAAGCCGGCGGCCATGTTGTAAGCGGCACTCTGCGGTTCGAGTTGCCAGAGAAACAGCAAGCGCTGCTGGGCAAACGACAACGGAATCTGCGCGACATCGTGACGACTGACCGGCAGCGGCAACAGGCTGAAGTCCTTGCCGTCTTCACGCAGCTTGGCCAAAAACAGCCGACGCTGTTCCAGCGGCAAGCCGACGAACCTTTTCGCGATGCGCTCCGCCATGGTGCCGCTCATACTTCCTCTCCTTCCAAAGCATTCATGAACTGATCCATGTCGGACCAGTCGTCGTTCGTTGCGCCGTCAGCCAGTTGCGCAAGCACCGCCGCCAGATCGGCCAGTACCGGTTTCTCGAACAGGCTGCGCAGCGGCAAAACAACGCCCAATTGAGTTTTGATACGCGCAATCACCTGCGCGGCCAGCAACGAATGGCCACCCAGTTCAAAGAAGTGATCATCCAGACCGATCCGCGATACTTGCAGGACCTCTGCCCAGATCTGCGCCAGTTGTTGCTCGGTGTCCGTTTGCGGTGCGCGATAGTCGCCCTGCAACTGCACAGGATCCGGCGCGGGCAACGCCTTGCGATCGAGCTTGCCGCTCGGCGTCAGCGGCAGGTTCGCCAGCAACAGCAGATGGCCCGGCACCATGTAGTCCGGCAGATCGGCTTGCAGCGCCGCCCGGATTTGCTGACGGAACGCCGCTTGCGTCGCCGCGCTGTCGAGCACGGCCTGATCGCTGACCACGTAGGCCACCAGTTGCAAACCACCACTGAGCGGCACCGCCAGCACCACCGCCTCGCGGATGCCCGGGCACTGTTGCAGGCGCGATTCGATTTCGCCCAGCTCGATACGGAAGCCGCGAATCTTCACTTGATGATCGACCCGACCGACGTACTCCAGCGCACCATCGGCGCGTAGTCGGGCGCGGTCGCCGGAACGGTACAGGCGCTGGCCGTCAGCGAACGGATCAGCGATAAAGCGCTCGGCGCTGAGCATCGGCTGACGGTGATAGCCACGCGCCAGGCCCGGTCCGCCGATATACAACTCGCCCACCGCACCTTGCGGCAGCAGGTTCAAATCATCGTCCAGCACGTACAAACGACGCGCGTCGAGACCTTGTCCGATCGGGATGCCGCGCCACGACACGGCGTCCGCCGTCAGTGCCGTGCAGTCATGAATGGTCGAAACCACCGTGGCCTCGGTCGGCCCGTAGGTATTGAGCAATCGCACATGGCCCAACCCGGCCTGTTGCCATAGACGCAAACCGTCCACCGCCATGGCTTCGCCGCCGACATGAATCTGCCGCAACGCAGCGAAACCGCTCGGTGGGTTGGCGGCGTATTCCTGCACCAGCCAATACCAGTAAGCGGCGGGCAAGTCGGCCAGGGTGATGCCGTGTTCGAGGATGACCTGATGCAACGCCGCGCTGTCCCACAACCGCGCATCACGCAGCACGACAGCAGCGCCGTGGCACAGTGGCGGGAAAAACTGCTCGACGAAGCCGTCGAAACTGCTGGTGGCGAATTGCAGGACCCGGTCGCCTTCACGCAGGTCGCTGTAATCGATGGCGCGGTCGATGAACTCGCTCAACGCGCCGTGACTGATCGCCACGCCTTTCGGGCGCCCGGTCGAGCCTGAGGTGTAGATCACGTAGGCGAGGTTTTGCGCCTCGACCGTCACCGAAAGATTGTCGACCTGCCCGTCATCGGCCAACTGCTCCAGACACAGGCAGTCGACACCGTCGAGAGCCGGCAGGCTGGCGAGACTTTCGCGATCAGTCAGCAGCAGTTTCAGGCCACTGTCATCGAGCACGTGGCGCAAACGTTCGGCCGGTGTTTGCGGATCCAGCGGCACGTAAGCGCCGCCAGCCTTGAGCACTGCCAGTAGCGCCACCGCCAGTTCCAGCGAGCGCCCCAGCGCCACACCGACCAGCACGTCAGGGCCGACACCGCGAGCGCGTAACTGGTGGGCCAGACGATTGCTGCGGGTGTTCAACTCGGCGTAGCTGAGTGACGGCGACGGCTCGGTCGCCAGGATCACCGCCGCTGCCTGCGGCGTTCGCGTTACTTGCGCTTCGAAGCGTGTTTGCACACTGGCGAATAGCGGATCGGCCTCGGTGCTCTGAATCAATTGCGCGTGCTCGACGTCCGCCAGCAGCGCAACTTCGCTGATCAATTGCTGAGGGTCACGGCACACGGAGGCCAGAATGTTGCGCCAATGTCCGGCCATCGCGGCGATGGTCGCGGCGTCAAAAATATCGGTGGCGTAGGTGAAGGCAGCGAACAGTTGCTCGCCCTCCTCGCGGGTGTCGAGCATCAGGTCACTGGTAGCGGCATGTTGGCGACCGCTGCCGGCCAGTTGCTCTTCAGTCAAATAGCCGACCTGCAACCCCGATTCCAGTTGCACATGCTGCAAATCGGTCACCAGCGGCTGGTGGTTGAACATCACCTGGAACAGCGGGTTGTGGCTTTGGCTGCGCGCCGGTTGCAGCGCTTCGATCAGCGCGTCGAACGGCAACTCCTGATGAACCTGAGCACCGAGCGCGGCTTGACGCAGGTTCTGCAACAGATCGGCAAAACGCGTTTGTGCGGTGACTTCGCTGCGCAGGATTTGCGTGTTGACGAAGAAGCCGATCAGCCCTTCGGTTTCGCTGCGGGTGCGGTTGGCGATCAGCCCGCCGACACGAATGTCGGTCTGGCCGCTGTAGCGGTGCAACAAGGTTTTGAAAGCGGCCAACAGCACCACGAACAGAGTTACGCCCTGACGCTGGGCGAGGCTTTTCAGCTCCTGGCGCAGCGCTGCGTCGATGACCGTTTCCAGCCGCGCCCCCTGATGACTTGATTGCGCCGGATAGGCGCGGTCAGTCGGCAATTCAAGCACCGGGTGTTCGTCACCCAATTGCGCGCGCCAGTAATCCAGTTGCCGCTCGCGCTCGCCCGCCTCCAGCCAACTGCGCTGCCACAGCGCGTAATCGCGGTAATGCACGGTGAGTGCCGGCAACGATGGCTCGCGCCCCGCGACCAGGGCGTCGTAGGTGCGCATGAACTCGTCGATGAGAATGTTCATCGACCAGCCATCGGCAATGATGTGGTGCAAGGTCAACAGCAGCACGTGCTCCTGCTCGGCCAGACGCAACAGGCGCAGGCTCAGCAGCGGGCCGTTTTCCAGGTCGAACGCCTGCGTGGCCTCGGCCATCATGTGCTGCTGCGCCAGAGGCCAACGCTGGGCCTCGGGGACGGCACTCAGATCGGTGATGACCAGCTTCAGAGGCTGAGGCTCGGCGACGCGCTGAAAAGCGCGCTCGCCTTCCTGACCGAAGGTGGTGCGCAGGCACTCATGCCGCGCCGCCAAAAGGCTGAATGCCTGCTCCAGAGCCTGCACTTGCAGATCGCCCGTCAGGCGCACGGCCATCGGCAAGTTGTAAGCAGCACTGTGCGGGTCCAGCTGCCAGAGAAACCACATCCGCTGCTGGGCATAAGACAGGCCGTCACGCTCGGCGATGCCGTCACAGGCGGTCATGGGAAGCTGCGCAAAATCGATGCCTTCGCGGGCCATGCCGGCGAGAAACAAACGGCGTTTGTCCTGCGGCAGTTCGATAAAGCGACGGGCTAGTTTCTGTGCGTCTGCGGCATTCATGCATGGGGTCCTTGCTGATCGGCGGCGTGACCAGGAGGCCCGGTCGTATCAACAAGAACGAATGACAAACGCAATGATTTAGCGCGCCGGCGCAATACCGGCCGGGCGGCACTCCCGCCAGATGCAGAAATGCCGAAGCCGCGGCAAGAGCGGCTTCGGCAAGCGTTCAGACAAACGCCGGGATCGCTCAGCGAGCGTCCAGAGAATGCCCCTCGGCCATGGCGACAATCACTTTGCGCGGGCCTTCAAACGGCGATCGCGCGTGGGCCGACAGCATGTTGTCGAGCATCAGCACATCGCCTTCCTGCCAAGGGAAGCTGATCGCGCACTCGTCGAGCACTGCGCGAATCTGCGCCAGCACCTCATCTTCAATGGCCGAGCCGTCGCCGTAATAAACATTACGCGGCAAGTCCTCTTCGTCGACGATGTCCAGCAGGCTTTCGCGCACTTCCGCTTGCAGGTTGGAAATGTGGAACAAGTGCGCCTGATTGAACCAGACGTTGTCGCCGGTCACCGGATGCACCGCCACCGCCTGACAGGTCTGACGGGTGCGCAGCTCACCGTCGTCCTTCCATTCGCAAACAATGCCGTGGGCCTTGCAGTAGACCTCGACGACCTCGCGATCCTCGGTGTTGAACACATCTTCCCAGGCCACATCCAGACCATTGCCGAAGTTGCGCACATACATCAGGCCTTTGTTGACGAAGCGCTCGCGAATCGCCGCCGGAATACGTCGATAGACTTCACGGCTGTCGGCAATCGGCGTTTCGCCACCGGACTTGGCCGCGATCATGCTGTAGAACCAGATCTTCATCGGCCAGTCGCGGGAATAGGCCTGCTCGTTGTGCAGCGGAATGCTTTGGTGCGCCGGGTATTCGGTGGACGTGTACACGCCTTGCGTCACGTTGGTACGCGGCGTCGAGCCGAATTCATAGTTCAACAGCGGGTGGCCGAAACTGGCCGCGAACTGACGGAACTGTTCAGCACCGTTCAGACGGAATCCACGGAACAGCACCCCGCCATCGCGCAGCAAATGTTCGTCCACCAGCTCTTTCAATTCATCGAACACCGCCAAAAGGTCGGTGTCCGCATCGGTCGCTTCCACCAACAACGGCAAGCGCCCCCGTTGCGGCAGCAGCGGCCGAACGGAAAATCCCACAGCAACAGCCATGACTGGCCTCCTGTAATCACTCGATAGGTGAACCGCGCACTAAAACGCCGGTGCCGCTGCCTGCGCATGGCGGCGGTGGTGGACTTCCAGATGGGTCTTGATCGTGCGGATGACCCGGGCTTCGTGTTCATGGATGAAGAAATGCCCGCCGGTCATCATGTCCACGGAAAAACTGCCCAGGGTTTCTTTGCTCCAGCCGATCAGTTGTTCGGTGGTCGCGCGGTCTTCCTTGCCGCCCAGCACGTGCACCGGGCAATTGAGCAAGGGCCGCTGCGCCGGCGTGAAACGTCCGCACATCATGAAGTCGGCACGCAGCACCGGCAGCGTCAGGCTCATCAGTTCCTGGTTGGCCAGCACTTCCTCACTGGTGCCTTGAAAGGTGCGCAACTGCTCGATCAACTCGTCATCGCTGCGCGCCTCGGCAAAGCCGCGATCGTAGTCACTGCGCATGGTCGGGGCGGCCGTGCCGGAAGCGAACAACGCCACCGGCTCCGGCGCACCGAGTTCGCGAAAAGCATGCGCCATTTCGCACGCCAGCAGCGCACCCAGGCTATGCCCGAACAGGGCATAAGGCGTCTGCAAGCCGGGCTTGTGCTCACGGGCCAATTGGCCGGCCAGCGCACGCATGTCGATCTGCAAGGGTTCGTCGAAACGGGCACCGCGCCCGGGCAATTCCACCGGTTGCAGGTGCAGCCACGACGGCAGTTGGCGCCGCCAGCGGCTGTAGACCATGGCGCTGGCGCCCGAATAGGGCAGGCACAGCAGTGTCAGCTTTGTCACCGCGTTTACCTCAATAGGGTTATCTGTAAAAGAGAACGGATGAGGCGACGCGGGAATTAGTCGGTTGGTTGATCACTTCAGATGACGGAAACTCTGCACCGCCGACGCGAGGACCACCGCCCCGGCGGCAATCGCCAGCCAGAAGCCACTGCGCGCGCCAAAGGCATCGACCAGCGCACCGGAACCGGCGGCGCCGATGGCAACGCCGATGCTCAGACCGGTCACCAGCCAGGTCAGGCCTTCGGTGAGTTTGGCCGGCGGTACGATGCGTTCGACCAGTGCCATCGCGACAATCAGGGTCGGCGCAAAGAACAGCCCGGCAATGAAAACCGCCAGCGCCAGGCCGAGAATGTTGCTCGCCAGCAATAGCGGCAACGTCGTCACTGCCGTTGCCACTCCGCCATACAGAAACAGTCGCGGCAGCGGCAGTTTCGAACGCATCGCCCCAAACGCGATCCCGGCCAGACACGAACCGATGGCATACACCGACAGCACAATGCTCGCCGCTGCCGGTTGCCCCTGTTGTTGGGCAAACGCGACGCTGACGACATCGACCACACCGACAATCACGCCCATGGCGATCATCAAGGCCAACAACAGCTGAATATCTGTCGAGCCGATAATCGAACCGTGATGTTCAGACGCGTGCGGATGCACCGGCGGCTCGGTGCTGCGCTGGGCGACAAACGCCGTCACGCCGATCGCCAGCGCGAGCAACGCCGCCAGCGGCCCGGCTTCGGGAAACACCGCCACGCACAGCCCCACCGACAGCGGTGGGCCGACGATGAAACAAACTTCATCAAGCACCGACTCCAGCGCATACGCGGTCTGCAATTGCGGCTGGCCGCGATAGATTTCCGTCCAGCGCGCCCGCACCATCGCCGACATACTCGGCATGCACCCAGCGAGCGCGGCGAACACAAACAGCGTCCAGGTCGGCGCCTGCAACCGTGTACACAGCAGCAACATCAACAGCGCGCCACCACCGATCAATGCCGAAATGGGCAGCACTTTGCCCTGACCGAAGCGGTCCACCAGTCGCGAAACCTGCGGTGCGCAAAACGCCGTGGCCAAGGCAAATGTCGCCGCCACCGCACCGGCCAGTGCGTACCCACCGTACAGCTGCGAAAGCATGGTGATCACGCCGATGCCGGTCATGGAAATCGGCATGCGCGCGATCATCCCGGCCAGCACAAAATTTCGGGCGCCGGGGGCGTTGAACAATTCGCGGTATGGGTTTGCCATCAGGTCACAGCCTCGTCAGGGGCGGCCAAGTTGCCATAGAGGCTGATGAGAGAGGAAGCGGGGAATTGTTGGTGGAATGTGAAGGCCCCATCGCGGGCAAGCCAGCTCCCACAGAGGTACTGGTCGTACATAAATTCATGTTCATCTATGTTCCCTGTGGGAGCCTGGCTTGCCAGCGATGAGGTCCATACTTTCACCACAACCCACAGAAATGAACTCTCACGCCAGGCAATCGGTCAGCTGATTAAGCCCTCAACCCAGGCGCCTCCTCTATGCACATTTCTCTCGCCGGTCAGGTAGCTCTCGTCACCGGCGCCAGTTCCGGCATTGGCCACGCTTGCGCCAAAGCCCTGGCCGCTGCCGGTGCCGCCGTGGTCATCAACTACAACCGCCAGGCCGAACCCGCCGAAGCACTCGCCCGACAAATCATCGCCGATGGCGGTCAGGCCCTGGCCATCGGTGCCGATGTCTCCAAGGAAGACGAGGTCGAACGGCTGTTCGCTGAAACCCTCGACGCTTTCGGCTCACTGGACATTCTGATCGCCAATTCCGGCCTGCAAAAAGATGCGGCGGCTGTGGATATGTCGCTGGATGACTGGAATAAGGTAATCGGCGTCAACCTCACCGGCCAGTTCCTCTGCGCCCGTGCCGCGTTGCGCATTTTCAATCGCCAAGGCATTCGCGAAGGCGTATCCCGCGCCGCCGGAAAAATCATCCACATGAGCTCGGTGCACCAGCGCATTCCGTGGGCCGGGCACGTCAATTACGCGGCGTCCAAGGGCGGTGTCGATCAGTTGATGCAGACGCTTGCCCAGGAAGTCAGTCATCAGCGCATTCGCATCAACGGTATTGCACCGGGGGCGATTCGCACGGCGATCAATAAAGAAGCCACCGAAGGCGCTGCCGGGGAAGAGCTGCTCGACCTGATTCCCTACGGGCGCATCGGCGATGTGGAAGACGTCGCCAATGCGGTGGTTTTCCTCGCCTCCGATGCTTCTGACTACATCGTCGGCACTACCCTGTTTATCGACGGCGGCATGAGCCTCTATCCGGAGTTTCGCGGCAATGGCTGAGCATCATCCAGAACGACAAAGCCCGATCGACGCCCACGGCATCATCGGCGACATGCGCAGTGCGGCACTGGTCAACGACAAGGGCAGCGTGGATTTTTTCTGCTGGCCGGAGTTCGACAGTCCGTCGATTTTCTGTTCGTTGCTGGATACGCCCGACGCGGGGATTTTCCAGTTGGCGCCAGCCTTGCCCGATGCCCGCCGCGAGCAGATTTACCTGCCGGACACCAACGTCCTGCAAACCCGCTGGCTCAGTGACGATGCCGTGGTGGAAATCACCGACATGCTGCCGGTGGGTGACAGCGAAGATGACTTGCCACTGCTGATGCGCCGTGTGCGGGTGGTCAGCGGCGAGGCGAATTTCCACATGCGCTGCGCGGTACGCCACGACTATGCCCGTGCCGACACTCGCGCGGCGCTGGATAAGAATGACGTGGTGTTCAGCGCCAGCGGGCAACCGACGCTGCGCCTGGCTTCTGATCAGCCCTTGCAGGTGGACGCCGCAGCGGCGATTGCCCGCTTCACCCTCAAGCAGGATCAGACGGCGGCCTTCATGCTCGGCGCCAGCGACGATCCGCGCTTCGCCGAAGGCGCCGGCGACTTCTGTATGGAGCGCACGCTGAAGTTCTGGCGCGACTGGATCGGCCAGTCGATTTACCGCGGACGCTGGCGGGAAATGGTCAACCGCTCTGCCCTCGCGCTCAAGCTGCTGACCTCGCGCAAACACGGCGCGATCCTCGCCGCCGCGACCTTCGGCCTGCCGGAAACGCCCGGCGGCGAACGCAACTGGGATTATCGCTACACCTGGATCCGCGATGCGTCGTTCACGGTTTACGCGTTCATGCGTCTGGGTTTTGTCGGCGAAGCCAACGACTACATGCGCTGGCTGCGCCATCGGGTCAGCGATTGCCATGGTCAGCCGATGAAACTCAACATCTTGTACGCCATCGACGGCCGACAGGAATTGCCGGAAACCGAACTGGACAACCTGTCCGGGCATGGCGGCGCCCGACCGGTGCGCATCGGCAATGGCGCGTATGACCAGATTCAGCTGGATATCTTCGGCGAGCTGATGGACGCGGTGTATCTGGTCAACAAGTACGGCGACGCGATTTCCCACGAAGGCTGGAAACACGTGCGCGAAGTGGTCGATCAAGTCTGTGAGACGTGGCAGACCACGGATGTAGGCATTTGGGAAATGCGCGGTGAGCAGCATCACTTTCTGCACTCACGGCTGATGTGCTGGGTGGCACTGGATCGGGCGATTCGTTTGGCTTCAAAACGCTCGTTGCCGGCACCGTTCGCCCAGTGGGATCAAACCCGCCAGGCAATCTACGCCGACATCTGGGACAACTTCTGGGACGAAGAGCGCGGGCATTTTGTCCAGTACAAGGGCGGCACCGCACTCGACGGCTCGATGCTGCTGATGCCGCTGGTGCGTTTCGTCAGCGCCAAGGATCCGCGCTGGCTCTCGACCCTCGAAGCCATTGAAAAGCATCTGGTACGCGACGGCATGGTTTACCGCTATCGCAACGATGACGCCAACATCGACGGCTTGACCGGCACCGAAGGCGCGTTTGCCGCGTGTTCGTTCTGGTACGTCGAATGCCTGGCCCGCGCCGGTCAGGTGGAAAAGGCCCATCTGGAGTTTGAACAGTTGCTGCGCTACGCCAATCCGCTGGGGCTGTACGCCGAAGAATTCGACAGCCATGGCCGGCATCTGGGCAATACCCCGCAAGCGCTGACGCATCTGGCGTTGATCAGTGCGGCGAGTTTTCTGGATCGACGGTTGAGTGGGGAAAAGAGTGAGTGGCAGCCGTAAAGCTCGCCACTTTCTGTAGGAGATATTCCACAAAACTGTGCTTTAGCGGGCTATTCCCTACGCAGCAATCAGCAGAGTGACACCCCTGTGGTGAGGGGATTTATCCCCGATGGGCTGCGAAGCAGCCCCCAACCCTGCGTCCCCACTCCTCCAGAAATACCGCATTCACTGACTTTGCGACTGCTGCGCAACCGGTCGGGGCGGTGCGACGTTTCGCTAAATCCCCTCACCACAATTGCGCAGCTCAGCCCCTACATCTTCTAAAC
>NZ_JBYSZA010000040.1:0-46092 GCF_058786735.1 Pseudomonas sp. FW305-7
CGCGATAGCGGTGTGTCAGGTCATGACTGACACACCGCTATCGCGAGCAGGCTCACTCCTACAAAGGTTTTGTGTTGTAGGTTAGTTCTTTACTGCTTTCCAGATCTTGCCAACGACCGAGACAACCGCCAACACCACTGCACCGGCAATAATCCCCGCTACACCGTTGAGCAGCATCGGCACCACAAAGCCGGCACTTCCCGCCGCCGCGCCAACGCTTTCAATCCAGTGATGCACCACTGGAATGCCGTGAGTGAGGATGCCGCCGCCGACCAGGAACATCGCCGCCGTGCCCACCACCGACAGGGTTTTCATCATGTACGGCGCCGCCGTCAAAATACCGCTGCCGATTTTTCTGGCCACTTGCCCAGGCTTCTGCGTCAGCCACAAGCCGAGGTCGTCGAGCTTGACGATGCCCGCCACCAGACCGTAAACGCCGACGGTCATGACAATCGCGATGCCCGACATCACGATGACCTGCTGAGTCAGCGAGGCATCGGCCACCGTGCCCAGAGTGATCGCGATGATTTCTGCCGAAAGAATGAAGTCGGTGCGGATCGCGCCTTTGATCTTGTCCTTCTCGTACGCCACCAGATCAGTGGCCGGATCGGCTACGGCCTCGGTCAGCTGCGCGTGCTCGGCGTCATCTTCAGTCTTGCTGTGCAGGAATTTGTGCGCGAGCTTCTCGAAACCTTCGAAACACAGGTACGCGCCACCGACCATCAACAGCGGCGTCACCAGCCAAGGCACGAACGCACTGATCGCCAACGCCGACGGCACCAGAATCAGTTTGTTGACGAACGAGCCCTTGGCCACCGCCCAGACCACGGGAATTTCCCGCTCGGCGCGCACGCCGGAGACTTGCTGGGCATTCAGCGCCAAGTCGTCGCCGAGCACCCCGGCGGTCTTCTTGGCGGCCATTTTGCTCATCAACGCCACGTCATCCAGCACGGTGGCAATATCGTCGACCAGCACCAGCAAACTGCTTCCTGCCATGAATCCTGTTTCCTTCTATGTATGAATGTTGCGAAGCATAACGCGACCACAGACCACACGGGGCATTCTTGAGCGTCGCGCGAGGCCGGTGCTACCATGCGCAACCGCCAGAACAGGCAAGGAACCACCGGGTTTATGAGCACAATCCGCGAGCGCAACAAAGAACTGATCCTGCGTGCCGCCAGTGAGGAGTTTGCCGACAAGGGCTTCGCTGCGACCAAAACCAGCGACATCGCCGCCAAGGCAGGATTGCCCAAGCCCAACGTCTACTACTACTTCAAGTCCAAGGAAAACCTCTATCGCGAGGTGCTGGAAAGTATCATCGTGCCGATTCTGCAAGCGTCGACACCGTTCAACCCGGATGGCGTGCCGAGCGAAGTGCTCAGCGGCTACATCCGCTCGAAGATCCGCATCTCCCGCGACCTGCCCTTCGCCTCCAAGGTCTTCGCCAGCGAAATCATGCACGGCGCCCCGCACCTGAGCGCCGATCTGGTCGAGCAGCTCAACGGCCAGGCCAAGCACAACATCGACTGCATCCAGAGCTGGATCGACCGTGGCCAGATCGCCCCGATAGACCCCAATCATCTGATGTTCAGCATCTGGGCCGCGACCCAGACCTACGCCGACTTCGACTGGCAGATTTCTGCAGTCACCGGCAAGGACAAGCTGGACGAGGCGGATTACGAGGCGGCAGCGCAGACGATTATTCGATTGGTGCTCAAAGGGTGTGAGCCGGACTGATAGACCGTGGTGCGGCTATCGCTGGCAAGCCAGCTCCCACAGGGATTTGTATTGTTTACTGAATCTGCGTTCAACACAGCTCCCACATGGATTTGTGCTGTTTGCTGAATCTGGGTTCAACACAGCTCCCACAGGGATTTGTGCTGTTTGCTGAATCTGGGTTCAACACAGCTCCCACAGGGATTTGTGCTGTTTGCTGAATCTGGGTTCAACACAGAAACCTGTGGGAGCTGGCTTGCCAGCGATGGCGGCGACTCGGTCCTGGATTAAACCCAGATAGCATCCCACAGTGGATAGTCGCCAAGCTTTTCCACCAAGCCTGCCCGCAATGGGTTGGCCACTACATAGCGCGCCATTTTCACCAGATCATCTTCCCGCCTCAATGCGCGATCATGGAAACCCTGCTGCCAAAGCGGCCCACTTCTACCACTTGAAAGATTCACTTCACGCGTAATCAGGGACTTGGTCTCGCGCATCAACTTGTGCAGAGAACAATTCTCCAATTCGACAAGCCAATGGAAATGGTCAGGCATGACAACCCACGCCAATGATTTTGCCAGTCCAAGATCTTGCGCCCGACGAAACTGCCGAACAACCAATCGGCCCAACGCGAAATCGGAAAAGATCGGTTCGCGATCTAGTGTGTTAGTGGTCAGTAAGTAGATTCGATGGTGCTCGGCATAGCGGCCGGTTCGCAGACGATGTGATGCGGGAAGATCAGGCAATCCATTGCCCCTTCATGATGTGTTCATCAGAAGGCTAGACCTCAGTGGTCTATCTGGCTGTGCCAGTCTTTTATCTTGATGTGTCAGTCAGTCCGCCATCGCTGGCAAGCCAGCTCCCACAGGGATTTGTGTTGCTCGCTGAATCTGGTTTCAACACATAAACCTGTGGCAGTTGGTTTGTGTTGTTCGCAAAACCCACGTTCAACACAGAAACCTGTGGGAGCTGGCTTGCCAGCGATGGCTATCGATCAGACGCCAGAGAACATGCATTCACTGCACATCCGCGGCGATCTTTCGTTTCACCCCTCCTCGCCCATCACCCAACGCAGCGCCTGCGGAAACGAAGTTTTCCAGTCATCCGGGTAGAAGTGTCCACCTTCATGGGTACGGGACTTCACCTCATTGCCGTCACTGAACAGCTGGCGGAAATCGACCGTCATCTGCTGATTGCCCGGCCCTTCTTTTTTACCGTTGATCACAAACACCCTTTTGCCACGAGCCTTGCTCACTGTTGGGGTCGGCTGCATGCCGCCGGGTGAGACCAGCAGCGCACCCGCGTAATCCTCCGGATGCTGGGCCAGCAAGGCACCCGCGTGTTGCGAACCCTGGGAGAAGCCCATCAGGTAGACGCGTTTGCGGTCGATGCACTGCTGCGCTTCCAGCTCTTTCAAGCCTTTCTGTACAACCTTGTGCGTGCCTTCGAAACCCGGGCCGATCCAGCGGAAACTGTTGGTGGCATTGATCATTTCCGTGCCATTGATGCCGAGAATGATTGCCCCGGTATCTGCCAGTGGCTGATCACTTTCATCCAGTTCACCGTTGATGCCGTAACCGTGCAGCCACACCACGACCGGACGGCAAGCTTTGGGCGCGGGAATGCCGACAGACGGGTTGAGCACCGAAATCGCGCCGACCTTGCCGACGGCGATTTTCTTGTAGCGCTCCTGAGCATTGGCCAGCACGGATTTATAGGTGGCGGTGTCGCGCAACTCGGAGAAATCCTCGTCACCGGCCAGCAACGGGCCGAACCACAGGCCGCGATCATCGGCCTCTTTGAGAAAGCGCAGGGCCAGCTTGTCATCGCCACGGCGGGCAAACAGTGCAGCGACCTGGTAAGGCGCCTTCAGTTGCTTGGGATCTTCACGGGTGGCCGCCAGATAAACCGCAATCGCCTGCAGCGTATCGGTGTCTTCGAGCTTCTCGGCCCGTTCCATCAACTCGGACACATCGTCGGCATTGAGCAACGCGGACACCACCGGGCTAAGCGCCTGGAACGCGATTTCGTCGGCGTCCAGCGGTTCGGCGGCGTGCAGAAAGGTCGTGCAGAGGGTCATGGCCGTGGCCAGAGAAATACGAATGAGCGTTTTCACGCTGATCTTCCTTGATACAAAAACGGGGCGGCAGTCTATCGACGCCACCCCGATTCGTCACCACCTCAATGCCAACCGGGGTGATTGCGTTCAGATCAAGAAGCCACTCCCGCGTCCGCTTTCAAATCCAGCGCCTCCACCGCTTTGATCGCGACCTGTTCATCGATGTCCGACAGATCGCCGCTGATGCCGATCGCACCCAGCACGTTCCCCGCCTGATCGCGGATCAGCACACCACCCGGTGCCGGCACAACGCTGCCCTGGCCCATGCTGTTCAGCGCGGCAATAAACGCCGGACGTTGTTGCGCGTCGAGCGCCAACAGGCGTGAGCCCTTGCCCAGCGCGATGGCGCCCCAGGCTTTGCCGATGGCGATCTGCGGGCGCAGCAGGCTGGCGCCGTCTTCGCGTTGCAGAGTGATCAGGTGCCCGCCGGTATCGAGTACCGCGATAGTCAGCGGCGCGGCGTTGATGCCCCGCCCGGCGCTGATGGCCTGGTTGACCAGGTTGACTGCGACTTTCAAGGTTAAAGCGCTCATGGTGCCGTCCTCATTTTGTTATTGGGAAAGTCGTGGGTCTGCGGTTTTCTGCCGCAGCCCGATGCAACAAATAGAACACAATGAGTTATTTTTTTGTATACAATAATTCTCGAAAAGCGCCACATGCGACGAAAAGCCACAGTCATACAGGCTTCCGACGAATGAAACAGGCGCTTGAGAAAATGGATTGACCTGCGCCGTCCGCCGTGAATACACTCTGCGCAAAGCCACTTGTATACAATTACAAAACGTAAAGAGGCACAAAACCATGAGCAAAATGAGAGCAATCGAAGCCGCCGTTCTGGTGATGCGCCGTGAAGGGGTTGATACCGCTTTTGGCATCCCGGGCGCTGCCATCAACCCACTGTACTCCGCCTTGCAGAAAGTCGGTGGCATCGATCACGTCCTCGCTCGCCACGTTGAAGGCGCCTCGCACATGGCCGAGGGCTACACCCGCACCAAGGCCGGCAATATCGGCGTGTGCATCGGTACTTCCGGCCCTGCCGGTACCGACATGGTCACCGGGCTCTACAGCGCCTCGGCCGACTCGATTCCAATCCTCTGCATTACCGGCCAGGCACCCCGCGCCCGTATGCACAAGGAAGACTTCCAGGCGGTCGACATCACCAGCATCGTCAAGCCCGTCACCAAGTGGGCGACCACTGTTCTGGAGCCGGGCCAGGTGCCTTACGCGTTCCAGAAAGCTTTCTATGAAATGCGCTCTGGCCGTCCAGGCCCTGTGCTGATCGATCTGCCGTTCGACGTGCAGATGGCCGAAATCGAATTCGACATCGACGCTTACCAGCCACTGCCGCTGGCCAAACCGACCGCGACCCGCGTTCAGGTCGAGAAGGCCTTGGCTCTGCTCGATCAGGCTGAGCGCCCACTGCTGGTGGCCGGCGGCGGCATCATCAACGCTGACGCCAGCGACCTGCTGGTCGAGTTCGCTGAGCTGACCGGTATCCCGGTTATCCCGACCCTGATGGGCTGGGGCACCATCCCGGACGATCACCCGCTGATGGTCGGCATGGTCGGCCTGCAGACTTCGCACCGTTACGGCAACGCCACGATGCTCAAATCCGACGTGGTGCTGGGTATCGGTAACCGTTGGGCCAACCGTCACACCGGTTCGGTTGACGTCTACACCGAAGGCCGCAAGTTCATTCACGTCGACATCGAAGGCACGCAGATTGGTCGTGTGTTCACGCCGGATCTGGGCATCGTGTCCGACGCCGCTGCTGCACTGACCGTGTTCATCGAAGTGGCCCGTGAATGGCAAGCCGCCGGCAAACTGAAAAACCGCAGTGCCTGGCTGCAGGATTGCCAGCAGCGCAAAGCCAGCCTGCACCGCAAGACCCACTTCGACAACGTGCCGGTCAAACCGCAGCGCGTTTATGAAGAGATGAACCAGGTATTCGGCAAAGACACCTGCTACGTCAGCACCATTGGTCTGTCGCAGATTGCCGGCGCGCAGTTCCTGCACGTCTACAAGCCGCGTCACTGGATCAACTGCGGCCAGGCAGGCCCGTTGGGCTGGACCATTCCGGCAGCGCTGGGCGTGGTCAAGGCCGATCCGAGCCGGAAAGTCGTGGCCCTGTCGGGGGACTATGACTTCCAGTTCATGATCGAAGAACTGGCGGTCGGCGCTCAGTTCAAACTGCCTTACATCCACGTCGTGGTGAACAACTCGTACCTGGGTCTGATCCGTCAGGCCCAGCGCGGGTTCGAAATGGACTACTGCGTGCAGCTGTCCTTCGATAACCTGAACGCGCCGGAACTCAACGGTTACGGGGTTGACCACATTGCAGTGGCCGAAGGACTCGGCTGCAAGGCGCTGCGTGTGTTCGAACCGTCGGAAATCGCCCCTGCCCTGCGCAAGGCCGAACAGATGATCGAAGAGTTCAAGGTGCCAGTGATCGTCGAGATCATTCTGGAGCGTGTGACCAACATCTCCATGGGTACCGAGATCAACGCTGTCAACGAGTTCGAAGACCTGGCGCTGGTCGGCAACGATGCGCCAACGGCGATTTCGCTGCTCGACTAACTGCTGACCGCTCTCCCAGTGGGAGCGGGCCATGTGGCGAGGGAGCTTGCTCCCGCTGGGGCGCGAAGCGGCCCTGAAATCCTGGGTCTGCTACGCAGCCCAGCGGGAGCAAGCTCCCTCGCCACACAAGCTCGCTCCCAAATGGGGAACCTCACAAGATTTACGGGAGACCACCATGCCGCGTTTCGCAGCCAACCTGTCCATGCTGTTCACCGAACAGGATTTCCTTGCCCGTTTCGACGCCGCCGCCAAGGCCGGTTTCTCGGGCGTTGAATACCTGTTCCCGTACGACTTCAGCTCTGCCGAAATCAAGGCCAAGCTCGACGCCAATGGTCTGACCCAAGTGTTGTTCAACCTGCCGGCCGGTGACTGGGCCAAGGGCGAGCGCGGTATCGCCTGCCTGCCGGATCGCGTTGAAGAGTTCCGCGCCGGGGTCGATCTGGCCATCGCTTACGCACAAGTACTGGGCAATACCCAGGTCAACTGCCTGGCCGGTATCCGTCCGCAAAGCGTTGACGATGCCACGGTAGAAAAGACCTTCGTCGCCAACCTCAAGTACGCGGCCGACAAGCTGCAGGCAGCGGGCATCAAACTGGTGATGGAAGCGATCAACACCCGCGACATCCCGGGCTTCTACCTGAACAACACGGCGCAAGCCCTGTCGATTCGCGAGCAGGTCGGCAGTGCCAATCTGTTCCTGCAATACGACATCTATCACATGCAAATCATGGAAGGCGATCTGGCCCGCACCCTGCAATCGCACCTGGGCGAGATCAACCATGTGCAACTCGCGGACAACCCGGGGCGCAACGAGCCGGGCACCGGTGAAATCAACTACCGCTTCCTGTTCGAACACCTCGACCGCATCGGTTATCAGGGTTGGGTGGGTTGCGAGTACAAGCCGCTGACTACCACTGAAGCGGGCCTCGGCTGGTTGAAGACCCACAACGCAATCTGAGTTCGAGTTTTCAACATGGGTCTGGACTTGAAACCAGATCCCCTGTGGTGAGGGGATTTATCCCCGACCGGCTGCGCAGCAGTCGTAAAACCTGCACCCGGGATTGGAACTGATTGGCGCTAAAAACTGGGGCAGCTTCGCTGCCCATCGGGGATAAATCCCCTCGCCACAAAAGCCCATCGGTTGCAAACCGGGGGAAAGACAAAAACAAGAGGATTTTCTCATGGCTAAAATCGGATTTATCGGCACCGGCATCATGGGCCACCCAATGGCGGCGAACCTGCAGAAAGCCGGTCACAGCCTGTTCCTGTCGGCGCATCACGACGCCGCCCCGGCTGATCTGGTTGCCGCTGGCGCCGTCGCCCTGGCCAACCCGCGCGAAGTGGCGCAGGAAGCTGAATTCATCATCGTCATGGTCCCGGATACCCCACAGGTCGACGACGTGCTGTTCCGCGCCGACGGCGTGGCGGCCGGCATTGGCAAAGGCAAAGTCGTCATCGACATGAGCTCGATCTCGCCGACCGCCACCAAGGCGTTCGCCGCGAAGATCAACGAGAAAGGCGCGCAGTACCTCGACGCACCAGTGTCCGGCGGTGAAGTCGGCGCCAAAGCTGCGACCCTGAGCATCATGGTCGGTGGCGACGCCGATGCCTTCGAACGCGCCCTGCCGCTGTTCCAGGCCATGGGCAAAAACATCACCCTGGTGGGTGGCAATGGCGACGGTCAGACTGCCAAAGTCGCGAACCAGATTATCGTAGCGCTGAACATTCAGGCCGTCGCTGAAGCCCTGCTGTTCGCTTCGAAAAACGGTGCTGATCCAGCCAAGGTGCGTGAAGCGCTGATGGGCGGTTTCGCTTCCTCGAAGATTCTCGAAGTACACGGCGAGCGCATGATCAAAGGCACCTTCGATCCAGGCTTCCGCATCAGCCTGCACCAGAAGGACCTGAACCTGGCCCTGCAAGGCGCCAAGGAGCTGAACATCAACCTGCCGAACACCGCCAACGCCCAGCAAGTGTTCAGCACCTGCGCGGCCATCGGTGGCAGCAACTGGGACCACTCGGCGCTGATCAAAGGTCTGGAACACATGGCCAACTTCTCGATTCGCGACAAAAAATAATCTGCGCCTCTGGCTCACTCCCTGTGGGAGCGGGCTTGCCCGCGATGGCATCGACGCGGTCTGCCTGCAAGACCGCAGCGCCTGAATCGCTGGCAAGCCAGCTCCCACAGGGAGCGGGTCGCTGCACCGTTGTCGCTCCACTCCAATAACAAGAATTCCGGGAGCCCGCCATGTCGGTCGATCCGCAACAACTGCTGCGCGAGCTGTTTGCCACAGCCATCGACGCGGCCCATCCGAACCAAGTCCTCGAAGCTCATCTGCCCGCCGACCGCACTGGCCGCGTGATCGTCATCGGTGCCGGCAAAGCCGCCGCTGCCATGGCGCAAGTGGTCGAGCGCTGCTGGGAAGGTGAAGTCTCTGGCCTGGTAGTGACCCGTTACGGTCACGGCGCCCCGTGCGAAAAAATCGAAGTGGTCGAAGCCGCGCATCCGGTGCCGGACGCTGCCGGTCTGGCCGTGGCCAAACGCGTGCTCGAGCTGGTCAGCAACCTGACTGAAGACGACCGTGTGATCTTCCTGTTGTCTGGCGGCGGCTCTGCCCTGCTCGCCTTGCCGGCCGCAGGCATCACCCTCGCCGACAAGCAATCGATCAACAAGGCCCTGCTCAAATCCGGTGCGACCATCGGCGAGATGAACTGCGTGCGCAAGCACCTCTCGGCGATCAAGGGCGGCCGCCTGGGCAAGGCCTGCTGGCCTGCGACGGTTTATACCTATGCGATTTCCGATGTACCAGGCGACCTCGCTACGGTCATCGCTTCCGGCCCGACCGTGGCCGACCCAAGCACCTCCACCGAAGCGCTGGCGATCATCAAGCGCTACGGCATCGAGATCCCGGCATCCGTGCGCAACTGGTTGCAAAGCCCTGAGTCGGAAACCGTAAAACCCGGTGATCCGAGTCTCGCCCGCAGTCACTTCCAGTTGATCGCCCGTCCGCAGCAATCGCTGGACGCCGCTGCGGTGAAATGCCGTCAGGCCGGTTTCAGTACGCTGATCCTCGGCGACCTCGAAGGTGAATCCCGTGAAGTGGCGAAAGTCCACGCCGGCATCGCTCGGCAGATCATCAACCATGGCCAGCCACTCGCCGCGCCGTGCGTGATTCTCTCCGGTGGCGAAACCACCGTCACCGTGCGCGGCAATGGCCGTGGCGGACGCAACGCCGAATTCCTTCTCAGCCTGACCGACAGCCTCAAAGGCCAGCCCGGCGTCTATGCCCTGGCCGGTGACACCGACGGCATCGACGGCTCGGAAGACAACGCCGGCGCCATCATGACCCCGGACAGCTACGCCCGCGCCGCCGCCCTCGGTCTGAGCGCCAGCGATGAGCTGGATAACAATAACGGCTACGGCTATTTCGCAGCGCTCGATGCGCTGATCGTCACCGAGCCGACCCGCACCAACGTCAACGACTTCCGCGCCATTCTGATCCTCGAGAGTTCTAAATCATGACGCCTGATAAAAAGGTCAAAATCCTCGCCACACTCGGGCCTGCGGTCGATGGCATCGAAGACATCCGCGAGCTGGTCGAGGCCGGGGTCAACATCTTCCGCCTCAACTTCAGCCACGGCGATCACGCCGACCACGCCAAGCGTTATCAGTGGATCCGCGAAGTCGAGCGCCAGCTCAACTACCCGCTGGGCATTCTGATGGACTTGCAAGGGCCGAAACTGCGCGTCGGCAAGTTCGCCGACGGCAAGGTGCAGTTGCATCGCGGTCAGGCATTCCGCCTCGATCTGGACGCGACACCGGGCGATGAACGCCGGGTGAATCTGCCGCATCCAGAAATCATCGCCGCACTGGAAGCAGGCATGGATCTGCTGCTCGACGACGGCAAACTGCGTCTGCGCGTGGTGACCAAATACCACGACGCGATCGACACCACCGTGCTCAACGGTGGCGAGTTGTCGGACCGCAAAGGCGTCAATGTGCCGCAAGCGGTACTCGACCTGAGCCCGCTGACCGCCAAGGATCGTCGCGATTTGAGTTTCGGTCTGGAGCTGGGTGTGGACTGGGTTGCGCTGTCGTTCGTGCAGCGTCCGCAAGACATCCTCGAAGCCCGCGAACTGATCGGCGACAAAGCGTTCCTGATGGCGAAGATCGAGAAGCCGTCGGCGGTTGAACAGCTGCGCGAGATTGCCGAACTGAGCGACGCGATCATGGTGGCCCGTGGTGACCTCGGCGTTGAAGTGCCGGCGGAAAGCGTGCCGCAGATTCAGAAAAACATCATCACCACCTGCCGCGAACTGGGTAAACCGGTGGTGGTGGCGACGCAGATGCTGGAGTCGATGCGCTTCTCCCCTGCCCCGACCCGCGCTGAAGTGACTGACGTTGCCAACGCCGTGGCCGAAGGTGCCGATGCGGTGATGCTGTCGGCGGAAACCGCATCCGGCGAGTACCCGCTGGAAGCCGTGCAGATGATGAGCAAGATCATCCGTCAGGTGGAAAACGGCCCGGATTATCAGACTCAACTGGACGTGAGTCGGCCGAAAGCTGAAGCGACCGTTTCCGATGCGATCAGCTGCGCGATCCGTCGCATCAGCAACGTGCTGCCAGTGGCGGTGCTGGTCAACTACAGCGAGTCGGGCGCGTCGAGTTTGCGTGCATCGCGGGAACGGCCGAAAGCGCCAATCCTCAACCTGACGCCGAACCTGCAGACGGCGCGGCGTTTGAGCGTGGCGTGGGGCATTCACTCGGTGGTCAACGATCGCCTGCGTCAGGTCGACGAAGTCTGCTCGACCGCGCTGGAAATCGCCCAGGCACAAGGCATGGCCGAGCGTGGCGACACGCTGCTGATCACGGCGGGTGTGCCGTTCGGGCAGCCTGGATCGACTAACTCGCTGCGGATCGAAACGTTGATCTAAAGAAAGCTACACAACCTGTGGCGAGGGAGCTCGTCGAGTCGTCGCACCGTCCCGCTCGACTGCACAGCAGTCGTCGCTTTTAGGGCATGACGGTTTTCACAGAAAAACCGCATCAACCCATGTTGGGGCCGCTACGCGACCCAGCGGGAGCAAGCTCCCTCGCCACAGAGATTCATATAACAAAGAGATTCATTGTTTTTACTGGCCTCTTCGCGAGCAGGCTCGCTCCCACAGTTGATTTGTGAGCACCACAAAATCAATGACTGAACAAAGATTCAATGTGGGAGCCAGCCTGCTGGCGAAGCAGGCGACTCGGTTTCACTGACTTTTTAGAACTGCCATGCCTGCCAATCATTTCAACACCCACTGCCCCGACTGGGCCGAGGCTTTGCTCAACGGTTTCAGTCAGATATTCCTTCAGCGCCATCCGCTGTGCGGCCTGCTGTGCCTCTTGGCGATCCTGCTCACTGCGCCCGTGCTGTTTGCCGGTGCGCTGCTCGGTGCTGTCGCCGGGTTGCTCACCGCACAACGACGCAACTACGCCAAGGCGGATCGCCAGGCCGGGCTGTTCAGCTACAACGGCGTTTTACTCGGCCTGTTGCTGAGTCTGTATTTCCCTTGGTCGCCGATGCTGCCGCCGCTGATTCTCGCTGCCGGCGGCCTGAGTGCGATGCTCACGCAGCAATGGCTCAAATATGTGTACCGCAGCCGATCCATACCGGCCTACACCTCGCCGTTCGTGGCCATGAGCTGGGCGTTGTTGCTGTTCGCTGAACCGTCAGCGCCGATGGCTCACATCGAGATGAATACGCTGAACCTGCTCGCGGCCGAGCTCCGAGGCTTGGGCCAGGTGATGTTTCTCGACCATCCATTGGCAGGCGCGCTGATCGCCGCCGGTTTGTTGATCGCGGATCGCCGCGCCTTCTGCTGGGCGCTGCTCGCATCTGCCGTCGGCCTGGGCTCCAGCCTGCTACACCACGAAACCAGCGCTGCGCTTTTCGGCCTCGGCAGCTATAACGCCGTACTCGCCGCCCTCGCCTTCAGTAGCCAACGCCAACAACCGTGGTTGCCGCTGGTCGGCATCGTCCTCGCACTGCTGGTCACGCCGCTGTTTGCCGCCATCGGCTTGGCCACGTTGACCGCGCCGTTCATCCTCGCCTGCTGGCTGATTCGCGCCGGGATTCAAATGCTCGGCAAAGCCACGGTAGACAGTGCGTCTTGCGCTCACGGGGAGAATCAACCTAGGCTGCGCTGATCTTTGATTCAGGCGTTTTCCATGGACAGCAGCAGCAACTGGCGTGAACGGCTTTACGTCATGATTTTCCAGAGCGACACCCTCGCCGGGCGGCGCTTCGACGGCATCTTGCTGTTGATCATCCTCGCCAGTCTGGTGATCGTGATGCTCGACAGTATCGACAGCGTTCACCGCAACTACGCCGATGTGCTGGCGTACATCGAGTGGGGCTTCACGATCATCTTTCTCGGCGAGTACATCCTGCGTCTGTACTGCTCGCCCAAGCCGTTGCGCTATGCCTTCAGTTTTTATGGACTGGTGGACCTGCTGGCGATCGTGCCGGGCATCCTCGCGCTGTATTACAGCGATGCGCAGTACCTGCTGATTATCCGGATCATTCGGATGCTGCGGATTTTCCGCGTGCTCAAGCTCAGTCCGTACCTCAAGCAGGCCAACTATTTGATGTCGGCGCTGCGCGGCAGCAAGCAGAAAATCGTCGTGTTCCTGGTCAGCGTCTGCACCCTGGTGACGGTGTTCGGCACGTTGATGTACGTGATCGAAGGCCCGGAACATGGCTTCACCAGCATTCCCAAAGGCATCTATTGGGCTATCGTGACCCTGACCACGGTGGGCTTCGGCGACATCGTGCCGAAGACGCCGCTGGGCCAGGTGATTTCATCGCTGGTGATGATCACCGGTTATTCGATCATTGCCGTGCCGACGGGGATTTTCACCGCCGAACTGGCCAACGCCATGCGCGGTGAACAGCTGCAACACGACTGCCCGGTGTGCAAGAAAAACAGCCACGAACACGGCGCGGCGTTCTGCTCGCGCTGTGGCAATGCGTTATTTAAGAAACTGGAATAAGCACAGAGCTTTTTAATCTTTAAACGACTATGCGGGCGCCGTTATAGTCAGTGGCAAATGAACATCACCCCTGCTTCTACACAGATAAAACAAGGAATGCGCAGTGAAAAAACTCTTTGGCGCCTCACTTCTCGCCGCCGGCCTGGCCTTGGCCAACATCGCTCAGGCAGCCCCGACGCTGCTTAACGTTTCCTACGACGTGATGCGCGATTTCTACAAGGACTACAACACTGCGTTCCAGAAGCACTGGCAAGCCGAGCACAACGAAAACATCACCGTACAGATGTCCTTCGGCGGTTCGAGCAAGCAAGCGCGCTCGGTGATCGATGGCCTGCCGGCTGACGTCATCACCATGAACATGGCCACCGACATCAATGCCCTCGCCGACAACGGTCAACTGGTACCGAAGGACTGGGTCACCCGTCTGCCGAACAACAGCGCGCCGTTCACCTCGGCCACCGTGTTCATCGTCCGAAAAGGCAATCCGAAAGCCCTGAAAGACTGGCCGGACCTGCTCAAGGACGGCGTGCAGGTCATCGTGCCGAACCCGAAAACCTCGGGCAACGGCCGCTACACCTACCTCTCGGCCTGGGGTTATGTGCTGAAGAACGGCGGTGACGAGAACAAGGCCAAGGACTTCGTTGGCAAACTGTTCAAGCAGGCGCCAGTACTCGACACCGGTGGCCGCGCCGCGACCACCACGTTCATGACCAACCAGATCGGCGACGTGCTGGTGACCTTTGAAAACGAAGCGGAAATGATCGCTCGCGAGTTTGGTCGTGATCAGTTTGAGGTGATCTACCCAAGTGTTTCTGCTGAGGCCGAGCCACCGGTGTCCGTGGTCGATAAAGTCGTCGACAAGAAAGGTTCACGCGCTGCTGCCGACGAGTACCTGAAGTACCTGTGGTCGCCGGAAGGTCAGGAAATTGCAGCCGCTAACTACCTGCGTCCGCGTGATCCGGCGGTACTGGCCAAGTACACCGACCGCTTCCCGAAAGTTGATTTCCTTTCGGTGGAGAAGACTTTTGGTGACTGGCGCACCGTGCAGAAGACGCACTTCAATGATGGTGGGGTTTTCGATCAGATTTACAGCGGGCAGTAAGGTTTAGGCTGACATGAAAAAGGCGACCCTCAGTGGTCGCCTTTTTTGTGCACATCTGAATCCAACACAAACCCAATGTAGGAGTGAGCCTGCTCGCGATAGCGTTCTATCATTCAGCACATTTGGGGGCTGACAGACCGCTATCGCGAGCAGGCTCACTCCTACAGGGAATTGTGTTTAGGCAGTTACATCGGCGGGGTTACACCATCCTTTCCAGCGGAAATCGACTGCGCCGTCAGCGTGCCATCCGCACTCTGCGTCACGAACGAAACGATCTTCACCCCAACCTTGAGCAAGCTGCGATCCCCCGGCATCAAATTAACGATCGGCACATCCTCCGGCACCAGAATCTTCTGCTGGCCACCCTTGTAATTCACCGTCAAAACCCGGCCATTGCTGACCACCAGATCACCGACACTGCCATTGGTCATGCTGCTGCCCTTGGCCAGATCAAACGGCCGATGTCCATCGCCGCTGCCAGCCAACTCCGGCGGGAATACATGCACCTCCAACGCCTTGAGCGTGCCGTCTTCCTGTGGCATGGCCGCCGAGCCGATGTAGCTGCCGGGCTTGATGTCTTCGATATTGGCGAGGGTCACGGCGCGGACCTTGGTGTCCTGGGTCAACTGGATCACCACGTTCTCGCCACTGTTGACGTGGACTTTCAAGGAGGCGGCGCTGACGCCAGTGATCTCGCCGCGCACGCCAATGCGCATCCCCGGCGCGTCGGCCGCTTGCACGCTGTTCGCGCCCAGCAAGCCGAGCATGGCTATGGTTGCGGTGTAACGAAGCATCTGACGATACATTGCAATCCTCCGGTCATGAATGTTCAACAAGTCGATGCAAACATAAGCACGCTATCGAAGAAGATGTAAGTGAATGTATCATCGACCGTCAACGGCCGGACGCAAGGTCCACTGAAGAACATTGAACCGATGACAGCCCGTCATTCCGCAACGGAATAACTGATATCAATCGAAGGCGCCTTCTGCCCGCCTGGCTTGTCCCATAGCCTCACCGCATTCCCTTTCGCTGGATCGAGAAACCTTATGACCGCCACAACTCACGCAATGACCCGGGGAATGGTGCTGCTGTTCGCTTTCTGCTGCGGCGCCATTGTTGCCAACATCTACTACGCGCAGCCGATCATCGGCCTGATTGCGCCGGACATCGGCCTGACCGACACCATGGCCAGCTTCATCGTCTCGCTGACCCAGATCGGTTACGCGCTGGGCCTGTTCTTCCTGGTGCCGCTGGGCGATCTGCTGGAAAACCGTCGGTTGATGATCATCACCACGGTGGTGGCGATTGCCAGCCTGCTCAGTGCTGCGTTCACCGATCAGCCCAATGTATTTCTGCTGATCTCGTTGCTGGTGGGCTTCAGTTCGGTGTCGGTACAGATCCTGATTCCGCTAGCTGCACATCTGGCGCCGGAAGAATCTCGTGGACGCGTCGTCGGCGGGATCATGGGCGGCTTGCTGCTGGGCATTCTGCTGGCGCGGCCAGTGTCGAGCGTGGTCGCGGACCATTTCGGCTGGCGGGCGATGTTCATGATCGCGGCGGCATTGATGGCGGCGATCAGCGTGGTGCTGGCCCTGACTGTGCCCAAGCGCCAACCGGATCACAGCGCCACTTACGCGCAACTGATCGGCTCGCTGTGGACGCTGCTGCGTCAGCAACCGGTGCTGCGTCAGCGGGCGTTTTATCAGGGCTGCATGTTCGCCACCTTCAGCCTGTTCTGGACTGCGGTACCACTGGAGCTGGCACGCAACCATGGCCTGTCGCAAAGCGAGATCGCGATCTTCGCCCTGGTCGGCGCCATTGGAGCCATCGCCGCGCCGATCAGCGGACGCCTGGCCGACGCCGGCCATACCCGCATTGCTTCGCTGCTGGCCATGGTGTTCGCCAGCCTGAGCTTCCTGCCCGCCTTTATCCACCCGGCCTACAGCGTCATCGGTCTGGCCGTGACCGGCGTGGTGCTCGACTTCTGCGTGCAGATGAACATGGTCCTTGGCCAACGCGCGGTGTACTCGCTGGACGCGAAAAGCCGTGGCCGCCTTAATGCGCTGTACATGACCAGCATTTTCATCGGCGGCGCCTTCGGCTCTTCGGTGGCCAGCGCGGTATTCGAGCATGGCGGCTGGTTGTGGATCGTGATTGTCGGCAGCACGTTTCCGGTGTTGGCGTTGTTGCGGTTTTTGAGTGTTTCGCAGCGTGGTTCATTGGCAACGGCGTAAGACGTAAAAGCTTCGCGAGCAGGCTCGCTCCCGCAGGTTACTCATTGATCCCGCGGGAGCGTTGTCACTCAATACCGAACCAGTTTTTCCATCGCCGCATCCGCCAGAAAGGAGGAGCGGCTTTTCACGTTATGCTCACGCACGTAGCGATCAATTCGCTGGATCACGTAGCCGGGCAGCGTCACGTTGACCTTCTCGGTTTTGCCAAGATACGGCGAGATGTCCAGTTCCAGCATGCCCCAACCCATCTCGGCGAATTCCGGATTGTTGCGATGTGCCGCCGCAGAAGTTGGCAACGGAATGGGCTCTCCGTCCGCCGCGATCTCTTGCAGCATGATGTGTGCGATCTCAACCGCTGCGTTGTAGGCATCTTCAAAGCTATCCCCCGCCGTGACAGCGCCGGGAATATCGGGGATCTGAATACCGATGGCGGTGTTCTCATCACCCCACTCGATGCAGATGGGATATTGCATTATGGATCTCCTTCGAAACTGGCTGGCGGGTTGTACAGCCCGGCACGCCTCCTGATACTTTTGACCGCCCCCAACGGTAAATCCTTTTTCGGATGAGGCACGGGAATCGTGTACGGGTTGTAACGGTGCCTGAAGATGTGCTGGCTGCCGGTAATCCTGTCCAACGTCCATCCTGCCTCCTCCAGCTCCTTGATCAATAACCTGCTTTGCACCAACCGCCTCCTTGCCTCGGCCCGTTAAAAGTAACTCTAGAGTTATCTTTACTCAAGCATAGAAATCCGCAGAGCGACGCCCGGTTGTTTTACAGCGTGTGATTGAAACCGCTAAACCTTGAGCGCTGTGCAGCACTTCCATGAGCAATTTCTGTGGGCACCCAACAGGCACACAGCAAAACGGCGATCCGAAGATCGCCGTTTTCATTACTGTCCGAACTGCTTGCCCAACCCCGGCGGCACGCCGTGGATGTCGGTGTCTTCCCACGGGCCGTTGGGGCTGATGGAGCGGCTCCAGCCGTTGTTCCAGCGGAAGTAGGTGCGTTGGCGGTAGAAGGTGTTGGTTTGGCCGTCGAGGACGTAGACGCCGAGTTTCTGATCCCAATGGCTGTTGCCACCCGGTGGTGGAGCGAAGCTCGCCGAAGTACGCGGGACCGGTTTCGCCGGTTTGGCGGGGATGCTTTTGCCCGGTGTCGGTGAGGTCGACGGAGTCGGGCTGGGTTGCGACGGCGGAATTGGCGGCAGGTTGGTGGTCGGTTCCGGTCGTTGCACCGCACATGCACTCATGCCCAGGGCCAGTGTGAGGACTGTGATTCGGGCGATGGTGTGCATGGCGGTGCTTTCCTGTTTTTATTCCCGGTGGTTATTTGTCCGGGCTGTCGATGGTCAGTGTTTGTGGCGCGGTGGTGCTGCTGGCCAGAGGGCCGCTGCGACCGACCCACTCCCCGGCGGTCGGCTGACCGGCCCGGGAGATGCGCGCAACCAATTGGACTTCAGGGAAGTTCGACAGTTTCAACTGCGGCATCATCGCGTCGGCATCGCCCAGTTCGACGGTCACCGGCAGATCGGCCACGGTCAGGCGTTTGGCCGCCAGCGGCGCTGGAGGCCCGGACGTGGCGCGGGCAAAGATGAACACGCTGTCGCCCGGCTGCACCCTGCCTTTGAGTTCGCTGGCCAGATCGACGCGAACCTTGAGCAGTGCGGCAGTTTTGGCCGCTGGAGCCTCGGCGACCTTGCCGCCGCTGGCTTGCAGGCGCTCGGCGGCACGCTCGATCCCGCCTTGCAGCGCTTCGCGGGACTTGTCGTCCGGTGGCAATTGCGCCAGCAGACGATTCCAGTAATCGATGGCTTGCTGATAGCGCTCACCTTCGAATGCGGCGATACCCAGCAGACCGAGGCTGGTGACTTCTTTCGGATCGGCCTTCAGCGCTTCATCGGTCAGGGCTTGAATCTTGTCCGACCACTTTTTGCCATCGGCAAAATACTGCGCCTGCGCCCACTGCCCGAGCAGTTCCGGCTGGCGGCCGGCGAGGTTGGCGGCGCGTTCGAACATCTTCGCCGCGTCCGCCGGACGCTCCTGAGCCATGTAAGTGCGACCGAGGAAGTACAGGCCTTCCGCCGAATCCGGCTGCGCGGCAACCGCGCGCTCCAGACGTTGGGTCATCTCTTCCATCGACTGCGGTGCCTGGGCGAATTCGCGGGTCAGTTCGACTTTGTCGGCAGCACCGAAATGCAGGTACAGACCGAGTCCCAACACCGGTACAAGCACCGCCGCCAGCAACGGCAACGGCTTGCCCAGCTTCGACACGCGCGGCGCTGTAACGCCTTCGGTATCCGCCAGCAATTCACGCGCAGCCTCAGCGCGACCGCTGTCCATTTGCGCGGCGTCGAGCACGCCTTCAGCCTGTTGCGATTGCAACTCGGCCACGCGCTCCTGATACAGCGCAACGTTCAGGGCAGTGCGATCTTCTTCACGCTGGGCGCGACGTTCACGCAAAACCGGGATCAGCAGAAAACTCAGGGCGACCAGAAGCAACAGCCCTGCGGCAAGCCAGAAATCAATCATTCTTGGTTTTTATCCAACAGTTGGTCGAGGCGCTGACGCTCATCGGCGGAAAGCGATTGCGGGGTTTCGGCGCGTTGCCCGCGACGACGGCGGACGATCACCGCGATCACCACAAAGCCACCGAGCAGCAGCGCGGCCGGGCCGAACCACAGCAAGGCAGTCTTGGCATTCAGTGCAGGTTTGTAGCGAACGAAATCACCATAGCGATCGACCATGAAATCGATGATCTGCTGATTGTCCTTGCCCTCGCCGAGCATGCGGAAAATCTCTTTGCGCAGGTCAGCGGCAATCGGCGCGTTGGAATCGGCGATGTCCTGGTTCTGGCATTTGGGGCAGCGCAGTTCCTTGGTCAGTTCGCGGAAACGCTCGCGGTCACCTTCTTTGGCGAACTCGTAAGTATCGATGGCGGCGTGCGCCACACCGGCCAGACTCAAGCCCAATACCACAGCGGCTAAAAAACGCTTCATGGCTTGGCCTCATCGACCAGTGCCTGATACTTGGCCGCGAGTTTTTCGCGCCAGACCTGCTCGTCGATCACGCCGACGTATTTGTCACGAATGATGCCCTTGGCATCGATGAAAAAGGTTTCCGGCGCGCCGTAGACACCCAGGTTCAGGCCCAGCGAGCCTTCGTCGTCACGGATGTCCAGCGCATAAGGATTGTGAAATTCGGCCAGCCACTTCAGCGCATCGGCGTTGGTGTCCTTGTAGTTGATCCCGTAGATCACCACACCGCGCTCGGCCAGTTTGTTCAGCACCGGGTGTTCGACCCGGCAGGAAATGCACCAGGTGCCCCAGACGTTTACCAGGGCAGGTTTACCGAGAATGTCAGCCTTGGTCAGGGTCTTGTCGCCCTGCACTGCCGGCAACGAAAACTCCGGGAACGGTTTGTTGATCATGGCCGACGGCAGCTCCGCCGGATCAAGGTACAGACCGCGATAAAGGAATACCGCCACCAGCAGGAAAATCGCCAGTGGCACCAGCATCAACCAACGTCTCATGCAGCCGCTCCCGTCATGCCTAGCGCATCACGCACCTTGGATTTCACCTTGACCCGATAACGTCGATCCAGCGCAGCCAGCAAACCACCCAAACCGGTGAGCAAACCGCCGAACCAGATCCAGCGCACAAACGGTTTGACATGCACGCGCACCGCCCACGCGCCGTTTTCCAGCGGCTCGCCGAGGGCAACGTAGAGGTCACGGGTGAAACCGGCGTCGATCCCGGCTTCGGTCATCATCGAACTCTGCACGGTGTACAGGCGTTTTTCCGGGTGCAGCACGCTGATTTCCTTGCCGTCGCGAATGACCCGAATGGTGCCCTTGTCGGAGGTGAAGTTCGGCCCTTCGAAGTGCTTCGCGCCTTCGAAGACAAACTGATAACCGGCCAGCGCCATCGACTCGCCCGGCGCCAGACGCAGGTCGCGTTCGGCACTGTTCTGGCTCGACAACACCACGCCCAATGCACACACGGCGATGCCGAGGTGGGCGATCTGCATACCCCAGTAACTGCGGGTCAGGGTCGGCAGGCCTTTGATCAGGCCTTTGTGGCGGGTCTTGTCGAAAATGTCGCGCACGCCGGCGAGCAATACCCACGCGGCGAGCAGGAAGGTCGCGATCACCGCCCAGTTGAAATCACCGTAGGCGACGCCGGCCACGACTGCCAGCGCGACACTGCCGAGCAACACCGGGGTGAGCATGCCTACCAGCCATTTCACCGGGGTGTCTTTCCAGCGCACGATCACGCCGACCGCCATCACCAGCATCAGCAACGCCATCAACGGAATGAACAGCGCATTGAAGTACGGCGGGCCGACCGACAGTTTGGCGCCGCTGATCGCATCGAGAATCAACGGGTACAAGGTCCCGAGCAGAATCATCGACGCCGCTACCACCAACACCAGGTTGTTGCCCAGCAGCAGGGTTTCCCGTGACCACAAATTAAAGCCGACCTGACTTTTCACCACCGGTGCACGCAAGGCAAACAACGTCAGCGATCCACCGACCACGAACAGCAGGAAGATCAGGATGAACACACCGCGCTCAGGGTCGGAGGCAAAGGCGTGCACCGAGGTCAGCACGCCGGAACGTACAAGGAAGGTACCGAGCAGGCTCAACGAGAACGCGGCAATTGCCAGCAGCACCGTCCAGCTCTTGAATACGCCGCGTTTTTCCGTGACCGCCAACGAGTGGATCAGCGCGGTGCCAACCAGCCAAGGCATGAAGGATGCGTTTTCCACCGGGTCCCAGAACCACCAGCCGCCCCAGCCGAGTTCGTAGTAAGCCCACCACGAACCGAGGGTGATGCCGATGCCGAGGAAGGCCCAGGCGACGATGGTCCACGGCCGCGACCAGCGTGCCCACGCCGCATCAAGACGCCCACCGAGCAGTGCCGCAATGGCGAACGCGAAGGCCACGGAGAAACCGACATACCCCATGTAGAGCATCGGCGGATGGACGATCAGGCCGATGTCTTGCAGCAAAGGATTGAGGTCGCGACCGTCCGCCGGAATCTGCGGCAGGATCCGCGAAAACGGGTTCGACGTGAGGATCAGGAACAGCAGGAAACCGGTGCTGATCATGCCCATCACCGCCAGTACGCGGGCGAGCATGACTTGCGGCAATTGCCGCGAGAACACCGACACGGCAAAGGTCCAGCCACCGAGGATCAACGCCCACAGCAGCAGCGAACCTTCGTGGGCGCCCCACACCGCGCTGAACTTGTAGTACCACGGCAAGGCACTGTTGGAGTTCATCGCCACATAGCCGACCGAGAAATCATCGGTCATGAAGGCGTAAGTCAGGCAGCCGAAGGCAAACAGCAAAAAGGCAAACTGCCCCCATGCGGCCGGCTGGGCCAGACTCATCCAGAAACGGTCGCCGCGCCATGCACCGACCAATGGCACCACGGCTTGCACCAGCGCAAAACACAGCGCCAGAATCATCGCCAGATGGCCCAGTTCAGGAATAAATATCGCAGAAGTCATCGATCAACCCTCCTTAGCTGGGGTCGGTGCGGATTGACCACTGTCTTTCAACGCTTTGGTCACTTCCGGCGGCATGTACTTCTCGTCGTGCTTGGCCAGCACTTCATCGGCGACGACCACACCGTCCGCATTGATCTTGCCGAGGGCAACGATGCCCTGCCCTTCACGGAACAGGTCCGGGAGGATGCCGCGATAGGTGATGGTCACGGCTTTGTTGAAGTCGGTGACGACGAATTTGACGTCCAGCGAATCCGGAGAACGCTGCAGCGAGCCCTTCTCGACCATGCCACCGGCACGGATGCGCGTGTCGTGCGGCGCTTCACCGTTGGCGATCTGGGTCGGGGTGTAAAACAGATTGATGTTCTGCTGCAGGGCGCTGAGGGCCAGGCCGACGGCAGCGCCGACTCCGACCAGAATCGCCAGAATGATGATCAAACGTTTTTTGCGCAGCGGATTCACTTGCCGTTCTCCCGGCGCAGACGACGCGCCTCTTGTTGCAGATACCGCTTGCGGGCCACGATCGGCGCCGCCACGTTGAAGGCCAGTACCGCCAGACAGATGCCGTAGGCCGACCAGACATACAGGCCATGATGGCCCATGGCGAGAAAGTCGCCGAATGAAGCAAAACTCATCGAGCGGCCTCCAGACTGTGCTGCACTTCTTCTTTGACCCAACTGGCGCGGGCTTCGCGCTTGAGCACTTCCAGGCGCATGCGCAGCAACAGCACGGCGCCGAAGAAGCAGTAGAAACCCAGCACCGTCAGCAGCAGTGGCAGCCACATCTCGGCAGGCATTGCCGGTTTTTCGGTGAGGGTGAAGGTTGCGCCCTGGTGCAGGGTGTTCCACCACTCCACCGAGTATTTGATGATCGGAATGTTGATCACGCCGACGATGGCCAGCACGGCGCAGGCCTTGGCGGCACTGTCGCGGTTGCTGATGGCGTTGCCCAGCGCGATCACGCCGAAATACAGGAACAGCAGAATCAGCATCGAGGTCAGCCGCGCGTCCCAGACCCACCACGAGCCCCACGTCGGTTTGCCCCAGATCGCCCCGGTGACCAGCGCCACGGCGGTCATCCACGCGCCGATCGGTGCGGCGCATTGCAGGGCGACGTCGGCCAGTTTCATTTTCCACACCAACCCGACCACGCCGCAGACTGCCAGCATCACGTAGATCGACTGAGCGAGCATCGCAGCGGGCACGTGGATATAGATGATGCGAAAGCTGTTGCCTTGCTGATAATCCGGCGGCGCAAAGGCCAGGCCCCAGACGACGCCGACACCAATCAGCAGCAACGCTGCAATGCTCAACCACGGCAAGAACTTGCTGCTGATGCCGTAAAACCACTTGGGCGAGCCGAGCTTGTGAAACCAGGTCCAGTTCATACTGTTTCCATCACGGGTGCCGCTCATCGGTGTGAGCAGTCTCAGGGTCTTTGCTGGTTAAATTTTAACCAGACCTCATTATTCGCCGACGCTGATCTTCAGGCCAGCCGCTATTGCAAAAGGTGTCAGGGTGATCGCCAGGGCGGTCAGGCTACCAAGCCACAGCAGATACCCGGTCGCCGGCATGCCTTGCAAAGCCGCCTGCAGGGCGCCACTGCCAAGGATCAACACCGGGATGTACAACGGCAGAATCAGCAGCGCCAGCAACAGGCCACCGCGCTTCAAACCCACCGTCAGCGCCGCGCCCACCGCGCCGAGCAAGCTCAGTACCGGCGTGCCCAGCAACAACGAAAGCAGCAGAACCGGCAGACACGCGGTCGGTAAACCGAGCATCAATGCCAGCAAGGGCGAGAGTAAAACCAGTGCCAGCCCGGAAAAAAGCCAGTGTGCCAGCACCTTGGCCAATACCAGAAGTGGCAGCGGGTGCGACGAAAGGACCCACTGTTCCAGGGAGCCATCTTCAAAATCACTGCGGAAAAGCCCGTCCAGCGAGAGCAGGACCGACAAAAGCGCCGCCACCCAGACTAACCCCGGGGACAGGTTTTGCAACACTTGCGTTTCCGGGCCGACGGCCAGCGGGAACAAAGCGATGACGATGGCAAAGAAAATCAGCGGATTGGCCAGTTCCGCCGGGCGGCGAAACAGCAGTCGGGATTCACGGGCAACCAGCAGGCCGAACACACTCATACCGCCCAATTCCCCAGATCGATGTCGCGATAACCGGCCGGCATCCGGCTCAGGGTGTGGTGCGTGGTCAACACCACCAGGCCGCCGCGCTCGCAATGACCAGCCAGATGTTCTTCAAGTTGCGCCACCCCTTGCTTGTCGAGGGCGGTGAACGGCTCGTCGAGAATCCACAGCGGCGGGCTGTCGAGATATAAACGCGCCAGTGCCACACGGCGCTGCTGACCGGCGGACAACGTGTGGCAGGGAACATCTTCGAAACCGCGCAATCCTACGGCTGCCAGCGCTTGCCAGATGGCATCGCGTTCGGCGGGATGATGCAGGGCGCACAGCCAGGAGAGGTTTTCTTCCGGGGTCAGCAGGTCCTTGATCCCGGCGGCATGGCCGATCCACAACAGATTGCGCGCCAGTTCGCTACGCTGCTCGGTCAGCGGCTGGCCGTTGAGCAGGACTTCACCGTCGGTCGGTTGCATCAGCCCGGCCAACAGACGCAACAGACTGGTTTTACCGCTGCCATTTGGACCGCTGATTTGCACCATATCGCCACTGGCCAGTCTCAATTCGAGATTTTCGAAAAGCAGCCTCAAGTCACGTTCACACGCGAGGGCAACGGTTTGCAGGACAGGACTGGTCAAGGGATCACGGGCCTTATACGGTTCAAGTCGGCTCGGGTGCGGCCGTTAAAGAGATGCAGCATAGATGCATTGGCGGCTCGTTCTAGAGAGCTGCGTCAAACAATTGTTATGTTTTTTGAACGAAGCGCAAGACGGGCGGCATTATACATGTCGTGCCTTACTCTCAAGAGTGCAATTTCCTCAGGTTGTGTCCGCGTATGACAGGCGAAATGAACATCCTCCCGCTCCCGCCCACCACCCCGGCGACCGCTCGCCCGCAGGTGGGTGAGCTGCTCAAGCTGCTGACGCCGGTTGAAGGCTTGATCGGCGCCGGGCAGAGTGCCAAGGCCGAGGTGTTGTCGCTCAAGCAGGCGGATCAGACGTTTCAATTATTGCTGAAGGTGACGCTGGACAGCGGGCGGCAGACCACCGTGCAAGCGACCAGCAATCTGCCATTGCCGCAAGGCACCAGCCTGGCGATCACCCAGCCGTCGGCAGGCAATCTGGCGATCACTGTGCAACAGGCGATTGCCAGCAGCGTCGCCACCCTCACCCGCATCGACACCGCGCAACTGCCGGTCGGTACTTTGTTGCAAGGCAAGGTGCTGACCTCGCAGGTCGTTGCGCAGCCACCGGGTCAAGCGACGGTGTTCCGCTCGATGGTCAGCCTGCTCAATACCGCGTTGAGCGGCAGCACCCTGAGCATCGACAGCCCGCAACCGCTGCGTATCGGCACCCTGCTCTCGGCGCTGGTGGAAGATTCGCAAACCCTGAAATTCCTGCCGCTGAGCAGCCGTCAGGAGCAACTGGCGGTGAGCCAGCAACTGGTCGGCCAGCAGAGTCGCCAGGCATCGCTCAGCGGTTTACTCAACGCGCTGCAAAACCTGCCGGCCGATACCGATCAAACGTCGGCAGATTTGCGCGCAGCGGTGGACAAACTGCTGGCCGGCCTGCCTGACGTGCAGCAACTGAGCACGCCCAAAGGCCTGGCGATGGCGCTGGCCAACAGCGGCATGTTCCTCGAAGCCAAACTGCTGACCGGCCAGAATCCGACGCTAGCCCCGGACATGAAAGCCGGTCTGCTCAAGTTGATCGCGCAACTCACACCCGGCCTGCCCGGCAACACCAATCTGAATGCGATCATTGCCGCCAATACCTTGGCGCAGGCCATGCCGAGTTTCGTCCGCAATGCCCTCGGCATGCTCGGTCAAGTCAGTGCCAAACCGCTGCCAAACAGTTTCCCGCTGCCCGACCGACTGCTGCAAAGCCAGGACGGCGAAGGTGATCTGGAACATTTGCTGCGCCTCGCCGCCGCCGCTGTTTCCCGGCTGCAAAGCCATCAGTTATCGAGCCTGGAACAGACCGGCGTCACCGATGACGGGCGCCTGCTCAGCACCTGGCAACTGGAAATTCCCATGCGTAACCTGCAGGACATCGTGCCGTTGCAGGTCAAGTTCCAGCGCGAAGAAGCGCCGGAGAAAGAGCCGCAACCGAATGAGCGTCGCGACGAACGCGAGCCCAAACAACAATTGTGGCGCGTCGATCTGGCGTTCGACATGGAACCGCTGGGGCCGATGCAGATTCAGGCGCAACTGGTTGCCGGCAGCCTGTCGAGTCAGCTCTGGGCCGAACGGCCGTACACCGCCGACCTGATCGAAAACAACCTGTTCGCTCTGCGCCAGCGCCTGCTCGATCGCGGGCTGAACGTCGGCGATCTGGACTGCCACCACGGCACCCCGCCGCAAGGCAACCAAACCCGCCTCGATCACCGCTGGGTTGACGAAACCGCATGAATGACACCACCGCCCCACGCCAGGCCATCGCCCTCAAATACGACGGCAACCACGCCCCGACCCTCACCGCCAAGGGTGACGAGGAACTGGCCGAAGAAATCCTGCGGATCGCCCGCGAGTGTGAAGTGCCGATCTACGAGAACGCCGAACTGGTGCGCCTGTTGGCGCGCATGGAACTGGGCGACAGCATTCCCGAAGAGCTGTATCGCACCATCGCCGAGATCATCGCGTTTGCGTGGAATCTGAAGGGGAAATTCCCCGAGGGACAGGATCCGGATGCGCCGATGGTCGAGAAGGACATCACCGAACGTGGGGATGATTACTGATCGTTCCCACGCTCTGCGTGGGAATGCCGCCCGTGACGCTCTGCGTCACATTTCACAAGCGGAACGCGGAGCGTCCCAAGATGCATTCCCACGCAGAGCGTGGGAACGATCCCGGTACGACAATCAGTTCTTGTGAAGTTTGCGCATCAACTCCGCCTCAGCCTGGGTCAAACCGCAGGACTGAGTCAGTTCATCAACGCTCGCGCCCATCCCCACCAGTTTCGCCGCTTGGGCGAACGACAGGCTCGATGGATCGCGCTGCTCCAGCGCAACAATCTTGTCAGGCAACGGCCCGACGACCGCGCGCAACTCGTGCAGGGCTTCGCCCATGCGCACGTTGCCGTTCTGGTAGTCGTCAACGCGTTTGGCCAGGTCCTTGATGCGCTGATCACGCAGCGCATCGCCATGAGCCTGTTGCGCGGCAATCACTTTTTGCGCCTTGATGTACGACACAAACATCGCCAGCGTCCCTGCCCAGAAAAGGAACAGGACAATAACCGCAACCTCGAGAATCAAATCAGATGCTCTCCAGTTCCGACCATTCTTCTTCGCTCATCATCTTGTCCAGCTCGACCAGGATCAGCAACTCGTTGTTCTTGTTGCACACGCCTTGGATGAACTTGGCCGACTCTTCGTTACCGACGTTCGGTGCGGTCTCGATTTCCGACTGACGCAGGTAAACCACTTCAGCCACGCTGTCGACCATGATCCCGACCACTTGCTTGTCGGCTTCGATGATGACGATACGGGTGTTGTCGCTGATCTCGCCGGTGCTCAGGCCGAAGCGCTGACGGGTGTCGATCACGGTGACAACGTTACCGCGCAGGTTGATGATGCCCAGCACGTAGCTTGGCGCACCCGGTACCGGCGCGATCTCGGTGTAGCGCAGGACTTCCTGAACGCGCATCACGTTGATGCCGTAGGTTTCGTTGTCCAGTTTGAAGGTCACCCATTGCAGGATCGGATCTTCGGAACCCTTTGCCGCCGTCGCCTTGTCGTTCATACCCTAGCCCCTCGAAGTACCGCGCCTGGCGGTTTATGTTTCGTTTCCGGCATATCGATGCCGGTACTGTCTGTTATGTCGGTTTGTGGTTCGGCTTACTGCCGGACATGTGTTTTGCCCCGCCGCTGGCGATCAACTCGGCCAGTGCGGCGACATCGAGCAAGGCGCACATGTGTTCAATCACCGTGCCGGCGAGCCATGGCCGCTGACCTCGATGACTTCTCCATTTGATTTCATTCGGATCAAGACGCAACGAACGACTGACCTGATGCACCGCCAGGCCCCACTCGTAACCTTGTACCGAAATCACGTACTGCAAGCCCTGACGGAAGTCATCGCGATAGCGATCCGGCATGACCCAGCGCGCGGTATCCAGAACTTTCAGGTTGCCGGCCTGGCTCGGCAAGATGCCGAGGAACCATTCCGGCTGGCCGAACAGCGGCGTCAGTTCATGACCGGCCAGCGAATAGATCGAGCCGAGGCACACCAGCGGCACCGCCAACGTCAGCCCGGCCACGTCGAACAGCAGGCATTCGAACGCTTCGGAGGCCCAGACTGGACGGCCGTCGGTTTCCACGGGCGGTGGCGTATTGCTCGGCGGCAAATGCACTTCCACCAGCGGCGGCACCAGCGTCTGTTCGACGGGTTCGGGCAGCACTGGCGCAGGCTCGGCCACGACCGGTTCCGGCGTGGTTTTCAGAAGCTGGGTTTGCAGCAGTGGCGCCAATGTCGAAACGGGGGCGCGAACCGGCGCTGCCTCTTCGATCAACATCACCGGCGCCTTGGCCGCTGGAGCAACGGCGGGTGCAGCAACCGGCTTCACAGCCTGCTGCGCATCACGCGCCTGCTCTTCCAGCACCGCGGCCTGGAATTCATCCAGCGCCGCCGCACTTTCCACCTCTTCAGGTTCCGCTACGAATGCCGCTGGCAACTCGTCAGGAATCTCCTGCAACAAGCCATCCAGATAAGACTGCAAGGCCAACTGCGGCTTCGACGTCAACTTAAGCGGCCGATTCATGCTCAAGCCACCTGCGGAACAAGTTGTTGCGCCAACAGATGCTTGAGCAGCGCGCGATAAGCCAGCACGCCACGGCTCTTGCCGTCGAATTGCGAGGGCGTGACACCGGCACGGCTGGCGTCGCGCAGACGCGTATCGACCGGGATGTAACCCTGCCAGATCTCGTCGGGGAATTTGTCACGCAGCACGCGCAAGGTATGCATCGATGCCTGAGTACGACGATCGAACAGGGTCGGCACGATGCTGAACGGCAGCGCCTGTTTGCGCGAGCGGTTGATCATCGCCAAGGTGTTGACCATCCGCTCCAGGCCTTTGACGGCCAGGTGTTCGGTCTGCACCGGGATCACCAGTTGCTGGCTGGCCGCGAGGGCGTTGACCATCAGCACGCCGAGCAACGGCGGGCTGTCGATGACGGCGTAATCGAAGTCCTGCCACAACTGCGCCAGACTCTTGGCGATCACCAGACCCAAGCCACTCTGCCCCGGCGACTGGCGCTCAAGGGTGGCCAGAGCGGTGCTCGACGGCAGCAGGGAAATGCGTTCGTCGCTGGTCGACAACAGCAACTGCCCGGGCAAGCCTTGCGGCACAGTGCCCTTGTGCAGAAACAGGTCGTAGTTGCTGTGTTCCAGGCTGTCGGGGTCGTAGCCGAAATAGCTGGTCATCGAGCCGTGCGGGTCGAGATCGACCACAACCACGCGCTTGCCCGCCTCCGCCAGCAAACCGGCTAAAGCGATGGAAGAAGTGGTTTTACCAACACCACCCTTTTGATTGGCGACTGCCCAGACTCTCATTCAGTTCGTTCCTCCCGGCCGATATGCTCGACCGAGACATGGCTCAGCGTGTTAATGCGGGTGACGGAGAATTGACGGCACTCTCGCGTCCCGGCGTCTTGACCGGGGTCGGTGCAGTTTGTGTGCCAGCACGCTTGAGTGCGGCATCCGGTTGCGCGTTGGCGGTTCCGGTGCCCGTGAGGCTGCGGCGCACATCGAGGTTGCGCGATACCACCAGCACCACCCGACGGTTTTTCGCCCGGCCTTCGGCCGTGGCGTTGTTGGCCACTGGCTGGAACTCGCCGTAGCCCACCGAGGCCAGACGGCCAGGGTTCACACCCTGCATCGCCAGCATGCGCACGATGCTCGCCGAACGCGCCGAGGACAGCTCCCAGTTGGTCGGGTACTGCGCGGTGCGGATCGGTTGATCGTCGGTAAAACCTTCAACGTGGATCGGGTTGTCGAACGGTTTGAGGATCGCCGCGACCTTGTCGATGATGTTGAACGCGATGTCGCTCGGCATGGCGTCGCCGCTGCCGAACAACAGGCTGGAGTTGAGCTCGATCTCGACCCACAACTCGTTGCCGCGCACGGTCATCTGGTTAGAGCTGATCAGATCGCCGAACGCTGCGCTGATGTCATCGGCAATGCTCTTCAGCGGATCACTGGCCCCGGCGATACCGGCATCAACCTGCTCGGCATCCTTGACCAGCGGCTTGGCCGGGGTCACGGTCTTCGGTCGCTCTTCGCCAATCGGGATCGGTTTGAGCGAGCGGTCGGAGTCGGTAAAGACGCCGATCAGCGCCTCGGAAATAACCTTGTACTTGCCTTCGTTGATCGACGAGATCGAGTACATGACCACGAAGAAAGCGAACAGCAGCGTGATGAAGTCGGCGTACGACACGAGCCAGCGCTCGTGATTAACGTGTTCTTCCTGATGCCTGCGACGAGCCATAGTCCATTACCCCCATCAATCCATGAAGCCCTGAAGCTTCAACTCGATAGAGCGCGGGTTTTCACCTTCGGCGATCGACAAGATACCTTCCAACAACATTTCGCGATAACGCGACTGTCGCAACGCGATTGACTTCAGTTTGGCCGCGACCGGCAACAGGATCAGGTTGGCACTGGCCACGCCGTAGATGGTCGCGACGAACGCCACGGCGATGCCGCTGCCCAATTGCGTCGGGTCGGCGAGGTTGCCCATCACATGAATCAGGCCCATCACCGCACCGATGATGCCGATGGTCGGCGCATAGCCGCCCATGCTTTCAAAGACTTTCGCCGCTTCGATGTCGCGGGCTTCCTGGGTGTAGAAATCCACTTCAAGGATGCTGCGGATCGCTTCCGGCTCGGCGCCGTCGACCAGCAGTTGCAGGCCCTTGCGCGAGTAGCTGTCGGGTTCGGCATCGGCAACGCCTTCCAGACCGAGCAAACCTTCCTTGCGTGCGGTGAGGCTCCAGTTGACCACGCGGTCGATGCCGCCGGCCAGGTCCACTCGCGGCGGAAAGAAGATCCAGGCGAGGATCTGCATCGCGCGTTTGAACGCGCTCATCGGCGATTGCAGCAGCGCGGCACCGATGGTGCCGCCCAGTACAATCAGTGCCGCCGGGCCGTTGGCCAGCGCACCGAGGTGACCACCTTCAAGGTAGTTGCCGCCGATGATGGCAACAAACGCCATGATGATCCCGATAAGGCTTAGAACATCCATCAGATACACGCCTCGACGATGTGCTTGCCGATGTCGTCCAGACCGTACACCGCATCCGCAAGATCGGCTTTGACAATGGCCATCGGCATGCCGTAGATCACGCAGCTGGCTTCGTCCTGTGCCCACACAGAACTGCCGCCCTGCTTGAGCAGGCGTGCGCCTTCACGACCGTCGGCGCCCATGCCGGTCAACACGACCGCCAGAACTTTGTCACCGTAGGATTTCGCCGCCGAACCGAACGTGATGTCCACGCACGGCTTGTAGTTCAGACGCTCGTCGCCCGGGAGGATTTTCACCGCGCCACGGCCGTCGATCATCATTTGCTTGCCACCCGGGGCCAGCAACGCCAGGCCCGGACGCAGGATGTCGCCATCCTCGGCTTCCTTGACACTGATGCGGCAGAGCTTGTCCAGACGTTCAGCGAAGGCCTTGGTGAACGCTGCCGGCATGTGCTGGATCAGCACGATCGGCGCCGGGAAGTTGGCCGGCAATTGCGTCAACACGCGTTGCAGGGCAACCGGACCGCCCGTCGAGGTACCGATGGCAACCAGTTTGTAGGCTTTGCGTTTCGGTGCCGGCGACGAAGCGCTGGCAGCCGGCGCGCGCGTTGGCGCTGGCGCAGGTGCCGGACGTACCGGGGCGCTGGTGCTGTGGCTGCTGAAGCTCGATGCTGCCGGAGCAGGCGTCGGTGCAGGCGCAGCTACCGGAGCCGGCGCGCTGTAGGCACTGAAACGACGGTTGCTGCGCGAGATGCTATGGACCTTCTCGCACAGCAGTTGCTTGACCTTCTCCGGATTACGCGAGATGTCTTCAAAATTCTTCGGCAGGAAATCCACCGCACCGGCATCCAGCGCATCGAGGGTTACCCGAGCGCCTTCATGGGTCAGCGAGGAGAACATCAACACCGGGGTCGGGCAGCGCTGCATGATGTGCCGCACGGCCGTGATGCCGTCCATCATCGGCATCTCGTAGTCCATGGTGATCACGTCTGGCTTGAGGGCCAGGGCCTGATCAATCGCCTCTTTACCGTTGGTGGCCGTACCGACCACCTGGATGCTCGGATCCGCTGAAAGAATTTCCGAGACGCGGCGGCGGAAAAAACCCGAATCGTCCACCACCAGGACTTTGACTGCCATAAACACTCCATTAGGCGCAGCGGGACGTTGTCGCCCCGCCGCCCCGGATTCAAATACGCCGTGCGGCGTAACGCTTGAGCATGCTTGGAACATCGAGAATCAATGCAATGCGGCCGTCACCGGTGATGGTGGCGCCGGACATGCCCGGAGTCCCTTGCAGCATTTTGCCCAATGGCTTGATGACCACTTCTTCCTGGCCAACCAGTTGATCGACGACGAAGCCGATCCGCTGAGTGCCCACCGACAGGATCACCACATGGCCTTCGCGCTGTTCTTCATGAGCGGCGGAGCTGACCAGCCAGCGCTTGAGGTAGAACAAAGGCAAGGCCTTGTCCCGCACGATCACCACTTCCTGGCCGTCCACGACGTTGGTGGTCGACAGGTCGAGGTGGAAGATTTCGTTGACGTTGACCAACGGGAACGCAAACGCCTGGTTGCCGAGCATGACCATCAGGGTCGGCATGATCGCGAGCGTCAGCGGCACCTTGATGACGATTTTCGAGCCCTGGCCCTTGGTCGAGTAGATGTTGATCGAACCGTTGAGCTGGGAAATCTTGGTCTTCACCACGTCCATGCCGACACCACGGCCGGACACGTCGGAGATCTCGGTCTTGGTCGAGAAACCCGGGGCGAAAATCAGGTTGTAGCACTCGGTATCGCTCAGACGATCGGCCGCGTCCTTGTCCATCACACCGCGTTTTACCGCGATCGAACGCAGGACGTTCGGGTCCATGCCTTTGCCGTCATCGGAGATCGACAGCAGGATGTGGTCGCCTTCCTGTTCGGCTGCCAGCACCACGCGACCACCACGGGCCTTGCCCGACGCTTCGCGTTCTTCCGGCGACTCGATACCGTGGTCGACGGCGTTGCGCACCAAGTGGACCAGCGGGTCGGCCAGGGCCTCGACAAGGTTTTTGTCGAGGTCGGTTTCTTCACCCACCAGTTCCAGGTTGATCTCTTTCTTCAGCTGACGCGCGAGGTCGCGAACCAGACGCGGGAAGCGCCCGAAGACCTTCTTGATCGGCTGCATCCGGGTCTTCATCACCGCGGTCTGCAAGTCAGCCGTGACCACGTCGAGGTTCGACACGGCCTTTTGCATGGCTTCATCGCCGCTGTTCAGGCCCAGGCGCACCAGGCGGTTACGCACCAGCACCAGCTCGCCGACCATGTTCATGATTTCGTCGAGACGTGCGGTGTCGACCCGCACGGTGGTCTCGGCTTCGCTCGCCGGTTTTTCCGGTGGCGGTGCAGCGGCAGCACGGGCCGGAGCCGGTGCAGCAGCGGCAGCCGGTTTTGGCGCTTCGGCTTTCGCTTCAGGCTTGGCGGCAGGCTTCGGCGCAGCAGCAGCGGCCGGTGCTTTCGCAGGCGGCGTGGCGACTGTCGAAGCGGAGCCGGCAGCAGCGGCGCCGACTTCAGTGAACTTGCCTTTACCGTGCAATTCGTCGAGCAGCGATTCGAATTCGTGATCGCTGATCAGATCGCTACCGGCAGCGGCGGCCGCCGGTGCGGCAGGCACAGGTGCCGAGGCAATCGCCGACTCCAGCGCTTCGACGGCGAAGTTGCCTTTGCCGTGCAACTGATCGAGCAGTGCTTCGAATTCGTCGTCGGTGATGTCCGAGCTGTCGCCTGCTGCCGGCGCTGCAGGTTTGGCTGCCGCCGGCGCGACTGCGTCAGCTGCAAATTGACCTTTACCGTGCAACTGATCGAGCAGTGATTCGAACTCGGCGTCAGTGATTTCATCGCTGGCTGCCTCTTCGGCAGTTTGCGCAGGCGCAGCCGCCACCGGGGCTTCGGCTTCGGCCTTGACGGCGTTCAGCGAGTCCAGCAGCTGTTCAAATTCGTTATCGGTGATGTCGCCCGAATCGCCTTCGACGACCAGTTCTTCGATCATCTCGGCCACTGGCGAAGCCGGGGCTTGATCCGCCGATTGCGGCTCGGCCAGACGCGCCAGTGCAGCCAGCAGTTCCGGAGTCGCAGCAGTGATCGGTGCACGCTCGCGGACTTCGCTGAACATGCTGTTCACCGCGTCCAGTGCTTCGAGGACAACGTCCATCAGTTCTGCATCAACGCGACGCTCACCCTTACGCAGGATGTCGAACACGTTTTCGGCGATGTGACAGCACTCCACCAGCTCGTTGAGCTGAAGGAAGCCGGCGCCCCCTTTTACAGTGTGGAAACCGCGAAAAATTGCGTTGAGCAAATCTGCGTCATCCGGACGGCTTTCCAGCTCGACCAGTTGCTCGGACAGTTGCTCAAGAATCTCGCCGGCCTCAACCAGGAAATCCTGAAGGATCTCTTCATCGGCGCCGAAGCTCATTAATGGGGTGCTCCTACAGGTCTAAAAACCCAAAAAACCTAAAATTCCAAAACTCTAGAATCCGAGGCTGGATAACAAATCGTCCACATCGTCCTGACCGGACACAACGTCTTCTCGTTTATCGGCATGAATCTGCGGACCTTCACCCTGCGAGAGATGTTTTTGTGGATCTTTTTCTGCAAGCATCGCTGCACGGTCATGTTCGATGCCCGCAAAGCGGTCGACCTGACTGGCCATGAGCACGAGTTTGAGCAAATTGCTTTCGACTTCGGTGACCAGTTGGGTCACACGCTTGATCACTTGACCGGTAAGGTCCTGGTAATCCTGAGCCAGCAGGATGTCGTTCAGATTGCTCGACACCGCACGGTTGTCCGTGCTGCTGCGTGACAGAAAACCGTCGACCCGGCGCGCCAGTTCGCGGAACTCTTCAGCCCCGACTTCACGACGCATGAAACGCCCCCAGTCGGTACTCAAGGCCTGGGCTTCTTCAGCCAGGCCATTGACCACCGGCGTGGCGCTTTCCACCAGATCCATGGTGCGGTTGGCCGCGGCTTCTGTCAGCTTGACCACATAGCCCAGGCGTTCGGTGGCGTCGGTGATTTGCGACACTTCCTCGGCCTGCGGCATGTGCGGATCGATCTGGAAGTTGACGATCGCACTGTGCAGTTCACGTGTGAGCTTGCCGACTTCCTGATACAGGCCACGGTCACGGGTCTGATTGAGCTCATGGATCAGTTGCACAGCGTCGCCGAACCTGCCTTTTTCAAGGCTCTCGACCAGTTCGACCGCGTGTTTTTTCAGGGTCGACTCGAAATCGCCCTGTGAAGATTCGTTATGCTCCATAGCTCCCCCGCGCGTCATCAGCCGATGCGTTCGAAAATCTTCTCGATTTTGTCTTTCAACGCCTGAGCCGTGAAAGGTTTGACCACGTAGCCGTTCACACCGGCCTGAGCGGCCTCGATGATTTGCTCGCGCTTGGCTTCAGCGGTCACCATCAGCACGGGCAGATGCTTGAGTTTTTCATCGGCACGCACGTGGCGCAGCAGGTCGATACCGGTCATGCCCGGCATGTTCCAGTCTGTTACCAGAAAGTCGATGCTGCCGCTGTTGAGCACCGGAATGGCGGTAGTGCCATCGTCGGCCTCGACGGTGTTGGTGAACCCAAGATCGCGCAGCAGGTTCTTGATGATCCGCCGCATCGTTGAGAAGTCATCAACGATGAGGATTTTCATGTCTTTGTTCAATTCGACCTCCAAGCAGTCTTAAACGCGCCCAGCACCTGGGCGCGCCACTTCAATCAATCGGCGCAGCACTCGAAGACTGTCTGGAGCACAACAGAGCAAGACCGGTGCCGTTCATCACCGCACCAGCCTCGTTCGCAGTGTCCCCACACTGCCTTCAGCGCGCTCGCCACTCCCCCAAACGCCCCCGCAAACGGGCCGCGCACTGGCTGTGTAACTGGCTGACCCGCGATTCACTGACGCCAAGGACTTCACCGATCTCCTTGAGGTTCAGCTCTTCGTCGTAGTACAGCGCCAACACCAGTCGCTCACGCTCCGGCAAATTGGCAATCGCGTCCGCCAGCGCCGCCTGGAAGCGTTCATCTTCCAGATCGCGTGACGGCTCAAGATGAGCACTGGCGCCATCCTCGTGCAGCCCTTCGTGTTCGCCGTCCTGCAAGAGGTCGTCGAAACTGAACAAGCGACTGCCCAGGGTGTCATTCAAAATCCCGTAGTAATCGTCGAGACTCAATTGGAGTTCGGCCGCAACCTCGTGATCTTTAGCATCACGGCCGGTTTTAGCTTCAATTGCCCGAATTGCGTCGCTGACCATACGGGTGTTGCGGTGAACCGAGCGTGGCGCCCAGTCCCCTTTGCGCACTTCGTCGAGCATCGCGCCGCGGATTCGAATGCCCGCGTACGTTTCGAAACTGGCGCCTTTACTGGCGTCGTATTTGGTCGAGACTTCGAGCAGGCCGATCATCCCGGCCTGAATCAGATCCTCGACCTGCACACTCGCCGGCAATCGCGCCAGCAGGTGGTAGGCGATGCGTTTGACCAGTGGCGCGTAACGCTCGATCAACTCGTACTGCGCGTCACGTGCCGACTTCTTGTAGTAGTTCATACCGCTGGCGGTCATAACACAGGCCCTGCCGTTTGCTGCACGAGGCGCTCGACGAAAAACTCAAGGTGGCCGCGCGGGTTGGCAGGCAGTGGCCAGGTATCGACCTTCTGCGCGATCGCCTTGAACGCCAGCGCGCACTTGGAACGCGGGAAAGCTTCATAGACCGCTCGCTGCTTCTGCACTGCCTTGCGCACGCTTTCGTCGTAGGGCACGGCGCCGACGTATTGTAGGGCCACATCAAGGAAGCGATCCGTGACCTTGGTCAACTTGGCGAACAGGTTGCGGCCTTCTTGCGGGCTCTGCGCCATGTTGGCGAGGACGCGGAAGCGGTTCATGCCGTAATCGCGGTTGAGCAGTTTGATCAGTGCGTAGGCATCAGTGATCGAGGTCGGCTCGTCGCAAACCACCAGCAACACTTCCTGGGCTGCGCGAACAAAACTGACTACCGAGTCACCAATACCCGCAGCGGTGTCGATCACCAGTACATCGAGATTGTCGCCGATGTCACTGAAGGCCTGAATCAGACCGGCATGTTGCGCCGGGCTCAGGTGAACCATGCTTTGGGTGCCGGACGCGGCCGGCACGATGCGGATCCCGCCGGGACCCTGCAACAGCACGTCGCGCAATTCGCAGCGGCCTTCGATCACGTCGGCCAGGGTACGTTTGGGCGTCAGGCCCAGCAGAACGTCGACGTTCGCCAGCCCCAGATCGGCGTCCAGCAGCATGACCCGACGGCCAAGCTCTGCCAGCGCCAGAGACAAGTTCACTGACACGTTAGTCTTGCCGACGCCACCTTTGCCGCCGGTCACCGCGATCACCTGTACGGGATGCATGCTGCCCATGTTATTTCTTTACCTTGTCTTGCATAGACGGAGGCCACATTACTGGCTGCGCGTTCACAACCGGAACAATGCATGGCAGACCATCGATGTAGGTACAAAAACTGTTCATGATTACCTCAGCCAACCTGCTTGGTCGGGCTGTGATAGATATCAGCGAACATGTCGGCCATGGCTTCTTCGCTGGGTTCTTCCTGCATTTGCACGCTGACGGCGCGGCTGACCAGTTGATGACGGCGCGGCAGATGCAGATCATCCGGAATCCGTGGGCCATCGGTCAGGTACGCGACCGGCAATTCATGACTGATCGCCAGGCTCAACACTTCGCCAAGGCTGGCCGTTTCATCCAGTTTAGTCAGGATGCAGCCGGCGAGCCCGCAACGCTTGTAACTGTGATAAGCGGCGGTTAGAACCTGTTTCTGGCTGGTGGTTGCCAGCACGAGATAATTTTTTGCACGGATGCCACGCCCGGCCAGGCTTTCGAGCTGCATGCGCAGGGCTGGGTCGCTGGCTTGCAGGCCGGCGGTATCGATCAGCACCACGCGTTTGCGCAGCAGTGGATCCAGCGCCTGCACCAGCGACTGGCCCGGATCGACGTGGGTCACCGGCACATTGAGGATGCGACCGAGGGTCTTCAGTTGTTCCTGAGCGCCGATACGGAAACTGTCCATGCTCACCAGCGCCACATTCTGCGCGCCGTACTTGAGCACATAACGGGCCGCCAGTTTGGCCAGCGTGGTGGTCTTGCCCATGCCGGCGGGGCCGACCATGGCAATCACACCGCCCTCTTCCAGCGGCTCGACTTCCGGTACGGCAATCATCCGCGCCAGGTGCGCGAGCAACATGCGCCAGGCCTGACGAGGTTCTTCGATATCGGTGATCATCGCCAACAGGTCGCGCGACAGCGGGCCGGACAGGCCGATCCGCTGCAGACGGCGATACAGGTTGGCTTGCGCCGGACGGCTGCCTTGCAGCTGATTCCAGGCGAGCGTGCCGAGCTGGACTTCCATCAGCTCGCGCAGGCTGTTCAATTCAAAACGCATCGAATCCAGCGCACGCGGATCCACGCCGCCGGAGGACTGCGCAGGCGCCGGGGCCGGACGCGCCGGGGCGGCGTAAGTCGGCTCGCTCAGCGGCTCAGCGGCAGTCAGCGGCAGGCCAGCGGTCAACGGCAGCCCGGCGAAAATCTGGCGATTGCTATTGCCGTCGGCTTCGCCACGCAGGCTCAGTTCGGCCTGGGCGGTAACGATGCGCGACTGGGTCTTGCGCAGCTCGTCTTCTAGTTCCATGTTCGGAACCCGTGGCGCCAGCGCCGACAATTTGTAATCCAGTGCCGCCGTCAACTCGACACCGCCGGCAATGCGGCGATTGCCAATGATGGCGGCATCAGCGCCCAGCTCATCACGAACCAGCTTCATGGCCTGACGCATATCGGCGGCAAAGAAACGCTTAACTTGCATAAACCACTACCTCAGCCGTTGGGCCCTACTGTCGCAACGATGGTCACTTGCTTGTTGTCCGGTATTTCCTGGTAGGCCAGCACGTGTAGCCCTGGGACCGCGAGGCGGCCGAAACGCGAAAGCATCGCGCGGATCGGGCCTGCTACCAACAGGATCACCGGCTGACCTTGCATTTCCTGACGCTGCGCCGCTTCGATGAGCGACCGTTGCAGCTTCTCGGCCATGCTTGGCTCCAGCAGAACGCCCTCTTCCGAGCCTTGTCCTGCCTTCTGCAGACTATTGAGCAATATTTGTTCCAACCTTGGCTCCAAGGTGATCACAGGTAGCTCGGAGTCAGTGCCTACAATGCTTTGGACGATGGCGCGAGATACGCCGACCCGCACGGCAGCCACCAGCGCGGCGGTATCTTGACTCTTCGCGGCGTTGTTGGCGATGGCTTCGGCGATGCTGCGGATATCGCGTACCGGCACGTGTTCGGCCAGCATCGCTTGCAGCACTTTGAGCAACTGCGACAACGTGACCACGCCCGGCACCAGCTCTTCGGCCAGTTTCGGCGAGCTTTTGGCCAGCAATTGCATGAGTTGCTGGACTTCTTCGTGGCCAATCAGCTCGCTGGAGTGCTTGTACAAAATCTGGTTCAAGTGGGTCGCGACCACGGTACTGGCATCCACCACCGTGTAACCGAGGGATTGTGCCTGGGCACGCTGGCTGATTTCGATCCACACCGCCTCCAGGCCGAAAGCCGGATCTTTGGCGTTGATACCGTTGAGCGTGCCGTAGACCTGGCCCGGGTTGATCGCCAGTTCACGATCCGGGTAGATCTCCGCTTCGGCGAGAATCACGCCCATCAGGGTCAGGCGATAGGCGCTCGGCGCCAGATCGAGGTTGTCGCGGATGTGCACGGTCGGCATCAGGAAGCCCAGATCCTGCGAGAGCTTCTTGCGCACGCCCTTGATCCGTGCCAGCAGTTGCCCGCCCTGATTGCGGTCTACCAATGGTATCAGACGATAACCGACTTCCAGGCCGATCATGTCGATCGGGGTCACGTCATCCCAGCCAAGCTCCTTGGTTTCCATGGCGCGGGCCGGCGACGGCAGCAGTTCCTGCTGGCGCTTGACCTCTTGCAGTGCTTCGACCTTGGCAACGTTCTGCTTTTTCCAGAACAGGTAAGCGCCGCCAGCAGCCAGCGCCGCCATGCTCAGGAACGAGAAGTGCGGCATGCCCGGCACCAGACCCATGACCGCCATCAAACCTGCGGCCACCGCCAGCGCTTTCGGCGAGGCGAACATCTGGCGATTGATCTGCTTGCCCATGTCTTCCGAGCCGGAAGCACGGGTCACCATGATTGCCGCCGCTGTCGATAACAACAGTGATGGCAATTGCGCCACCAAACCGTCACCGATGGTCAGCAAGGCGTAAACCCGGCCGGCGTCGCCGAAGCTCATGTTGTGCTGGAAGATACCGACGGCCATGCCGCCGATAAGGTTGATGAACAGAATCAGCAGGCCGGCGATGGCGTCACCGCGAACGAATTTGCTGGCACCGTCCATCGAACCGTAGAACTCGGCCTCTTGGGCAACTTCCTGACGACGCGCCTTGGCCTGGTTCTGGTCGATCAGACCGGCGTTGAGGTCGGCGTCGATCGCCATTTGTTTGCCGGGCATCGCATCGAGGGTGAAGCGCGCGCTCACCTCGGAAATCCGCCCGGCACCCTTGGTCACCACGACGAAGTTAATGATCATCAGGATCGCGAAGACCACGATACCGACCACGTAGTTACCGCCGATCACTACTTCACCGAAGGCCTGGATCACCTTACCGGCGGCGGCGTGGCCGTCCTGACCGTGAAGCATCACCACCCGCGTCGACGCCACGTTCAATGCCAGCCGCAGTAACGTCGCGACCAGCAGAATGGTCGGGAACACCGCGAAATCCAGCGGCCGCAGCGCGTACACGCAGACCAGCAGGACGACAATCGACAAGGCAATGTTGAAGGTAAAGAACACGTCGAGCAGGAACGGCGGCACCGGCAGCATCATCATCGCCAGCATGACCAGCAGCAACAACGGCACGCCCAGATTGCCTCGACTGAGGTCGGCAACATTCGAGCGAGCAGTGTTGAATAACTGAGAGCGATCCACCGGTTTTCCCCGTTCCTTTAAAGCAAACTTTTGACGCCCAGAGCGGGCTCACGGCGGGTACTGCAAGAAGCCTTCCAACTTTTGCCATTGATTGAAACAGAGGGGTTTGAGCGTGAGTTTCTGCTGACCGCAATGTGAGTTCGCGGAATCTGCAGGTGTCGGACTAGCCGTGGCACACCACACATGACATCTAGAGCTGCCGAAGGCTGCGATCTTTTAACCTTCGCTTTTCCTCAGTGACCGTTCGTCGAAAACACGCCCGCACCTGTCAGATCTGACAGGTGCGCAATTCCCCGATCCCACGTTCAATCACTCCGTCGCCCCCACCATCGACCGGAGCCCGCCGCCATGACCACGTCCCAACACCCGCTAGCCCTCAAACCGCTGTACTTTCCCGCGCTGGTCGCCTTGAATCCCGCCGAGCATTACAGCGGTGGCATTCCTATCCGGGCGGTGGAAGACGATCTGCAAGGCATCATTCCCGCCTGGTTCAACATGAACATTGGCGACAAGGCCGAAGTGTTCTGGGGCAATGCCAATTCGGCAATCTGGAGCAAGACCCTCGATCTCGATATCGAACTCAACAAGGACCTGTCGTTCACCATTCCCAAGGCCCACGTGCTCGACGGCGAGGCCAAGCCAGTGTTCTACCGGATCACCTACAAGAACCAGACGTCGGAAGATTCCAAACCCGAACTGATCCTGCTGGTCAAGCTCACGCGGCCCGGCGAATACGATGACATCGCTGGCGATGACGGCCACTCCGATCTGAAGTTTTCCCTCGACCATGACGAGGTTGACCAAAACCTGCCGGCCAAAGGCGTGACTATGCGCATCGTGCCTTACCGCAACCTCACCCGCTACGATCGCATCCTCGCTCGCTGGGGCAGTCAGCAGGTCACTCACGTTGTCACGCCGGAACAGGCCCTGGACCCGGTCCGCCATCCGATCGACGTGGTGTTCAGTCGCGCCGTGATCGAGACGGCGGGTGATGGCCCGGAAGTGGCGGTGGCTTATCAGGTCGTCGATCGCTGCGGCAATTACCCGGACGAGCGCGCGCCGTGGTCGGCCATTCGCAAAGTGCTGGTGGATCTGGGCGGCAATCGACTGGACGTTCCATTGGTGCTGGTCAAAGGCCAGCCGGCCAACAGCATCAATCTCGATCAGCTCGGCGATGACGATGTGGAGGTCCTCGTCAACACGCCGGCAGCTGATTTCAAGGTCGGTGACAAGGTGTTCCTGACCTGGACGGGCACCCCGGCGCAAGGCTCGCAGATCATCGTCGGGCCACTTGAATTGCCAGTCGCGGTCGTATCGTTTCCTCTGAAATTTCCCATTCCCAATGCATCGGTCAGGGCCATCGCCAAGGGCAGCGCCTCGGTCGGCTACATCCGTCAGCGCAGCGGTGCAGCCGACCGCCCTTCGAAAAACGCCAGCGTCCCGGTGATTGGTGAAATCAGCCAATTGCGCGCTCCCACTGTGGCCGAAGCTCCGGGAGGGAACTTGCCGCCGGAGACACCTTGGGCGACGGTGAACATCCCCTGGTATCCCGGTCGCAACAGCAGCGACCTGATCAATTTGATCTGGCAGGCCCAGGCGCCGGGTGGTAGTACCGTCTATTACGAAGACCCGCGCACCGTCGGCAACGTTGCGGAAAATCAACCAGTGGTGCGCAACGTTAGCAATGCCGAAATCCAGCGTTTCAACGGCCTGAACGTCAAAGTCTTTTACATTGTCACCAACAGCGAAACCGCATTACTGAGCGTGCGCGAGTCGCTGGTGTTCCCGATGCAGGTCGGCGTGCCCTTGCCGACGTTTGACCGACCGGAAGTCGAGGGCGCAGACAATGACGTGCTCGATCCGGACAAGGTCCCGCCGATCGGCGCCACACTGGTGGTGCCGTACCTGGGCACCCGCGACAAGGACCGCGTGACCTGGCGCTGGCGCGGCTCGGCCAGCGGCGGCAGCACCAGCGACCATATCGACCTGATCCCCGCCACCGCCGGCAAACCTGTGCGCATCACCGTGGCCAAGCAATACGTGACGGCCAACCTCAACGGCACGGTGGTCGCTGATTACAGCATTCAGCGAGCGGGAGTTACGCTGGGGAACTCGCATGAATTGACGTTGCGTATTGGCGCGGCGCTGGATCTGGACGCGCCGAAGATCAAGGAGGCCAATGGCAGCACCAGCCTCAATCCGTTAGCGGCCAAGGACAGCCTGACTGCCATCGTCGACTACACCGGTATGGCCATCGGTGATGACATCATCGTCACCTGGACCGGCACGCCACCGAACGGCTCGGACACCTCCGCGAAAAAAACCGTGACCACGCTGGGGCAACAATCGATCCCGCTGAAAAACGCGGTCGTGGCCTTCAACTTGGGCAAAGCGGTGACGGTGAGTTACACCGTGACGCGTGGTGCTGCGCCGGTACCTTCGAAGGTTTTGCCGCTGACGGTGCTGACGATCCCGCATGAACATGCCCAACTGCCCAAGGCAACCATCGATGGCGCGTCCAACGATGATCTCGATGTGACCGCCCTGGCCAATGCGTTCACCCGCGTGGCTGCCTGGCCTTTGATTGCTGCGAATCAGAAAATCTGGCTGCGCTACAGCGGCACCAAAGCCGATGGATCGGAGTACAAAAAGACGACTTATGAGGGAGAAACGCTACGCGGTGATGGCGTGATCGTAGGGCCTTACCCGGCGACACCGGTGGCCGAGTTGCGCGGTCTCAAGGACAACTCGACACTGAAAATCGAATTCAAGGTCACTTTCGACGGCAGCCCCGATGAAGCCAAAGCCGTGACCTTCCCGTCGCGCGTCTACAACGTCAAAGCCGTGCAGGATGTGAAACCGGTGATCAGCACGGTGCAAGACTCCAAGGGTGAAGACATTCCACATAACGGTGGCACGGTCGATCCGAAGATCAAACTGACCGGCACCGCAGCACCGCTTCAGGAAGTCGAAGTATTCGACGGAGCTGCCACTAAAGGTAAACACCCGGTCAATGCCGGTGGCATCTGGACCTGCGATATCACACTGACCGGCATTGCCACTCGCACGTTCACTGCCAAGGCGCAGTACGGTACGGGGCAGGTATCGCTTGGCAGAATCCTCACCCTTTCGAATGCCATCAAGCCAAGCATCACCTCGGTGAAAGACTCGACAGGCATTGAAATTCCCTCTAACGGCAAGACGTACGATAACACTCTCAAATTGACCGGCGGCGGTACACCGCGCCTGAAAGTCGAGATCTTTGACGGGCCGACGTCCAAAGGTATAGCGGAGGTGCGTGCCGATAACGGCCGTTGGGAACTTGAGGTGAAAGCACTGAACGCCGCGCTGCACAGTTTCACCGCCAAGGCGCTGTACGCTCCGGGGGAGACATCTGCCGCAAGGACATTAACCGTAATGACGCGTCCTGAACTTATCGTGGATCCGTCCCTGCTCAGAATCAGCGGGTACAACATATCAATCGAAGGCTCGGGACTGCCATGGGTCCTGACTGGCGTCGATCCTATCGGAACCGCGTTCGATCGTAGAGCCGAAGGTGGGGTTCCTCCTTATATCTATGAATCCCTCGACGAGCGCATTGCTTCAGTTGATCGCCTTCTCGGTATCGTCAGAAGTCAAGGCAACGGAAGCACCACTATCAGAGTTCGCGACCAGGCGAATCAAATTAAGGAGTTCCCCGTCACCGTTTCCAATGTGGCCCATTACGTATCTTCCAATAATCAGAAATTCAATCATGAGGAATACCGCGCATGGGCGCAAAGCGTTGGTGCGGAACCAATCCCAGATCATGAATACGGCTATCACTGGAAAGTCCTAAATAAAAAATTCATAGCCACTGAGCACTTCTACCCAGACGGCTGGTGGAGTGGGGGTGTGACACAAGTCGGAGAAATTACCCGTGCAAGCCGAATGGGCTATAGCTCCCAATCAAAAGAATGGTGGAGCCACGGCGTGTCTTTGAGCAATCAGCTCCCGGGGTTTGCCATGTACCTTCCCGATCAAAAAAAACCTACCTGATCACATCAATAGTGCAACTTTGATTTGCCTTATCCACTGGCCCTCCAAGGGCCGTGGATGGGGTTGCTCCTAAACTTGCGCTCTTCCAATGATAAGAAATCTGCGTGACTTCTATTGGGACGGGCGCTTTCGATTAGGACTGGCCAGTCTCGAGCTCACCTCCGCCGGGGCGGCCGATATGCAGCAACAGGTCCACGCGGCGGCGATGTTGGTGTGCGATGGCTGTGTTGGTGCAGCAGGTCCAGGCTCGGGTTTGAAGGCTACAATCTTTTGCTTTTAAACAGACACGTTTAAATGACACGCCAAGACACGTAATCAGGCTACACGACCTTGCGTAATTGCCTACAGCTACGCCAGAATCCGCCGGCTTGTGC
>NZ_JBYSZA010000041.1:0-44772 GCF_058786735.1 Pseudomonas sp. FW305-7
GTGAGCCTGCTCGCGATAGCGGTGTGTCAGACAACAAGGATATTGACTGACCCGCCGCTTTCGCGAGCAGGCTCACTCCTACAGGTTTCGGTGGTGTCCAAAAAATCCTGGAACAGTCGAGATCATTGTGGGAGCTGGCTTGCCAGCGATGGGGCCGTTGGAGTCACCGCAGGAAATCCAAGTCTGAACACGGTCATCGCGCCAGGCAGGCTTTTTACGTCGGCCACACCCTGATGCAGGCTCATGATCGAACGGACGATGGCCAGCCCCAATCCGGTGCTGCCCTGTGAACGCGAACGGCTGCTGTCGACACGGTAGAAGCGGTCGAACAGATGCGGCAGATGCTGTGCCTCGATCCCCGCGCCGGGGTTGCTGACCAGCAGTGAGGTTTGCGTTGCGCTTTGTTCAATCAGCAATGTCACGGTTTTTCCGGACGGACAATGCCGCAAGGCGTTGGACAGCAAATTGGAAATCGCCCGCTGAATCATCAACCGATCACCCAGCACCGACGCGTTGCCAAGCACATTCAAATGAATCTGCTTGTCCTGCGCCGACAGCGAAAACATATCGGCCACTTTTGTCGCCTCAACTTCCAGCGCAACCGATTCAAAAGGCGCCAGCGCCGACGGATGACTGACCTGCGCGAGAAACAGCATGTCCGAGACAATCCGCGCCACGCGCTCCAGTTCCTCGGTGCAGGACACCAGCACGTCCTTGTATTCCTCGGTGGTGCGCTCGCGGGACAAGGTCACCTGCGCCTTGCCCATCAGGTTGTTGATCGGCGTGCGCAGTTCATGCGCCAGGTCATCGGAGAACTGCGACAACTGCTGCACCCCGGCATCCAGCCGATGCAGCATGAAGTTGATGCCTTGGGCCAGTTCGCTCAACTCCTGCGGCATGTTCACCACCGACAGCCGATGGTCCAGGTCCTGGGTCGAGACCATCGCCGCGACCTTGCGAAACTCACGCATCGGCGCCAGCCCGCGCTGCACCGCGCCCCAGGCCGTCAGGCCAATGAAAATCAGCAGCAACGGCAAGGCCATCAGCGTCGAGCGCAGGTAGGCACTGAGCAAGGCCTGATCGTGCGCGTTGTCCATCGACAGCAGCACCGGTACTCGGGTGCCGTCCTTGAGGCTGATCAGCTTCGAGACGGTGAGGAATTTAGCGCCATCGGCGTCGGTGCTGGTCGAGTAGGCGAGGTCATCGGTGATCGCCCGCACGACCTTCAATTCAAGCCGCGGATCAGCCAGGCCGGTGCCGGACTTGAGCAGCGGCGTGCGCAAATTGCGACGGTCGTAGATCGTCAGCGTCAGGTTGTCATGGCCCATGACCTGATCGAGCAGAATGTGCGGTTTGCCGCTGATTTCATTGGCGTCGACGTACAGCGACAGGCTGTGCTCGACCTGCGCCATCTTCTTCTCAAGACTGTCGCGGGACAGCGCATTCAGCTCATGGGTCAGCGCGAAATACGCGAGGATCGCCAGAAACACCACCAACAGCGCGCCGAGAATACTCACCGTCAAACCCAGGCGCATCGACAGGCTGGCCGGCTTCATTCCCGCGCCTCCAGCACGTAGCCGACACCGCGCAGTGTGTGGATCAACTTGTGCTCAAACGGGTCGTCGATTTTCGCCCGCAACCGGCGGATCGACACTTCGACCACGTTGGTGTCGCAGTCGAAATTCATGTCCCATACCAGCGAGATGATCTGCGTGCGGGTCAGCACCTCGCCGGACTGGCGCATCAGCAGATGCAGCAGGGCGAATTCCTTGGTGGTCAGGTCGATGCGCTGCGCGCCGCGAAACGCGCGATGACGGCCCGGGTCGAGTTCCAGATCGGCGACTTTCAGCACTTGCGGTACCGGGATGTTTTCGCTGCGCCGCATCAATGTGCGCACCCGCGCCAGCAACTCGGGGAATTCGAACGGCTTGACCAGATAATCGTCGGCGCCCAGATCCAGCCCGCGAATCTTGTCGGCCAGACGTCCGCGGGCGGTGAGCATCATCACTCGCGTGGAGTGGGTGCGGCGCAGTTGCTCCAGCACGCCCCAGCCGTCGAGTTCCGGCAGATTGATGTCGAGAATGATCAGGTCATAGACCTGTTGTTGCGCCAGGTGTAAACCATCGGCGCCAGTGGCGGCGCGGTCGACGATATAACCACTTTCGGTCAAACCCTGATGCAAGTATTCGGCAGCTTTAAGCTCGTCCTCGATCACAAGGATTCGCATGATCTATCACCACTTTTATTTAATGGATATTTAATTAAGGGTGGCCGGGAAAGTTGTTGTTTTTGTAGGGGCTTCCGGGTGCAGTAAATAACTGAGTGACGTGCACGGTAAACGCTGTAGTGGCTACAGGGTCAACGTTTGACCCCTTTAATTCGGCCATCTGCGACAGCCTGTCGCAGCAGGAAGGTGCAAATAGCTATGTGTTGCGTTCAGGCAAGTGCTGTTGGGCAGATAACTTCGGCGTATTTGTTTCCATGTATTGCATAGTTGCGTTGCGCACTCCGCATGCTAGAGCAAAACAACTTCCTGCAACCGTGGATAACGGATTTGTAATCTTCCAGTCACCTTGTCGATAAGTTCAAAACCCTACCGTGGCGGCATCAAAGATTCTTGATTAAAGGAAGTCTTCCATTGCCCGGTTTAACAGAACTGATGGCGCGATCACGCCTGAAAAAAATAGCCAGCGGCATTCTGTTGCTGGCCACTGCAAACCTTGCGGTCGCATCGACCCTGACTCTGGAGCAGGCCCTGCAAACCGCATTCGCCGGCAACCCCGATCTGGCCGCTGCCCAATGGGAAATCGGCATCGCCGAGGGCGACCGCAAACAGGCTGGCCTGATCCCCAACCCTGAAGTCTCGTGGGAGGCCGAGGACACCCGCCGCGAATCCCGCACCACCACAGTGAAGCTCAGCCAGCCGATCGAACTGGGTGGCAAACGCGGCGCGCGCATTGACGTCGCCAGCCGTGCGCAGGATGCCGCCGGAATCGAGCTTGAACGCAAGCGCAACACCTTGCGCGCCGATGTCATTCAGGCGTTCAACGGCGCCCAGACCGCGCAGCAACGCTTGCAGTTGTCGCGCCAGTCACTGCAATTGGCCGAGCACGGCTTGCGCGTGGCGAAAGGGCGGATCGAGGCCGGTAAATCATCGCCAGTCGAAGGTACGAGGGCGCAAGTGCAACTCTCCGAAGTGCGCCTGGAACTGAGCCGCGCCGAACGCGATCAGGCCAACGCCTATCAACAATTGGCGCAGATCATGGGCGCGCCGTTGCCGAGCTCGACCACGGTGCAAACCGCGACGCAAAACCTCGCCAATGTGCCGCCGCCGAACCGTTTGCTTGAGCGTCTGAACGAGACCGCCGAGCTGCGTCTGGCCCAATTGCAGATCGATCAGCGCGAAGCGTCGCTGGGGCTGGAAAAATCCCAACGCATCCCCGACCTGACCGTGAGCATCGGTAGCCAGTACAGCGAAACCGAGCGCGAGCGGGTCAACGTGGTCGGCCTGTCGATGCCTATTCCGCTGTTCAATCGCAATCAGGGCAACGTCCTCGCGGCGGCGCGGCGCACCGATCAGGCGCGGGATCTGCGCAACGCCACCGAGCTACGCTTGCGCACGGAAATCCAGACCAGCCTTGCGCAATGGCAGACCGCCAACGGCGAAGTCACAGCGTTCAACCAGACCATCCTGCCCGCCGCGCAGAGTGCGGTTGAAACCGCCACACGCGGCTTCGAAAGGGGCAAGTTCGGCTTCCTTGATGTGCTCGACGCCCAGCGCACCCTGATCGCTGCGCGCAGCCAATACATCCAGGCCGTCAGCGAGGCGACCGACGCCCGCGTACGCATTGAACGGATCTTCGGCGACCTCAGCGTCCGCCCTTGAATTTCATTTTTCAGATCACTGCGCGAAGTCACGGCGCAGAGGAGTTTCCATGGATAAAAAACTGATTGGGGTCGCTGCGGCGACGCTGGCTTTGGGCATCGGCATCGGCTCGATGTGGGCGGGCAACGGCGCTATCGACGCGCACGCCGATGAGGCTGCGGAACATGCCGATCACGCGGATCACGCCGAGGAGGGCGCCGCTGCCGAAGGCGAACATGGCGAAGAAGGCCACATCGAATTGAGCGCCGAACAGATCACCGCCGCCGGCATTCAACTGGTCGAAGCGCGGGCGCAGACCATCAGCCTCGGCCTGCCGTTCCCCGGCGAAGTGCGTTTCGACGAAGACCGCACCGCCCACGTCGTGCCGCGTGTTCCCGGTGTGGTCGAGTCGGTGGCAGTCAACCTCGGCCAATCGGTGAAGAAGGGCCAGTTGCTGGCTGTCATCGCCAGTCAGCAGATCTCCGATCAGCGCAGCGAGCAGGCGGCAGCGCAACGCCGTTTGGCCTTGGCGCGCACCACCTATGAGCGCGAAAAGAAGCTGTGGCAGGACAAGATCTCCGCCGAGCAGGATTTTCTGCAGGCGCGCCAGGCCTTGCAAGAAGCCGAAATCGCCGTGAGCAATGCCCGGCAAAAAATCAGCGTGCTCAGCGGCAGTATGGTTGCCACCGGCGGCAACCGCTACGAATTGCGCGCGCCGTTCGACGGTGTCGTGGTGGAAAAGCACCTGACGCCGGGGGAAGTGGTCGATGAGTCTACGGCAGCGTTCACCCTCTCGGATTTGTCGCGGGTGTGGGTGACGTTCGGCGTATCACCGAAGGATCTGAACAAGGTCCAGGTGGGCAAAAAAGTCACGGTCAGCGCAGCGGAGCTGAATGCCGAAGTGGTCGGCAGTGTGGCTTACGTCGGCAGTCTGCTCGGCGAGCAGACTCGTACCGCAACGGTTCGCGTGACGCTGGAAAATCCGCAGGGTTCTTGGCGACCGGGCCTGTTCGTCACCGCGCTGGTCGCTACCGACAGCCGCGAAGCTAAAGTCGCCGTGCCGGAAACTGCGATCCAGACGGTCGAGGACAAACCCTCGGTGTTCGTGCGTACCGACGACGGCTTCGAGACGCGAGCCGTGGAGCTGGGCAGCCGCGCCGATGGTTTTGTGGAAGTCACCCAAGGCCTGGACGCAGGCGCACAAGTCGCCAGCGCCGGCAGCTTTGTCCTCAAATCGGAACTGGGCAAAGCCTCAGCCGAGCACAGTCATTAATCCTGGAAGGTCCTCATGTTCGAACGCCTGATCCAGTTTGCCATCGAGCAGCGCATCATCGTCCTGCTCGCCGTTTTGCTCATGGCCGGCCTCGGCATCGCCAGTTATCAAAAACTGCCGATCGACGCCGTGCCCGACATCACCAACGTCCAGGTGCAGATCAACACCGGCGCCGCCGGGTTCTCGCCGCTGGAAACCGAGCAGCGCATCACTTTCCCGATTGAAACCGCCATGGCCGGTTTGCCGGCCCTGGAGCAGACCCGTTCGCTGTCGCGCTCGGGGCTGTCGCAGGTCACGGTGATCTTCAAGGACGGCACCGACCTGTTCTTTGCCCGCCAATTGGTCAACGAGCGTTTGCAAATCGCCAAGGAGCAATTGCCCGAAGGTGCAGAAGCGGTCATGGGGCCGATCTCCACCGGCCTCGGCGAGATTTTCCTGTGGACGGTTGAAGCCAAGGAAGGCGCGCTGAAGGACGACGGCACGCCGTACACGCCAACCGATCTGCGGGTGATTCAGGACTGGATCATCAAGCCGCAATTGCGCAACGTCCCGGGCGTGGCCGAGATCAACACCATTGGCGGCTTCGCCAAGGAATATCAGATTGCCCCGGACCCGAAACGCCTGGCCGCCTACAAGCTGACCCTCACCGATCTGGTCACGGCGCTGGAGCGCAACAACGCCAACGTCGGCGCCGGTTACATCGAGCGCAGCGGCGAGCAGTTGCTGATTCGTGCGCCGGGGCAAGTGGCGAGTACCGAGGACATCGCCAACATCGTCATGGCCAATGTCGACGGCACGCCGATCCGCATCAAGAACGTCGCCACCGTGCAAATCGGCCGCGAACTGCGCAGCGGCGCGGCCACCGAAAACGGCCGTGAAGTGGTGCTCGGCACCGTGTTCATGCTGATCGGCGAGAACAGCCGCACGGTCTCGCAAGCGGTCGCCAGCAAGCTCGAACAGATCAATAAATCGTTGCCCGTCGGGGTGATCGCCGTGCCGGTGTACGACCGCACGCACTTGGTCGACAAAGCCATCGCCACGGTGAAAAAGAACCTCATCGAAGGCGCGATCCTGGTGATCGCGATTCTGTTCCTGTTCCTCGGCAACATCCGCGCCGCGTTGATCACGGCGATGGTGATTCCGCTGTCGATGCTGTTCACCTTCACCGGGATGTTCAGCAACAAGGTCAGCGCCAATTTGATGAGCCTCGGTGCGCTCGACTTCGGCATCATCGTCGACGGCGCGGTGGTGATCGTCGAAAACACCCTGCGCCGGCTCGCTCATGCGCAGCAGCACCATGGGCGCTTGCTGACTCGAAGCGAGCGATTCAAGGAAGTGTTTGCGGCAGCCAAAGAAGCACGGCGGCCGCTGATTTTTGGCCAGTTGATCATCATGGTCGTGTACCTGCCGATCTTCGCCCTGAGCGGCGTTGAAGGGAAAATGTTCCACCCGATGGCGTTCACTGTGGTGATTGCGTTGCTCGGTGCCATGTTGCTTTCGGTGACTTTTGTTCCAGCGGCGATTGCGCTGTTCGTCACTGGCAAGGTCAAGGAAGAAGAGGGCGCGGTGATGCGCGGCGCACGCAAGGTGTATGCGCCGGCACTGGCCTGGGTCATGTCGCATCGCGCTGTCGCCGTGGGCGCGGCGGTGGCGGTGATCGTGCTCAGCGGCGTGCTCACCAGCCGTATGGGCAGCGAGTTTGTGCCGAGTCTCAGCGAGGGCGATTTTGCCTTGCAAGCCTTGCGCGTGCCGGGCACCAGCCTGACGCAATCGGTGGATATGCAGCAGCGGCTGGAGACGTTGATTCTGGCCAAGGTGCCGGAAGTCGAACGTGTATTTGCCCGCACCGGCACCGCCGAAATCGCCTCCGATCCAATGCCGCCGAACATCTCCGACAGCTATGTGATGCTCAAACCCAAGGAGCAGTGGCCGGACCCGGGCAAGTCCCGCGAAACCCTGATGGCCGAACTGCAAGCCGCCGCCGCGGCGCTGCCGGGCAGTAACTATGAACTGTCGCAGCCGATCCAGTTGCGCTTCAACGAACTGATCTCCGGCGTGCGCAGTGACGTGGCGGTGAAAGTGTTTGGCGATGACATGGATGTGCTCAATGCCACCGCCGCGAAGATCGCTACGGCGATGCAGAAGGTCAACGGCGCCTCTGAAGTGAAGGTCGAGCAAACCACCGGGTTGCCAGTGCTGACCATCAACATTGATCGCGATAAAGCGGCACGTTATGGGCTCAACGTCGGTGATGTGCAGGACACCATTGCCGTGGCGGTGGGTGGTCGCAAGGCCGGGACGTTGTATGAGGGCGATCGGCGTTTCGACATGGTCGTGCGTTTGTCCGATGCCATGCGCAAGGACATCGATGGCTTGTCGGCGCTGCTGATTCCCGTGCCCGCCGTGAACGGCGCGGCCAACCAGATCGGCTTCATCGCACTGCAAGAAGTCGCCAGCCTCGACCTGGTGCTCGGGCCGAATCAGGTCAGCCGTGAAAACGGCAAGCGTCTGGTGATCGTCAGCGCCAACGTGCGGGGGCGTGATATTGGTTCGTTTGTCAGCGAGGCGGGCGCAGTGATCGAGCGTGATGTGCAGGTGCCGGCCGGTTACTGGACCAGTTGGGGCGGGCAGTTCGAGCAACTGCAATCGGCGGCCAAGCGCTTGCAGATCGTGGTGCCGGTGGCATTGCTGCTGGTGTTCGGGTTGTTGTTCATGATGTTCAACAACTTGAAGGATGGTTTGCTGGTGTTTACCGGGATTCCGTTTGCGTTGACCGGTGGGGTCATGGCGCTGTGGTTGCGCGATATTCCGCTGTCGATCTCGGCCGGGGTCGGGTTTATTGCGTTGTCCGGGGTGGCAGTGCTCAACGGCTTGGTGATGATCGCGTTTATCCGCAATCTGCGGGAGGAGGGGCGCTCTCTCACGGATGCGATCAACCTCGGTGCGCTGACACGCCTGAGGCCGGTCTTGATGACGGCGCTGGTGGCTTCTCTGGGGTTCATTCCGATGGCGCTCGCGACCGGCACCGGTGCAGAAGTGCAACGGCCATTGGCGACGGTGGTAATTGGCGGAATTCTGTCTTCGACCATTCTCACGCTGCTGATCTTGCCGGCGCTGTACCAACTCGCCCATCGCCGGGATGAGGACTCAATGCCCACCTGATTGTGAACACAACCCTGTGGCGAGGGGATTTATCCCCGATGGGTCGCGCAGCGGCCCCAAAAAAGCAGGCCTGCTGCGCAGTCCATCGGGGATAAATCCCCTCGCCACAGGTATTGCGCAGGCTGCTCAGTGGTGGGGTAAGGCCAGATAACGGATATGTAATTTCCCCGCCACCGTCCCGATAGGTTCGGATTGTTACCTTGATCCCGTCAGCTACTTAAACGAGGAATCAAAGATGAAATTCGCTCAGATCAGTGCCTTTACCGCAGCTTTGGCGTTGTCTTCCCTGGCCATGGCCGAAGGTGGCGGCGACCGCACTTTCGAAAAAATGATGACCGCCAACGACCGCTCCGTAGAGCTGTACGTTGCCCGCGAACAGGCCCGCGATCCGGTCGTCGTCAATGACAAGAAAGACGACAAGACTCAAGACCTGTAAACGCAGCCATGCTGGAACAAGCCTGTCATCGCGCATCGATGCCGGGCTTTTTTATGGAGGAATTGAACATGAAATTGATCAAGTGGATGGTGTTCGCTGGGGTGATGGCGATGTCCATTAATGTGCTGGCCGAGGGCGGGGGCGACCGCGCGTTCGAGCGCGCATTCAGCGCCAATGCCAAAGCCATGGCGCAATACGCCGCCAACCAGGGCAAAGCGCCGCCTGTGGTGAGGGATTACGCGTACGGGATGAAGCTGGACGTGGTGAAAATCGTCAGCGTGGTGAAGCCGCAGCCTGCCTGCTCGGTCGTCCCCACCGCCATGACCTATGAAGATTCGCAAGGGCAGCTCAACACCCTCAAATACAGCGTGGCGGGCGTTTGCCGGAACAGCGGTGGATAGCCGACACCGGGGGTATTGCAATATCACGATCTGTATTTCGCTTCGGGATGTTTAAGTGTGTAGGTCAATCGCAGAACCTTCCCACAATGTTTTCAGGTTGTCCGTCGGACGTCGGCTCTCTAGTGTGTGGATGTCGCTGCCAAATCAGCGATCGGGATTGGAACCCCGGAGAACGTGTCAGCGCCAAAGCGTCATTCATGACGTATGCTTGCGCACCTTCACGGTGTGCAGCCTGTTATGGCGGCTGTGCGCGGGAGACTTTCGAGTCTGCCGGGTTTCTCCGTTCCCCGGGTTCCAACCTGCGTACAGCTGCCACCCCTTCGCGTGGAACCGAATGGATCAGCTTCATCGTTCAGAAGGAGAAACAACATGAAAAAGCCAACGCCGAATCCGCCGGAAACAACCGTTCCAGCGGACGCCGACACAACATCCCCCTACGTCTCCGCCGATATTCGAAAACTCCACAAAGCCGCCGACCGCGCCCTCGACTTTTACCTCAAACCCAGCGCCGCCATCATGGCCACGCCCTACACCCCCAATCAGATGTTCCTGGCCAATCCCAAAGCCGACACCGAATCCCTGCTGGCCAACGCCTGCGAATCCCTGGCCTCCGCCTCCGTCATGCTCGGCGACTTCGCCGCGCTGCTGGAAGGCACGCATCGCAAGACGATTCTGGGGATTGCCCAAGTTGTGATGCTCGGTGAACTGGCGGTGAACAGGGCTTTGGATAACGTCGAGCCTGCTGGCTGATCAATCTGCCGAGAGGGGTGAAAAAACGCGGCGCTATCCAGGCCGCGTTTTATTGAAAGACTGATCGTCAGGCGAACACTGCGAAGATCCACGCCGTGCAGTAAACCGCGACAAAACCCGGAACAGAGTAGCCAAACATCCGGGCCGGAATATTGACCCACTGCCGCAGAGGCAACGGGAAACGGTCAATCTCGGGAATGGCATCGGGATCACTGGCCTGCAGATAGCCATAGTCCAGGAACAGAATGTTCGAGATGTGGTACAGGCGGCAGGAGCGGCCATAAACACTGTCACCCAGCACCCGCCTGTTTCGTTCGACGAAGTAGGACTCTTTCAGAAAAGACTCGATTTCAGTCAGTTTGAAAAAACTGACGTACGTCCGCACGAGCAGCGCCACAGCTGCCATCAGTACACAGGCGATCAAGACTGCCGCGTACAGCAGCTTGGCGTCGCTCGCCGGTGTGGAAAGCGTCGTACATAGCCGCTCGAAACCGAGCCAAAGCAACAGTAGACAGGCCCCCATCAGAGCCATTCGCAGAAGGCATCGTGGCATCGCCAGCCACTTTTTCAGATGCGCCGGTAAGCGCTCGGCCTCCATGACCGCGTGGCGCTCCAGCATAAGGGGGTAAGTGATTCGGCCGGTGAGTGTGCGAATCTGCCTGACTCTCTTCATTCGCCCCAACGGGCCATTGCCCAGTCTTTTTCGTTCAGTGCCGACAAAGTCAGACTCGATGAATTGGCGTTCCATCTGATCGAGCCGGAACCCGGCGGCAAACAGCGTTATTGCTTCGCTGAGGAAAATCAGCAGCAGTACAACGCCCCATGAAGCGCGGTAAATGAGGTCAAGCACAATTGATCCTTGGAATTGATCCACCTGACTCCGATTCAGGTGTAGGGAACGTCGGAACGCCACTCTTTACCTGATAGTTCTTGGGGTCACAAGCGCTCTCGCCACTCTGTCTGTTAAACACCGGGCATAAAAAAGGCGCCCCGAAGGACGCCAAAAGATTCACCTCTTACCAAAGGAGCAAGGAGCTTCTAAAGGTGAATGTGTTGTGCTCGTGAACTCAGAGAATCGCCAACGGGTATTCGACAATCACCCGAACTTCATCCAGATCGGACTCAAACGCCGTGGCGCGGGTTGTGGCCTGGCGCAAGCGCAATGACAGGTCTTTCATCGAACCACTCTGCACCACGTATTTGACTTCGATGTCGCGCTCCCAACGCTTCTGATCGGTCAGCGGGTTACCTTCGGCATCCCGGCGCATGTACACCGCGTTGGCGTTGGAATAATCGGCATCGGTGCCGCGCGCGTAACGGGTCATGAACGACAGACCGGGCACGCCGTAGGTCGTCATGTCGAGGTCGTAACGCACCATCCACGAACGCTCTTTCGGCGAGTTGAAGTCGCTGTACTGGATGGAGTTGTCGAGGAAGATCGAGTCGGATTGGCGCAGGTAATCGAAGTCGTCATTACCATTGTTGCGCTGGTGGGAGAGGGCGACGGAGTGGGCGCCGAACTTCACGCCGGCACGGCCGCTCCAGATGTTGTTGTCGAATTCGCCGAGCAGTTGTTTGCCCTCGTCGACTGCCTTGTAGTAATTCAAACCACCAAACAGCGACAAGTCATCCGACAGCGGATATGTCCACGCCGTGCCGGCGTAGTACTGATTCCAGGCATCCTTGAGACGACTGGAGTACAGGCTGAAACTGAGGTTTTTGTTCATCACATAGTCGCCGCCGCCGTAAGCGATCCACGGCGAATTGACCGGGCCGGCATAGAAGGTCGCGAAGTTCTCGCGCATGTCGCTGGACACCGGTTGGCTCATCGCGTGCAGTCGACCGCCCTGCACCGACAGACCTTCAATGCTGGTGTTGGTCGCTGTCACGCCGCGAAAGCTTTCTGGCAGCAAACGAGAGTCACCCGCCGCCACGACCGGGTTTGCCGGGAATACATCACCGACCCTGACCACCGTATCGAATGCCCGCACTTTCGCGGCCCCCCCGATCTTGGTGTATTCGTCCCGCGCCTCGCCGTCGCTGTTGACCGGCAGCACATCAAACGAACTGCGGCCACCGTTGCGCCCGTCACCGGTGTCGAGTTTCAAGCCGATCATGGCAAACGCATCAACACCGACCCCGACGGTGCCTTGGGTAAAGCCGGACTCGAACTTGCTGATCACCGCGTGCGACCAGGCCTCGGAATAACCGTTGCCGGTCGGGCTGGACTGGCCGTTGCGGTGCTCACGATTGAAATAGAAATTACGGTTGAGCACCGTCAGGCTGCTGCCTTCGATAAAGCCCTCGGCTTTTTCTTCTGCAAACACCATGGACGGCCCGGAGCCAACCACCACCGCTAAAGCGGCCATCGATATTTTTGTATTGTTAACCATCAAACACTCCTTGGGTTCGGCAGAACGGGAACGTGCTTCGGCGTGGGTTTTATTGTTCGGCGGGGCAGGGCCCGCCGGCATGGTCGCCGGGTGACATCGTTGCAAGCTGCGGATAACGCCAAGGTGATGCGGGAATTACAATTTCGTCATGTGGCTGTAACGCCAAGCCATGCGGGTGTACCTGGATTTATGAACACCACTGAAACCTGTGGGAGCGGGCTTGCCCGCGAAAGCGTTGGGTCAGGCAATGATGATGCTGAATGTGCCGGCGTCATCGCGGGCAAGCCACGCTCCCACATGGGTTTAGGGGAAACTTCGCGATTGACGCGTCGGAACAATCCACAGCACTATCGCCCAATGAATACCCAACACCGAATGAACATGATGTGCTCCTCTATGACCGCTTCCGGCGGGCCATAAGGTCATACGTGTTTTCCATTTCACGTGTTACCCGAAGCCCCGCCAGAAATGGACGGGGCTTTTTCATTGCCCGTCCGCACATGGCTCATGGAGAGAGAAATGTTCGAAATCAGAAGAGCGACCCCGGACGATGCCCAGATTGCCTTCGATATCCGGCGACTAGCGATTCGGCATCAGTGCATCGGTGCCTACAGCGAGCAGCAAATGCTCGATTGGACGAGAGGTTCGGCCGAGGACGGTTACGACACACTCATGGCAAAGCATTTCTATTTGGGGTGCGTGGACGGTGAAGCGGTAGCGACCGGGATGCTTGATCTGCAGCATCGTGAAATCGGCGCGATCTTTATTCTTCCTGATTTCATGCAGCGGGGGTTGGGTCAGCGTGTACTGTATTTTCTTGAGAGCCTGGCGCGAGAGCTGGGGCTGACAGAGGTGTGTCTGGACGCAACGTTGAACGCTGCCGACTTTTACCGGCGTTGCGGTTACGTCGGGGAGGGGAGTGCGATTTATCAATCGCCTTCGGGTCTGCAACTGGCGTGTGTGCCAATGGTGAAAGCGTTGCGATAAAGATCAAGAGACCGCACAAAACAAAAACGGCACCCGAAGGTGCCGTTTCCGTTTCCAGCCAGCCAAGCAATCAGCCCGCCAGACCCGCCTGCTGAACCAGTGTCAGCAATGGCTGCGGGTAAACGCCGAGGAAGAACGCAACCAAGGCGATGGCCAGCAGCATCACGCCGCCTGCCTTCTGTTCCCAGTGCAGTTGCGCATCGTGGCGGCGCAGGTTTGGTTCGATCAGGTACAGGGTGACCATCACGCGCAGGTAGTAGAAGACGCCGATGGCGCTGCCCAGTACCAGCGAACCGACCAGCCACCATTGGTGCGACTCGACACCGGTAGCGATGATGTAGAACTTGCCGATGAAGCCTGCGGTAAGCGGGATACCGGCCAGGGACAGCATCATCACGGTCAGTACGGCGGTCAGGTACGGACGGCGCCAGAACAGGCCGCGATACTCGTACAGGGCATCTGCGTCACGGCCGTTGTACGGCGAGGACATCAGAGTGATCACGCCGAACGCGCCAAGGCTGGTGATCACGTAGGTGACCAGGTAGACGCCGATGGCTTCCACCGCCAGACCCTTGCTCGCCACCAGTGCGATCAGCAGGTAGCCGAAGTGCGCGATGGACGAGTAACCGAGCAGACGCTTGAGGTTGCTCTGGGTCAGGGCCAGCAGGTTACCGAACAGGATCGAGGCGATGGCGATGACAGTCAGCACATCGCTCAGTACGCCACTGCTCGCGGCAGGGGAGATCTGGAACAGACGCACCATCACCGCAAACACGGCAACCTTGGACGCAGTGGCGAGGAACGCAGCGACCGGTGCCGGCGCACCTTCGTAGACGTCCGGCGTCCACAGGTGGAACGGTACCAGCGACAGCTTGAACGCCAGACCGATCAGCATCATGCCCAGGCCCAGTTGTGCCAGCGAGCTAGGCAGGCCAGTTGCAGCCAGTGCCTGACCGATACCGACGAAGCTCAGCGAACCCGAGTCTGCGTACAGCAGTGCCATACCGAACAACAGGAACGCGGAACCGGCGGCCGACAGCACCATGTATTTGATGCCGGCTTCCAGCGAGCGCTTGTTGAAGAAGGCGTAAGCCACCAGACCGTAAACCGGCACCGACAGCAGTTCCAGACCGATGAACAAACCGGCCAGGTGCTGCGCGCTGACCAGAACCAGACCACCGGCGGCGGCCATCAGGATCAGCAGGTACAGTTCTTCACGGTTGCCCGGGTAACCCGAACCGCCATCGCCCAGGTAGGCGTGGGCGAGGGTCACACAGGCGAGAGTGGCGACCAGGATCAGCGCCATGTACAGGCAGGCGAAGGTGTCGATCTGCAGCAGTGGAGTCACGGCCAGAGGCGCGACTTTCAGGGCTGGCAGGATCGACAGCAAAGCCAGGTTCAGACCGGCGACCGAGATCAGGAAGGTCTGCGAGTGGTTGCGGCGCCAGGCGATTGCCAGCATCACCACGATAATGGTGAGGCTGGTGATCAACAGTGGCGCAAGCGCAATAAAGTGTTGAATCGTGAATTCCATAGCGCTCTTACCGGGCCGAAGCGAGTTGAGTGAAGGCGGTGCCGAGCCACTGCTGAACGCCATGCATCGTGGCGGCAGAAGTGTCGAGGAACGGTTGCGGGTACACGCCGATGTAGATCAGCAACACCGCAAGGCCCAGCACCATGATCAGTTCGCGAGCGTCCATACCGTGCAGGATCGAATCCGATTTGGACGGACCGAAATACGCACGGTGGATCATGATCAGCGAGTAGACCGAACCGAACACCAGACCGGAGGTGGCAATCGCAGTGATCCAAGGCCAGCTGGCGAAAGAGCCGATCAGGATCAGGAACTCGCCGACGAAGTTACCAGTGCCCGGCAGACCCAACGAAGCGGCTGCGAAGAACAGGCTGATTGCCGGCAGGTAAGCGATACGCGACCACAGACCGCCCATCTCACGCATGTCACGAGTGTGCAGACGCTCGTACAACTGACCGCTGAGGATAAACAGTGCTGCCGCCGACAGACCGTGCGCGAGCATCTGGATGACTGCACCTTGCAGTGCCAGTTGGCTACCGGAGTAGATGCCGATCAGTACGAAGCCCATGTGGGAAACGGACGAGAAGGCGATCAGACGCTTGATGTCGGTTTGCGCGAACGCGAGGAACGCACCGTAGAAGATCCCGATCAGACCGAGGGTCATGGCGATCGGCGCGAACTCGGCCGAGGCATTCGGGAACAGCGGCAGGGCGAAACGCAGCAGGCCGTAGGCAGCGGTTTTCAGCAGGATACCGGCGAGGTCGACGGAACCGGCAGTCGGCGCCTGGGCGTGAGCGTCAGGCAACCACGAGTGGAACGGTACGACGGGCAGCTTGACCGCGAAGGCGATGAAGAAGCCGAGCATCAGAATGTACTCGGTGGTCATCGACATCTTGGTTTTCAACAGGTCGGCGTAGTTGAAGGTAATCACGCCAGTGTTGTTGAAGTTGACCAGTACCAGACCGAGGATCGCCACCAGCATGATCAGGCCGGAAGCCTGAGTGAAGATGAAGAACTTGGTCGCTGCGTAGATCCGGGTTTTCTTGCCGTCCGAAGAACTGTGACCCCAGAGCGCGATGAGGAAGTACATCGGCACCAGCATCATTTCCCAGAAGAAGAAGAACATGAACAGGTCGAGGGCGAGGAACACGCCGACAACGCCGCCCAGGATCCACATCAGGTTCAGGTGGAAGAAGCCAACATGACGTTGAATCTCTTTCCACGAGCAGAGTACCGAGAGGATACCCAGCAGACCGGTCAGCAGGATCATCAACAGCGACAGGCCGTCGAGGGCCAGGTGCACGTTGATGCCGAAGCGCTGGATCCAGACATGCTTGAACTCAAGCGCCCAGGTCGGATCGGCGCCGGGCGCCGGAGCAAATGAATAGTCACCGTGGGCCCACAGCCAGAGGCCGAGGGCGAGTTCCAGGGTCATGGTCAACAGCGCAATCCAGCGGGGGAGGGTAGCGCCGAAGCGCTCACCCATCCAGCACAGCAGGCCGCCGATGAAGGGGATCAGGATTAGCCAAGGCAGAATCATGACGGGCTCGTTTCCTTTCGCAAATTCGCAAGGTTCATATCAGACCGCTACCAGCACGATGGCGCCGATTACCAGCACGGCACCAGCAGCCATCGAAGCAGCGTACCAACGCAGTTGACCGGTCTCGGTGCGGCTCAGGGCAGTGTGACCACCCTTGGCCATACGCGGGATCAGACCGATGGTCTGGTCGAGCGGGTCTTTGCGCAGCATGTGGCTGATCGCAAGGTACGGCTTGACGAACAGTTTGTCGTAGATCCAGTCGAAGCCCCAGGCAGCGAACCACCAGGCCGAAAGGAAACGGCCGATGCCGCTGTTGGCGATTGCCGTCACGAAGCGACGCTTGCCAAGGAACAGCAGGGCCGCCAGCAGGATACCGGCCAGGGCGATGGCGCCCGAAGCGATTTCCAGACTGTGCTTGGCTTCGCCGCCGGCATGCCCAACGCTTTCCGGCAGGACGCCGTGCAGCGGTGGAACGATCATCGCGCCGATGAAGGTCGACAGCACGATCAGCACCGACAGTGGCAGCCAGTGAGCGATGCCGTGACCGGCGTGGGCTTCGGTCTTGGCTTCACCGTGGAACGTGATGAAGATCAGGCGGAAGGTGTACAGCGAAGTCATGAACGCGCCGACCAGACCTGCGTAGAGCAGACCGTGGTTGCCGCTGGCAAACGCTTCCCAAAGGATTTCGTCCTTGGAGTAGAAGCCTGCGGTAACCAGTGGCAGGGCAGCCAGGGCCGCGCCGCCGACGATGAAGCTGGCGTAGGCCAGTGGCAGTTTTTTCCACAGACCGCCCATCTTGAAGATGTTCTGCTCGTGGTGGCAGGCAACGATAACCGCACCGGAAGCAAGGAACAGCAGGGCCTTGAAGAAGGCGTGGGTCATCAGGTGGAAAATCGCGCCATCCCATGCACCAACGCCCAGCGCCAGGAACATGTAGCCGATCTGGCTCATGGTCGAGTAGGCGAGGATACGTTTGATGTCGGTTTGTACCAGTGCGGCGAAACCGGCCAGAACCAGAGTCACGCCGCCGACGATGCCGACCAGGTGCAGGATGTCCGGCGCCAGGGTGAACAAGCCGTGGGTACGGGCGATCAGGTAAACACCTGCGGTCACCATGGTGGCGGCGTGGATCAGTGCCGAAACCGGGGTAGGGCCGGCCATCGCGTCCGCGAGCCAGGTTTGTAGCGGCAGTTGTGCCGATTTACCGACTGCGCCACCCAGCAGCATCAGAGTCGCCAGGGTGATCCAGAAGTCACCGACCTGGAATTTCTGTGGTGCCAGCACCAGCAGTTCCTGGATGTTCAGCGTGCCCACTTGCTGGAACAGGATGAACAGGCCGATGGCCATGAACACGTCGCCGATCCGGGTCACGATGAAGGCCTTGAGTGCGGCGTTACCGTTGTTGCGGTTGCTGTAGTAGAAACCGATCAACAGGTACGAGCACAGGCCTACGCCTTCCCAGCCGAAGTACAGGAACAACAGGTTATCGCCCAGGACGAGGAACAGCATGCTGGCGATAAACAGGTTGGTGTACGAGAAGAAGCGCGAGTAACCCGCTTCACCGCGCATGTACCAGGAGGCGAACAGGTGGATCAGGAAACCGACGCCCACCACCACGCCGAGCATGGTGATCGACAGGCCGTCGACGTAGAGGGCGAAGTCAGGCTTGAAGCCTTCGACCGCCATCCACTGCCAGAGCACCAGGGTGTAGTGACCGCCTTCGGGTGGCGCGACGTTGAATTGCCAGATGACGTAAGCGGCGACAATCGCCGACAAGCCAATGGAACCCACGCCGATCAGCGCCGAGAGGTTTTCCGACCAGCGTCCACGGGAGAACGACAGCAGCAGGAAACCGATCAGAGGGAATACGAAAGTCAGAAAGATCAGGTTCATCCGCGCATCTCACTGGCAGCGTCGATATCGAGCGTGTGGAAGCGGCGATACAGTTGCAGCAGGATCGCCAGACCAATACTGGCCTCGGCAGCTGCAAGGCTGATCACCAGGATGAACATGATCTGTCCATCCGGCTGCGCCCAGCGGGCGCCCGCGACGATGAAGGCCAGTGCAGAGGCGTTCATCATCACTTCCAGACTCATCAACACGAACAAAATGTTGCGGCGGACCATCAGGCCGACCAGACCAAGGCAGAACAGGATGCCGGCAACGGCCAATCCATGTTCGAGAGGGATAGCAGGCATGTCTTACTCCTTCGCCTCGTTACGGCCCAAATGGAACGCCGTGACGGCTGCGGCAAGCAGCAGCATCGAGGCGAGTTCGACCACCAGCAGGTACGGGCCGAACAGGCTGATGCCCACGGCTTTCGCGTCTACGGTGGTGTGGCCGATGGCCTGACCGCTCTGGTGAGCGAACAGCACATACAGCAATTCGGCCAGCAGCAGCGCGGCGAGAATCACCGGCCCGGCCCAGATGCCAGGCTTGAGCCAGCTGCGTTCTTGCTGAACCGAGGCGGGCCCCAGGTTCAGCATCATCACCACGAACACGAACAGCACCATGATGGCGCCGGCGTAGGCGATCACTTCCAGCACGCCGGCGAACGGTGCGCCGAGTGCGAAGAAGGTCATGGCCACGGCGATCAACGAGATGATCAGGTAGAGCAGGGCGTGCACAGGGTTGGTGTTGGTGACCACGCGAAGCGTGGACACAACAGCGATACCCGATGCGAAATAGAAAGCGAATTCCATCGTTCTTCCTTAAGGCAGCAAGCTCTTCACGTTGATCGGTTCGGCTTCGTTCTGCGCGGCGCCTTTCGGCTTGCCAGCGATTGCCATACCTGCAACACGATAGAAGTTGTAATCAGGGTTTTTGCCGGGGCCGGAGATCAGCAGATCTTCTTTCTCGTACACCAGGTCCTGACGTTTGAACTCGGCCATCTCGAAATCCGGAGTCAACTGGATTGCGGTGGTCGGACAGGCTTCCTCGCAGAGACCGCAGAAAATGCAGCGCGAGAAGTTGATACGGAAGAAGTCCGGGTACCAGCGACCGTCTTCGGTTTCAGCTTTCTGCAGCGAGATGCAACCCACCGGGCAAGCCACGGCGCACAGGTTGCAGGCTACGCAACGCTCTTCGCCATCGGGGTCGCGGGTCAGGACGATACGGCCACGGTAGCGTGGTGGCAGGTAGACCGCTTCTTCCGGGTATTGCAGGGTGTCGCGCTTGCGGAAGCCATGGCCGAAGACCATGACCAGGCTGCGCAACTGGGTACCAGTACCCTTAACGATGTCGCCAATATATTTGAACATGGGTCAAATCCTCACTGAACCGCAACCGCAGGTGTGTTCCACAACACAACCGCAGCGGTTATCAGCAAATTGATCAGGGTCAGTGGCAGGCAGAATTTCCAGCTGAAATCCATCACCTGGTCATAACGCGGACGCGGGATGGAAGCGCGCAGCAGGATGAACAGCATGATGAAGAACGCGGTCTTCAGTGCGAACCAGACGAAGGACAGTTGCGGCAGGATGCCGAACGGACCGTGCCAGCCACCGAAGAACAGGGTGACCAACAGCGCCGAGATCAGGATGATGCCGATGTATTCACCGACGAAGAACATGCCCCATTTCATACCGGCGTATTCAATGTGGTAACCGTCTGCCAGTTCCTGTTCCGCTTCCGGCTGGTCGAACGGGTGACGGTGAGTCACGGCGACGCCAGCGATGAAGAAGGTACAGAAGCCGAAGAACTGCGGAATGATGAACCACAGGTTCTGCGCCTGGTACTCGACGATGTCGCGCATGTTGAACGAGCCGACCTGCACCACGATGCCCATCAGGGCCAGGCCCATGAACACTTCGTAGGACACGGTCTGCGCCGAGGCACGCAAGCTGCCGAGCAGGGCGAACTTGTTGTTACTCGACCAGCCGGCGAACAGCACCGCGTAGACCGACAGACCGGCCATGGCGAAGAAAAACAGCAGGCCGATGTTCAGATCCGCCACACCCCAGGTAGGGGTGATCGGGATGATCGCAAACGCGATCAGCAGGGCGGACATGGCCACCACCGGTGCCAAAGTGAAGATCACTTTATCGGCGAACGGCGGGGTCCAGTCTTCCTTGAAGAACATCTTCAGCATGTCAGCGGCGATCTGGAACATACCAAACGGGCCAACGCGGTTCGGACCGTAACGGTCCTGCCACCAGCCCAGCAGGCGACGTTCGACAAAGCTGAGCAACGCGCCTGCGACCACAACGGCCAGCAGAATCACGATGGCTTTGATGACCGTCAGGATCACATCGATCACTTCAGGGGTGAACCAGGTCATTGCGCTGCCTCCTGCAGACCGTCGACGGATACGCCGGCGAATGCCGGTGGAATGCCGGCGATGCCCGCAGGCAATGCCACCAGACCTGCGCCCAGTTCTTCATTGATACGCAGCGGCAGACGCAGGGTCTGGCCGGCGACGTTCAGGCTCAGCAGGGCACCGTCGTTGACGCCCAGACGATCTGCTTCCGACTTGGCCAGAGCAACGTATGGAGCCGGAATGCGCTCTTGCACCGGCGCGGCTTTCGACGAGTTCTCGTCGCTGCCGAACAGGTGATAGAACGGCACGGCTTGCCAGGTGCCCGGCGCCGGGTTGAACGCACGCGGAGCGGCAGCGAACCAGTTCAGCGAATCGCCAGTGCTTTCGATCAGGCGGGTGCCCGGATCGCCAGCGCGCAGGTGACCACCGACTTCGTCCTGGAACTTGTTCCACGCTTGTGGCGAGTTCCAGCCCGGCGACCAGGCGAATGGCACTTGCTGACGTGGCTCAGCCGAACCCGAGTAACCTTCCATGGAGAAGGCGAACGCGGTGTCTTTGTCTTGCGGGGTGCGTGGTTCGTGAACGCTGATGTCGGCGCGCATCGCGGTGCGACCGGAATAACGCAGCGGCTCACGCGCCAGTTTCAGACCCTTGATGCGGAACGCGGCGGACGGTGCAGCGTCGACGATACGTGCCAGTTGCTCGGTGCTCGAAGCCACGGCAGCGGTGACGTGGTCGAGTTGCGTCCAGTCGATCGGCTGGTTCAGCAGGGTGGCGCGCAGGGCGTGCAGCCAACGCCAGCCTTCGTGAACCAGAATGCTTGCGTCCAGGTATTGCGGATCGAACACCTGGAAGAAGCGCTGGGCGCGACCTTCCTGGCTGACCAGCGTGCCGTCGCCTTCAGCGAAGCTCGCCGCTGGCAGAACCAGATGTGCGCGGTCGCTGGTGGCGGTCTTCTGATGGTCGGCAACGATCACTACTTTCGCAGCGTTCAATGCCGCATCGACCTTGGCTTTCGAGGTGCGGGTGTACAGATCGTTTTCCAGCACGACGATAGCGTCGGCCTTGCCGTCGATGACTGCTTGCAGCGCAGCATCCACCGATTCGCCACCGAGCATGGCCAGACCGAGGCTGTTGGCTTCCGGCACGATCAGGCTGATCGAACCGTTCTTCTCGCGCAGCTTCAGGGCTTTGGCGATGTTCGCCGCCGCTTCGATCAGCGCTTTGGAACCCAGCGAAGTACCGGCGATGATCAGCGGACGTTTGGCCGCGAGCAGGGCATCAGCAATGCGCTTGGCCAGTTCCAGTGCTTCGGCGTCCAGACCTTCGACGGCCGGCGCGCTGGCATCCAGAGCGTGAGCCACGGCGAAACCGATGCGCGCCAGATCGTCGGGAGCGGCGTGTACGCATTCTTCGGCAACGTCGTCGAGCTTGGTTTCCGCCAGGCTGGCGATGAACAGTGGGTTCAGCGCGTGCTGACCGATGTTCTTCACTGCGGCGTCGAGCCAAGGCTGAACGCGCATGGCTTCAGCCATGTCTTCAGCTTTGCCTTTGACCGATTGACGCAGGGCCAGGGCCATACGGGCGGCGGTCTGGGTCAGATCTTCACCGAGGACGAAAATGGCGTCGTGGTCTTCGATGTCGCGCATGTTCGGCACTGGCAGCGGGCTGTCTTTGAGCACTTGCAGGACCAGACGGATGCGCTCCAGTTCGGAGGCTTCGATACCGGAGTAGAAGTGCTCGGCGCCGACCAGTTCGCGCAACGCGTAGTTGCTTTCGAGGCTGGCACGCGGCGAACCGATACCGACGATATTGCGACCGCGCAGCAGATCAGCGGCTTTATCCAGTGCGGCGTCGAGGCCCAGCTTGGTGCCGTCGGCCAGCAGCGGCTGACGTGGACGGTCGGTGCGGTTGACGTAGCCATAACCGAAACGGCCACGGTCGCACAGGAAGTACTGGTTCACCGAACCGTTGAAACGGTTTTCGATGCGACGCAGTTCGCCGTAACGCTCACCCGGGGAGATGTTGCAACCGCTGGAGCAGCCATGGCAGATGCTCGGCGAGAACTGCATGTCCCATTTACGGTTGTAGCGCTCGGAGTGAGTCTTGTCGGTGAACACACCGGTCGGGCAGACCTCGGTGAGGTTGCCGGAGAACTCGCTTTCGAGGGTGCCGTCTTCAACGCGACCGAAGTACACGTTGTCGTGGGCGCCGAATACACCGAGGTCGGTGCCGCCGGCGTAGTCCTTGTAGAAACGCACGCAGCGATAGCAAGCGATGCAGCGGTTCATTTCATGGGAAATGAACGGGCCCAGTTGCTGGTTCTGGTGGGTGCGTTTGGTGAAGCGATACCGGCGCTCGTTGTGGCCGGTCATCACGGTCATGTCTTGCAGGTGGCAATGACCGCCTTCTTCGCACACAGGGCAGTCGTGCGGGTGGTTGGTCATCAGCCATTCGACAACACTGGCGCGGAACGCCTTGGATTCTTCATCGTCGATGGAGATCCAGGTGTTATCGGTGGCCGGGGTCATGCAGGACATGACGATGCGACCACGGGTGTCGTTCTCGTCGGTGTACTGCTTGACCGCGCACTGGCGGCAAGCCCCGACGCTACCAAGCGCGGGGTGCCAGCAGAAATAAGGGATGTCGAGGCCCAGCGACAGACATGCCTGTAACAGGTTGTCTGCCCCGTCGACTTCGAGCGCTTTGCCGTCTACGTGGATAGTGGCCATGGTTCAAAGGTCTTCGTTGGCCCGGTGTCAGCGGGCGTGGCTAATGGAATCTTGTTATCCGTGCGAATCAATCCAGCCTCGAAAGGCGTCATCGCAGGAGGCGAAGGGCACGGGCCCTTCACCTTATTAAGCGTTTACGCGCCGATAACGATCGGCCTTGCCAGAGGCGGGACGGCGGCGCTGACAGGCGCGATACCGGCTTCGAACTCTGGACGGAAGTATTTGATGGCACTGCCCAACGGCTCCACGGCACCCGGTGCGTGAGCACAGAAGGTTTTGCCTGGGCCGAGGAAACCGACCAGACCCAGCAGGGTCTCGATGTCGCCTGGCTGACCGCGGCCTTCTTCGATGGCCATCAAGAGCTTGACGCTCCATGGCAAACCATCACGGCACGGGGTGCAGAAGCCGCAGGACTCGCGAGCGAAGAACTGCTCCATGTTGCGCAGCAGGGAAACCATGTTGACGCTGTCATCCACCGCCATGGCCAGGCCGGTACCCATACGGGTGCCCACTTTGGCGATGCCGCCGGCGTACATTTGTGCGTCGAGGTGTTCTGGCAAGAGGAAACCGGTACCGGCGCCACCTGGCTGCCAGGCCTTGAGCTTGAAGCCGTCGCGCATGCCGCCGGCGTAGTCTTCGAACAGCTCGCGACCGGTGACGCCGAATGGCAGTTCCCACAGGCCCGGGTTTTTCACTTTGCCGGAGAAGCCCATGAGCTTGGTGCCCATGTCTTCGCTGCCTTCGCGGGCCAACGATTTGTACCAGTCAACGCCGTCGGCAATAATCGCCGGCACGTTGCACAGGGTTTCCACGTTGTTCACGCAAGTCGGCTTGCCCCACACGCCGACGGCGGCAGGGAAGGGCGGCTTGGAGCGCGGGTTGGCGCGGCGACCTTCGAGGGAGTTGATCAGTGCGGTTTCTTCACCGCAGATGTAACGCCCGGCGCCGGTGTGGACGAACAGTTCGAAATCAAAACCGCTGCCCAGAATGTTTTTGCCCAGCAGGCCCGCTGCCTTGGCTTCTTCCACGGCACGGTTGAGGTGCTTGGCAGCGGTGGTGTATTCGCCACGCAGGAAGATGTAGCCACGGTAGGTTTTCAGTGCGCGGGCACTGATCAGCATGCCTTCGATCAGCAGATGGGGCAGTTGCTCCATCAGCATGCGGTCTTTCCAGGTGTTCGGCTCCATCTCGTCCGCGTTGCACAGCAGGTAGCGGATGTTGATGGATTCGTCTTTGGGCATCAGGCCCCACTTCACACCCGTGGGGAAGCCTGCACCACCGCGACCTTTCAAACCTGCGTCTTTCACGGTCTGGACGATGGCGTCCTGATCCATGTCGGCGAAGGCTTTGCGTGCTGCGGCGTAACCGTTCTTGGCCTGGTATTCGTCGAGCCACACGGCTTCGCCGTCGTCACGCAGACGCCAGGTCAGCGGGTGAGTCTCGGCCGAACGCTGAATGCGGTTGGCAGGACCGAAAGATGTCAGGGTCATACGTAGCCCTCGAGCAGTTTGGCGACGCCAGCAGGTTGCACGTCGCCAAAGGTGTCGTCGTCGATCATCAGCGCCGGAGCCTTGTCGCAGTTGCCGAGGCAGCAGACAGGCAGCAGGGTGAAACGACCGTCGGTGGTGGTCTGACCCAGGCCGATGCCCAGATTGTTCTGGATTTCGCTGACCACCGACTCGTGGCCGCCGATGTAGCAGACCATGCTGTCGCAGACGCGAATGATGTGACGGCCGACCGGCTGACGGAAGATTTGGCTATAGAACGTCGCCACACCTTCAACGTCGCTGGCCGGAATGCCGAGGATCTCGCCGATCGCGTACAGGGCGCCATCCGGCACCCAGCCGCGTTCTTTCTGAACGATCTTCAGGGCTTCGATCGACGCCGCGCGCGGGTCTTCGTAGTGATGCAACTCGTGCTCGATGGCCGAGCGCTCGGTTTCACTCAGGGTGAAACGGTCTGTCTGGATAAGCGTGCTGTTCATGCTTAGCGGTCCACGTCGGCCATAACGAAGTCGATACTACCCAGGTACGCAATCAAGTCCGCGACCATGCTGCCTTTGATCACCGAAGGGATCTGTTGCAGATGCGGGAAGCTCGGAGTACGGATCCGGGTACGGTAGCTCATGGTGCCGCCGTCGCTCGTCAGGTAATAACTGTTGATGCCCTTGGTCGCTTCGATCATCTGGAAGGATTCGTTGGCCGGCATGACCGGGCCCCACGAAACTTGCAGGAAGTGCGTGATCAAGGTTTCGATGTGCTGCAGCGTGCGCTCTTTCGGCGGCGGCGTGGTCAGCGGGTGATCCGCCTTGTACGGGCCTTCCGGCATGTTGCGCATGCACTGGTCGATGATCTTGATGCTCTGACGCATCTCTTCGACGCGGACCATGCAGCGGTCGTAGGCATCGCCATTGGCGGCCAGCGGCACTTCGAACTCGAAGTTCTCGTAGCCGGAGTACGGACGCGCTTTACGCAGGTCGAAGTCGCAACCGGTCGAACGCAGGCCAGCACCGGTGACACCCCATTCCAGGGCTTCTTTGGTGTTGTACTGGGCGACGCCGATGGTACGACCCTTGAGGATGCTGTTCTGCAGGGCAGCCTTGGTGTATTCGTCGAGGCGTTTTGGCAGCCATTCAACGAAGTCTTTCACCAGTTTGTCCCAGCCGCGCGGCAGGTCGTGGGCGACGCCACCGATGCGGTACCAGGCCGGGTGCAGACGGAAACCGGTAATGGCTTCAATCACCGTGTACGCCTTCTGGCGGTCGGTGAAGGTGAAGAACACCGGGGTCATGGCGCCGACGTCCTGGATGTAGGTCCCCAGGAACAGCAGGTGGCTGGTGATCCGGAAGAACTCGGCCATCATGATGCGGATGACGTCGACCTTCTCTGGCACCTTGATGCCGGCCAGCTTCTCGACCGAGAGCACGTACGGCAGGTTGTTCATCACGCCGCCGAGGTAGTCGATACGGTCGGTGTACGGGATGAAACTGTGCCAGGACTGACGCTCAGCCATCTTCTCGGCACCACGGTGGTGGTAACCGATGTCCGGCACGCAGTCGACGATCTCTTCGCCGTCCAGTTGCAGGATGATGCGGAACGCACCGTGAGCCGAAGGGTGGTTCGGGCCCAGGTTGAGGAACATGTAGTCCTCGTTGGCCCCGGAGCGCTTCATGCCCCAGTCTTCAGGACGGAAGCGCGCGGCTTCTTCCTCAAGCTGTTGCTTGGCGAGGTTGAGGCTGTACGGATCGAATTCGGTTGCGCGCGCCGGGAAGTCCTTGCGCAGCGGGTGACCTTCCCAGGTCGGCGGCATCATGATGCGCGACAGGTGCGGGTGGCCTTTGAAGTCGATGCCGAACATGTCCCAGACTTCACGCTCGTACCAGTTGGCGTTCGGCCAGATACCGGTCACGGTCGGCAAGCTCAGGTCGCTCTCGGACAAGGCGACCTTGATCATCACGTCACTATTACGCTCAAGCGACATGAGGTGATAGAACACGGTGAACTCGGCGTCCGATGGCAGCCCTTGACGCTTGGTGCGCAGACGCTCGTCCACGCCGTGCAGGTCATAGAGCATGACGTACGGCTTGGGCAGGTTGCGCAGGAAAGTCAGGACTTCAACGAGCCTGGCGCGAGCGACCCACAATACCGGCATACCGGTGCGGGTCGACTGAGCGGTGAACGCTTCGGCGCCAAAACGGTTGTTCAATTCAACGACCACATCCTGGTCGTCTGCCTTATAAGGCGGGATGTACAGAGCGCTGCCTGTAGTCATGGTTATTTTTTCGCTTTCGGTCAACGTAAAGAATGAAGCCAGCTTCTCGTTTCTTTGTAAGAACAGATCTGGATCAGACTTCGTCAGGGCTGCGCAGGTTTGTGACTGCGATTCGCTGTTCGCGGCGCTGTTCTTTCTGCGAAGGCATGTCGGCGCGATAAACGCCTTGATCACCAACGACCCAGGACAGTGGGCGACGCTCCTGGCCAATTGATTCCTGCAACAGCATCAAGCCTTGCAGAAATGCTTCTGGACGGGGCGGGCAGCCAGGTACGTAGACGTCCACGGGCAAGAACTTGTCCACCCCTTGAACCACAGAGTAGATGTCGTACATGCCACCGGAGTTGGCGCACGAACCCATGGAGATAACCCATTTCGGTTCGAGCATTTGCTCGTAGAGACGCTGAATGATCGGCGCCATCTTGATGAAGCAGGTACCGGCGATAACCATGAAGTCGGCCTGACGCGGTGATGCCCGGATAACTTCGGCGCCGAAGCGCGCGATGTCGTGGGGCGCCGTGAAGGCGGTGGTCATTTCCACGTAGCAGCACGACAAGCCGAAGTTGTACGGCCACAGGGAGTTTTTACGTCCCCAGTTGACCGCACCGTTCAGCACGTCTTCCAGCTTGCCCATGAAAATGTTTTTGTGAACTTGATCTTCTAACGGATCGGAAACGGTTTCCCGTTCGCCAATCGGATACTGCTCGTTAGGAGCATCGGGGTCGATTCTGGTGAGATTGTATTGCATTGCCAAAGCCTCATTGTTTCAGCTTCGCCTGCCGCTTGCGACGAGCTTCCGGAGCCCAGTCAAGGGCGCCCACTCGGAACAGGTAGACAAGACCTGCCAACAGAATTGCTATGAAAACGAGAGCTTCGACGAATCCGGTCCAGCCGCTTTCGCGGACGGACACAGACCATGCAAAGAGAAAGAGGGCTTCGATATCGAAGATCACGAACAGCATCGCGACCAGATAGAATTTGGCTGAGAGCCGCAAGCGGGCGCCACCGGTAGGTAGCATGCCGGACTCGAACGGTTCGTTTTTGCTGCGGCCCCAGGCTTTTGACCCGAGGAGGCTGGAGACGCCGAGCATGAAGGCACACAGGCCGACTACACCCAGAAGGAAAATGGCAAAGCCCCAGTTGTGGGCCATGAGTCCTGTCGCTTCGGGCATGCTGGTAATCCTTAACAGAGAGCAAAGGTCTCTGAGCTTGATAAAGAAAAAGGCAGTGACGATATGTCGCAGCAATCAATCGCGCTGATTTTATGGCTAAACACCCTGCAAGTAAAATTCCTATAGCGAAATTATTTATTGGAATAAGGACATAGCGCACCTCCGATGCCCCACAGCCCAAGCATAGCGGGCATTAGCCGGGTTTCTGCGAATTATGTTTTGTGCGAGATGTAACGAACATAGTTGCGGCTAAATGATAATTAATATCGTTTGAGGTGGTTTTGTAACTGTTTAGCGGTGCAGTAATCAGGAAGTTGTCTTATATGCCTGTTACTGCAAGTAGCGGTGGCGCCCGTTTTAACCGATTTTTCTGATGTCGATACCGCTCTGGGTCAATGTTTTTTCAGAAAGGTCTGACACTGTACCTGTGGGAGCGGGCTTGCCCGCGATAGCGGTGTATCAGTTTGCTCATGTGTTGAAGCTGAGCCGCCATCGCGGGCAAGCCCGCTCCCACAGGGTTCTTCAGGTGTCTGAGAAAACGTGGGCAAAAAAAACGCCCCGAACCAGTCGGGGCGTCAGTTTTGCGGCTCTGCGGTTAGCTTTCTATACGATCCGCAGAGGCCGTTTGCTCAGGCGAAGCAGAATCAGTGGAACTGTTCTTCTTCAGTCGATCCGGTCAGTGCGGTTACCGAAGACGAGCCACCCTGAATCACGGTGGTCATGTCGTCGAAGTAGCCGGTGCCCACTTCCTGCTGGTGAGCCACGAAGGTGTAACCCTTGGCAGCGTCAGCAAATTCCTGCTCTTGCAGCTTCACGTAGGCAGTCATGTCGTTGCGGGCGTAGTCGTGCGCCAGGTTGAACATGCTGTGCCACATGTTGTGAATGCCGGCCAGGGTGATGAACTGGTGCTTGTAGCCCATGGCGGACAGTTCGCGCTGGAACTTGGCGATGGTCGCGTCGTCCAGGTTTTTCTTCCAGTTGAAGGAAGGCGAGCAGTTGTACGACAGCAGTTGGTCCGGGTATTCCTTTTTGATCGCTTCAGCGAAGCGACGAGCCTCGTCCAGATCCGGCTTGGCGGTTTCGCACCAGATCAGGTCGGCGTACGGCGCGTAAGCCAGGCCACGGGCAATGGCTTGATCCAGACCGGCACGCACCTTGTAGAAGCCTTCCTGAGTACGCTCGCCAGTCACGAACGGCTGGTCGTACGGGTCGCAGTCGGAAGTCAGCAGGTCGGCAGCGTTAGCGTCGGTACGGGCCAGGATGATGGTCGGCGTACCGGCAACGTCTGCAGCCAAGCGAGCAGCGGTCAGCTTCTGTACGGCTTCCTGAGTAGGCACCAGTACTTTACCGCCCATGTGGCCGCATTTTTTCACGGAAGCCAGTTGGTCTTCGAAGTGGACGCCGGCGGCGCCTGCTTCGATCATGCTCTTCATCAGCTCGTAGGCATTCAGCACGCCGCCGAAACCGGCTTCAGCGTCAGCCACGATTGGCGCGAAGTAGTCGATGTAGCCGTCGTCGCCAGGGTTCTTGCCGGCTTTCCACTGGATCTGGTCAGCACGACGGAACGAGTTGTTGATGCGCTTGACCACGGTTGGCACCGAGTCCACCGGGTACAGCGACTGGTCTGGATACATCGATTCTGCGGAGTTGTTGTCCGCAGCAACCTGCCAGCCCGACAGGTAGATTGCCTGGATACCGGCCTTGACCTGTTGAACAGCCTGGCCGCCGGTCAGGGCGCCCATGCAGTTGACGAAATCTTTCTCTGGGCGGAAGGACGGCTTGGCACCCTGGGTGACCAGGTTCCACAGCTTCTCGGCGCCCATTTTCGCAAAGGTGTGCTCAGGTTGAACCGAGCCACGCAGACGGACGACGTCAGCAGCGGAATAAGTGCGAGTCACGCCTTTCCAGCGCGGGTTTTCAGCCCAGTCTTTTTCAAGGGCTGCAATTTGCTGTTCGCGTGTCAGTGCCATGGAGATAAACCTCGTCGCGTCTTTATGAAAAGTTGTTCTGCGGTGGAAAATTCCTTGCGCTCGCTGACCAGAAGCTTAGGTGGTCAGGTCGGGTTCGGCGGGGCAGGCGACGGGATGAACGATGGGCTCGAGGGGAAGTGAGCAGGTAGTGGCGAAACTGGCGGGCGCATTCGGGCGTCGTGGGCCTTTATACGAACTACAGTGTGATGCCGGGTTACCTAATTACGCTTCCGTCCCTCGGGACAACTTCGTTCCAGTCGGCAACCTCGTCAAACACACCTTGTGGGCGGTACAGACACGAAACGGTTCGCGGGGGTAGGTGCGAACATCGCTTCGAAGGCCCTTGCCAGGGCCTCTGATTAGCGGGAGCGAGGCCATCATGCCTTCGCTTTTTTGCCTCGTCAAACGTTTTGTAGTGCTTTTTTTCAAGCACTACATCTTTCGTCTAATACGACTAATCAGTCAGTTTTCGGTGCTTTAGTCCAAGGCGTCGACTTTGACCTTCAGGGTCATGTCATCCCGGCCTTGAGTCGAGTAGCTGCGGGCCAGGCCCTGTTTGTCAGCCTGAGTCTGGCGATTCACCCCCGCCAGCGCGATCCATTCACCCAGGCGTCCACTGACCGTTGTGTCGGTGCTTTGCACGTTCACTACATCGGGACGTTCCTGGCTCATGCGGTCACGGTTGGTACTGATCGCCAGATGAACGATGTCGCCGGTGACGCTGGCGGTGACATAGAAACCCTGAGTGACGTTGCGATATTGGGTCTGGCTGCTGTAGTCGCCGTAGGAATTGCCCTGGCTGCTGGTGATCGGCACGCTCTGGCCAACCTGAATCAGTGCGGGCATGCCGTCGGTGGCCTGCACCTGCTGCACGCCGCCGTCGCGGCTGGCGGTGCTGCGACTGATGATGCGCGTTTGCGCGCCGTTGACTGAATAACCTTCGTCGCCACGACCATTGTTTTCATTGGTGTCGACTGTTATCAGCAGGCGCTTCGGCGCGGTGTCGAGCTGGGTGATCAGTGCCTTGAGTTCCTGGATCTTGTCCGGCTCGGCCTTGATGATCAGTTGATTGCCATAGGCACTGACCTGGCCGTCCTTGCCGAGAAAGTCTTGCGCCATCGGCAGCATGTCGGTGCTGGTGCGGTAATTGAGTGGCACGATTTCTGTGGCTGCCATCACCGAGAAACTGCAACCAAGCAGCAGGGTGGTGAGCAGGGTGGTGAGCAGGGTGCGTAGGGACATGTCCGTTATCTCCGCTTTCGAAAGGCTTGATATTGCCAGTTTGTCGGCCCGGGGTGGGGCAAGTTGAATCGTAGACAGCAAAACGCCCCGGCATCCGAAAATGGCGGGGCGTTTTGAGAGCTGCTCTTGTGGTGATCGTTCCCACGCTCCGCGTGGGAATGCAGCCAGTGACGCTCTGCGTCACATGTCGCAAGGGACGCGGAGCGTCCCGAGAGGCATTCCCACGCAGAGCATGGGAACGATCAGCGCAGCGTTCAGGCCGAATGGCGAACCATGTCGACATGCGGAATCCCAGCTTCCAGGAATTCCTCGCTGACCAGACTGAAACCCAAACGCTCGTAGAACGCCGTGGCCTGAACCTGCGCGCTGAGCATCTGCTGTTTCAGGCCGCGCTCTTCGGCTTCAGCAATCACCGCTTGCATCAGCGCATCGCCGACCTTCATCCCGCGCCAGTCCTTCAGCACCGAAACCCGGCCGATGTGCCCATCGGGCAACAGGCGCGCAGTGCCGATCGGAAAGTCGCCTTCGAACGCCAGAAAATGCACTGCAGTCGCGTCATCCGCGTCCCATTCCAGCTCAGGGGGTACCGATTGTTCGGCGATGAACACCGTTTCACGAATGCGCCGGATCTCGGCGATGTCCTTTTGCCAGTCTGCGACACGTACGCGAATCTTATTCATCGGCGAACCCCAGGCTGCCCTGCTTGACCAGTTCGCACAGCAGACCGCGACCGTCTTCATCGTTCAGCCACTCACCGAGGTTGTCGGTGTGCAGGGCGTCGGCGGCGCAGATCAGCTTCAGCAGCTCGCGCAGTTTGCCCGGCAGATAACGGCTCTGGCCGCTGGCGAACAGTAGCAGATCGTCATCGACTTCCGACCAGGCCAGGCGCGCGCTCGGGTTGCGGATTAGTATCGCGCCATCTTGCAGGGCGCTGAGGAAGTCTTCTTCTTCGACTTCTTCCGGGCCAACCACCAGTTCCGGGTAGCGCGGCTCGGTCATGTACTGGCCGAACCAGGTCAGCAGCAGGCGCTCGTCGCTCATGTGTTCGGCGAGCAGGCTCTTCAGGCGATCCAGTGCGTCATGTTGAATCTGGTGTGGATCGGCCGCTGGCTGCGCGTCGGCATCGGTGTAACGTTCTTCGTCGGTCAGGAACTGGCTGAGGAAGTCGGTGAAGTGGGTCAGTACTTCGGAGGCGCTCGGTGCGCGGAAGCCAACCGAATAGGTCATGCAGTTGTCGACCGCGACACCGCAGTGGGCCAGGCGTGGCGGCAGGTAGAGCATGTCGCCCGGTTCCAGCACCCACTCTTCGGTCTCATGGAATTCGGCGAGGATGCGCAGGTCCGCGTGTTGCAGCAGCGGGCTCTCGGAGTCGCACATCTGGCCGATTTTCCAGTTGCGCTTGCCGTGACCTTGCAGCAGGAACACGTCGTAGTTGTCGAAGTGCGGGCCGACGCTGCCACCGGGGGCGGCGAAGCTGATCATCACATCGTCGACGCGCCAGCTCGGCAGGAAGCGGAAGTTTTCCAGCAATTCACTGACTTCCGGTACGAACTGGTCAACGGCTTGCACCAGCAGGGTCCACTCTGTTTCCGGCAGCTTGCTGAACTCGTCTTCAGCGAACGGGCCGCGACGCAGTTCCCATGGGCGCTCGCCGTGCTCGATCACCAGGCGCGATTCGACTTCTTCTTCCAGGGCCAGACCGGCCAGTTCGTCGGCGTCGATCGGGCTTTCGAAGTCAGGAATCGCCTGACGGATCAGCAGTGGCTTTTTCTGCCAGTAGTCGCGCAGGAATTCGCGCGCCGTGAGGCCGCCCAGAAGTTGAAGAGGAATATCGGAATTCATATGTAACCTATTGAAAAAAAGCACTTTTCAGACGGGAATAAAAACGCCCGGCGCGGCCGGGCGTCTCAAACGGGTCAAGCGGTCGATCAGATGCGTTTGGCTTGCGCTACAGCGTTGCCGATGTAGTTGGCCGGGGTCAGCTGTTTCAGCTCGGCTTTCGCTTCGGCTGGCATGTCCAGGCCGTCGATGAAAGTCTGCAACGCTTCAGGGCTGATGCCCTTGCCGCGGGTCAGTTCTTTCAGCTTCTCGTACGGGTTTTCGATGTTGTAACGACGCATTACGGTCTGGATCGGCTCAGCCAGGACTTCCCAGCAAGCGTCGAGGTCAGCGGCAATCTTCTGCTCGTTGAGCTCCAGTTTGCTGATGCCTTTGAGGCTGGCTTCGTAAGCGATCACGCTGTGGGCGAAGCCGACACCGAGGTTGCGCAGTACGGTGGAGTCGGTCAGGTCGCGCTGCCAGCGGGAGATTGGCAGTTTGCTAGCCAGATGCTGGAACAGTGCGTTGGCGATGCCCAGGTTGCCTTCAGAGTTTTCGAAGTCGATCGGGTTGACCTTGTGCGGCATGGTCGACGAACCGATTTCGCCAGCGATGGTGCGCTGCTTGAAATAACCCAGGGAGATATAGCCCCAGATGTCGCGGTCGAAGTCGATCAGGATGGTGTTGAAGCGCGCAATGGCGTCGAACAGCTCGGCAATGTAGTCGTGCGGTTCGATCTGCGTGGTGTACGGGTTGAAGCCCAGACCCAGTTCGTCTTCGATGAAAGCGCGAGCGTTGGCTTCCCAGTCGATCTGCGGGTAGGCCGACAGGTGCGCGTTGTAGTTGCCGACAGCACCGTTGATCTTGCCCAGCAGCGGCACGGCAGCGACTTGAGCGATCTGGCGCTCGAGACGGTAAACCACGTTCGCCAGCTCTTTACCCAGAGTGGTCGGAGAGGCTGGTTGGCCGTGGGTACGCGACAGCATTGGCACGTCGGCAAAACGGATGGCCAGTTCGCGGATGGCGTTGGCAGTCTGGCGCATCAGCGGCAGCATCACGTCGTCACGGCCTTCGCGCAGCATCAGGGCGTGGGACAGGTTGTTGATGTCTTCGCTGGTGCAGGCAAAGTGGATGAACTCGCTGACCTTGGCCAGCTCCGGCAGCTTGGCCGCCTGCTCTTTGAGCAGGTATTCGATCGCCTTGACGTCGTGGTTGGTGGTGCGCTCGATTTCTTTGACGCGCTCGGCGTGCTCCAGCGAGAAGTTTTCAGCCAGTTCATTGAGAACGGCGTTGGCCTCGGCGGAGAAGGCTGGCACTTCCGGGATACCGGCGTGGGCGGCGAGGCGCTGGAGCCAGCGCACTTCAACCAGAACGCGGGCACGGATCAGGCCGTACTCGCTGAAAATCGGGCGCAGGGCCTGGGTTTTGCCGGCGTAGCGGCCGTCAACAGGGGAAACCGCAGTGAGCGAAGAAAGCTGCATGGGGTGTTCTCGGACAGTCGGGCAACGAAATGGGGCGCGTATCATACATGAAAAAATCCGCCGGTCCGTTGCCAACTGACCGGCGTATTACGCGTTACAGGCTACAAAACTTTTATTGCGTGGCGTTTACTCGCTGCGCAGCAACGGATACAGCTCTTTGAGCAATTTGCGACGGCTGATCACCAATTGCCAGCGGTGCCCGCCGAGCTGTCGCCACAGGCGCGCTGAACGGATACCGGCGAGCAGCAGGGCGCGGATCTTCGAGGCGTTGCTCGGCTGCTGCAGGTTGCGCATGTCGCCATGCACCTGAATGCGTTGGCGCAGGGTGCTCAGGGTGTCCTGATACAGCGCACCGCAAGCGGCGACGACGTTTTCGTGGGCCGGGCCGAAGTGTTCGACCTGCGACTGAATCTGCGGCAGGCGCTTGCCGATGGTGTCGAGCATGTCGTCACGCTTGGCCAGTTGACGTTCCAGACCGAGCATCGACAGGGCATAACGCAACGGCTCGCGCTGCAAAGTGCTCGGATCGCGCTCAAGTGCGCCGATCAGCGCTCGATAGCCCTCGCGCAGATTGAGGTCGTCGCCGCCGTACACGTCCAGCGTATCTTTCGGGTCGCGCACCAGCAGGCTACCGAGCATGCAGCTCAGGCCGGCCTCGCTGGTCTGGCCGGTCTTGGCGATCCGGTCGACCAAAACAGCGGCGAGAAACACACCGCCGAGCGCCGTCAGTTGCTCCTGAGTCGGGCTCATGCCTGACCGCTCCATGGCTCGGCGATTTCGATCACGCCGCCACCGAGGCAGATTTCACCGTCATAGAACACCACGGACTGGCCCGGCGTCACTGCGCGTTGCGGTTCGTCGAACACGGCGCGGTAGCCGCTGGCGGTTTTTTCCAGGGTGCAGGCCTGATCGCTCTGGCGATAACGCACTTTCGCGGTCAGGCGCAGCGGCTGGCTCAGGTCGATCGGGTTGACCCAATAGATTTCCGAGGCGAGCAGGGCGCTGGAGAACAGCCACGGATGGTTGTTGCCCTGGCCGACGATCAGCTCGTTGGTGTCGAGATCCTTGCGCAGCACGTACCACGGCTCGTCGCCGGCATCTTTCAGACCACCGATGCCGAGGCCCTGGCGCTGGCCGATGGTGTGGTACATCAAGCCGTGGTGGCGGCCGATGACTTCGCCTTCGGTGGTCTTGATCTCGCCCGGTTGCGCCGGCAGATATTGCTTGAGGAAATCGCTGAAACGACGCTCGCCGATGAAGCAGATCCCGGTGGAATCCTTCTTCTTGGCGGTCGCCAGCTCGTATTTCTCGGCAATCGCGCGCACTTGCGGCTTTTCCAGTTCGCCGACCGGGAACAGCGTCTTGGCGATCTGTTCGCCGCCGACGGCGTGGAGGAAGTAGCTCTGATCCTTGTTCGGATCGAGGCCCTTGAGCAGTTCGGTGCGGCCATCGATATCGCGACGACGCACGTAGTGGCCGGTGGCGATCAGGTCGGCGCCGAGCATCATGGCGTAGTCGAGGAACGCCTTGAACTTGATCTCGCGGTTGCACAGGATGTCCGGGTTCGGTGTACGTCCGGCCTTGTATTCGGCGAGGAAGTGCTCGAACACGTTGTCCCAGTACTCGGCGGCGAAGTTGGCGGTGTGCAGCTTGATACCGATCTTGTCGCACACAGCCTGGGCGTCCGCCAGGTCGTCCATGGCGGTGCAGTATTCCGTTCCGTCGTCTTCTTCCCAGTTCTTCATGAACAGGCCTTCCACTTCAAAGCCCTGCTCGATCAGCAGGAGAGCGGAAACGGAAGAGTCCACGCCGCCGGACATGCCGACAATGACGCGCTTCTTGGATGTGTCAGAAGGGGCTGGATCACGCATAGGGATTCAATGAGTGTCTTGAAAAAGGACGCGATTCTAGCAGGCTCACGTCCTCAAGGCTAAAGAGAAGGGCGGATCAGTTCGAGGCTGAAGTGATGGCCGGCCAGATAATCGTCGATGCAGCGGATGATCAGCTCGCTGCGCCAGTTGTCGCGCTGGGCGATTAATTCATTGCGGGTCAGCCACTTGGCGCCGACGATGCCGTCGTCGAGTTGATAATCCGGGTGGTGTTTGACGGCTTTGGCACTGAAGCACACGCGCTGATAAGTCACGCCGTTGCTCGGCGCGGTGTACAGGTAAATGCCGACCACGCCGGTGGGCTCGACGTCCCAGCCTGTTTCTTCGAGGGTTTCGCGGATGGCAGCCTCAATCAGGGTTTCATCCGGGTCGAGATGGCCGGCGGGCTGGTTCAGCACGTTACGTCCGGCTTTGTGTTCTTCGACCATCAGGAAACGGCCGTTGTCCTCGACGATAGTGGCGACGGTGATGTGGGGGAGCCATTCCATACGGTGTCCTCGTTTTTGAATTTTGGAACCCGATCCTTGTGGGAGCTGGCTTGCCAGCGATGGCGGCCTATCATTCAGCATTGAAGGTGACTGATCCACCGCTATCGCTGGCAAGCCAGCTCCCACAGGGTTTTGTGGTGATCATAAAACCCGGAAACACAAACCCCGGCGCTGGGCCGGGGTTTGTGATGTTCCCTTTACAACCTTAAACCAGCGCAGCAATCGCCGCGTTGAAGGTTGCGCTTGGGCGCATGGCCTTGCTGATCAGCTCGGCGTCGGCGTGGTAGTAACCGCCGATGTCCACTGGCTTGCCCTGAACGGCGTTGAGCTCGGCAACGATGGTTGCTTCGTTCTCGGTCAGGGTTTTGGCCAGGGTCGCGAACTGCGCTTGCAGTGCAGCGTCTTCGGTCTGGGCGGCCAGGGCCTGAGCCCAGTACAGCGCCAGGTAGAAGTGGCTGCCGCGGTTGTCGATGTTGCCGACTTTGCGCGATGGCGACTTGTTGTTGTCGAGGAACTGGCCGGTGGCCTGATCCAGGGTCTTGGACAGAACCAGTGCTTTCGGGTTGTTGTAGTTCACACCCAAATGCTCAAGGGACGCCGCCAGTGCGAGGAACTCGCCCAGCGAATCCCAGCGCAGGAAGTTCTCTTCAACCAGTTGCTGCACGTGCTTCGGAGCCGAACCGCCGGCACCGGTTTCGAACAAGCCACCGCCGTTCATCAGCGGCACGATCGACAGCATCTTGGCGCTGGTGCCCAGTTCCATGATCGGGAACAGGTCGGTCAGGTAGTCGCGCAGTACGTTGCCGGTCACCGAGATGGTGTCCTTGCCTTCGCGGGTGCGCTGCAGGGTGTATTTCATGGCGTCGACCGGCGCCATGATCTGGATGTCCAGACCGGCAGTGTCGTGATCCTTCAGGTAAGCCTGAACTTTCTCGATCACTACGCCGTCGTGAGCGCGCATCGGGTCCAGCCAGAAAATAGCCGGGGTGCTGCTTGCGCGGGCACGGTTGACGGCCAGTTTGACCCAGTCCTGGATCGGCGCGTCTTTGGTCTGGCACATGCGGAAGATGTCGCCGGCTTCAACGGCCTGTTCCATCAGCAGGGTGCCTTTGCTGTCGGTCACGCGAACGACGCCGTCAGCCTTGATCTGGAAGGTCTTGTCGTGCGAGCCGTACTCTTCGGCTTTCTTCGCCATCAGACCAACGTTTGGCACGCTGCCCATGGTGGTCGGATCGAAAGCGCCGTTGGCTTTGCAATCTTCGATCACAGCCTGGTAGATGGTCGCGTAGCAACGATCCGGGATCACAGCCTTGGTGTCGTGCAACTGACCGTCGGTGCCCCACATCTTGCCGGAGTCACGGATCATCGCTGGCATCGAGGCGTCGACGATAACGTCGCTCGGCACGTGCAGGTTGGTGATGCCTTTGTCGGAGTTGACCATCGCCAGCGACGGACGAGCGGCGTAGACCGCGGCCATATCAGCTTCGATCTGTGCTTGCTGCTCGGCCGGCAGGGCCTTGATGCGCGCGTACAGATCGCCGATGCCGTTGTTCAGGTTGAAGCCGATCTGGGCCAGCACGTCAGCGTGCTTGGTCAGTGCGTCTTTATAGAACTCGGCAACGATCTGGCCGAACATGATCGGGTCGGAGACCTTCATCATGGTCGCTTTCAGGTGCACCGACAGCAGCACGCCTTGCGCCTTGGCGCTGTCGATTTCAGCAGCGATGAACGCGCGCAGAGCGTTTTTGCTCATCACAGCGCAGTCGAGGATCTCGCCAGCCTGAACGGTGGTTTTTTCTTTCAGGACGGTCGCGGTGCCGTCTTTGGCGATCAGCTCGATCTTCACAGCGTCAGCGGCGTCGATCAGGGCAGCTTTTTCGCTACCGTAGAAATCGCCGGTGCTCATGTGAGCGACGTGGGACTTGGAGTCTTTGGCCCAGGCGCCCATTTTGTGCGGGTGCTTGCGAGCATAGTTTTTAACCGACAGCGGAGCGCGACGGTCGGAGTTGCCTTCACGCAGAACCGGGTTCACGGCGCTGCCCTTGACCTTGTCGTAACGCGCCTTGGCGTCTTTGTCGGCGTCGCTGGTCACGGTTTCCGGGTAGTCCGGCAGGTTGTAACCCTGAGCTTGCAGCTCTTTGATCGCGGCTTGCAGCTGTGGCACCGAAGCACTGATGTTCGGCAGCTTGATGATGTTGGCTTCAGGCGTAACGGCCAGGTCGCCCAGTTCGGCGAGGTGGTCGGCTACGGCTTTGTCACCCAGTTGCTCGGGGAAGCTGGCCAGAATGCGCGCTGCAAGAGAGATATCGCGGGTTTCCACGGCGATATCGGCCGAGGCGGTGTAAGCCTCGATGATCGGCAGCAGGGAATAGGTGGCGAGGGCTGGAGCTTCGTCGGTGAAGGTATAGATGATCTTCGAGCGGGTGGGCATATTCGGATTAACTCTCTCTTCTTTGCTAAAGCGTGCGCAGAAACTCGAGGGGCGCCGGGTAAGCGCGTTCGTTCAAAGTCATCCATGAACCGAATGTCGAGATTCTTCGCGGTGATGTTGGGTGCATCAGTAGAGCGTCAAGCAGTCGGACTGCGGTAACAACCCGACCAATCAGGCGGAAAGTCTCGTGCTAGAGAGGCCAGCCGTCGTGACCCTGTGGTCAGCGGGCGGCATTATACATAGGTAGCTGGCAATCTGCCGATGGTTCATATGCAACGAATCTCGTCCATTGGTCTAAAGGTCGCAGGGCAGGGTGGGGCGTAGAGTCGTCGCGAATGCTTGAGTTTGGCGCTTTTCCCTTTGCTTTCAGGCTTGTACGAAACCAGATGTGCTCGCGCCGTGAACAGAGGGTTTGCGTGTTGATTTAACTGGGTTACGCTCGAACCAAGCCAGATGTTCAATCCAAACAATGGAGTTCAGCATGGGTTACAAGAAGATTCAGGTTCCAGCCGTCGGCGACAAAATCACCGTCAATGCAGACCATTCTCTCAATGTTCCTGATAACCCGATCATCCCCTTCATTGAAGGTGACGGCATTGGCGTCGACGTCAGCCCTGTGATGATCAAAGTGGTTGATGCTGCCGTAGAGAAAGCCTACGGAGGCAAGCGCAAGATTTCCTGGATGGAAGTCTACGCTGGCGAAAAAGCGACTCAGGTCTATGACCAGGACACCTGGCTGCCCCAGGAAACACTGGACGCGGTCAAGGATTACGTGGTTTCCATCAAAGGCCCGCTGACCACGCCGGTCGGTGGCGGTATCCGCTCGCTGAACGTGGCCCTGCGTCAGCAACTCGATCTGTATGTATGCCTGCGCCCGGTGGTGTGGTTCGAAGGTGTGCCAAGCCCGGTGAAAAAGCCCGGCGACGTCGACATGGTGATCTTCCGCGAGAACTCCGAAGACATTTATGCCGGGATCGAATGGAAGGCCGGCTCCCCTGAAGCCACCAAGGTCATCAAGTTCCTCAAAGAAGAAATGGGCGTCACCAAGATCCGTTTCGACCAGGATTGCGGCATCGGCATCAAGCCGGTTTCCAAAGAAGGCACCAAGCGCCTGGTGCGCAAGGCCCTGCAATATGTCGTGGACAACGATCGCAAGTCGCTGACCATCGTGCACAAGGGCAACATCATGAAGTTCACCGAAGGTGCCTTCAAGGACTGGGGCTACGAGGTGGCGAAGGAAGAATTCGGTGCCGAGCTGCTCGATGGCGGCCCGTGGATGAAGTTCAAGAACCCGAAAACCGGGCGTGAAGTCATCGTCAAGGATGCCATCGCCGACGCCATGCTCCAGCAGATCCTGCTGCGCCCGGCCGAATACGATGTGATCGCCACCCTGAACCTCAACGGTGACTACCTCTCCGACGCGCTGGCGGCGGAAGTGGGCGGTATCGGTATCGCGCCGGGCGCCAACCTGTCCGACACCGTGGCCATGTTCGAGGCCACCCACGGCACTGCGCCGAAATATGCCGGCAAGGACCAGGTCAACCCGGGTTCGGTGATTCTGTCGGCCGAGATGATGCTGCGCCACCTGGGCTGGACCGAGGCGGCAGACCTGATCATCAAAGGCACCAACGGCGCGATCAAGGCCAAGACCGTGACCTACGACTTCGAACGTCTGATGGAAGGCGCCACGCTGGTGTCTTCTTCGGGCTTCGGTGAGGCGCTGATCAAACACATGTAAGCATCGCAGGCATGCGAAAACCGCCCGACTCGAATGATCGAGTCGGGCGGTTTTTTTCTGGCAGGCGATAAACTGGTTTTAGCTGGTGACCGATTGCGCCAGAGCGGCGGCCGAGGCTGCATCTGTTGCCGGCGCGGCCGGGACATTCTCAATTTTTATCGCATGCAGGCCTTTCGGGCCTTGCACGATGTCGAATTTCACCTGCTGTCCCGCTTTCAGGGTTTTATACCCGTCCATCTCAATGGCGGAGTAGTGCGCAAAGAAATCGATCTCTTTGCCATCCTCATCGCGACCCTCATGGGTATCGGTGTTGATGAAACCGAACCCCTTGGCATTGTTGAACCATTTCACCTTGCCGACAGCCATGCTCAAATCCCTCTGCAACAGACTCCATCGCTGGAGTATCATCCAAGTCATCCGCAATCTAATCCGTTAAAAGGATTGACTCCGCGGATCTTTTTTACCCACTGTGGGCTCTATTGGTTGTAACACCGTTTTCCCGATAGTCAAGGTGACCGGGCAGTCGGAGTTGAAAACGTGAACAACCGCCCCCACCACTGTATTTGCACAACTGACGAACCTTTCTTTCCATGCATGCAATCAGCCAGATTCGACTAACATTCAATCAGGATCGCCCGCTTCTCCAAAAGGATCTTCCACAGGAGCACGACGACGATTCGGCAGGCGTTGCTGTTCAGGAAGCAAAGCCTGCGTTACAGGCGCCGCCGATGTACAAGGTGGTTTTGTTCAACGATGACTACACACCGATGGATTTCGTCGTCGAAGTGCTCGAGGTGTTTTTTAACCTGAATCGCGAGCTGGCGACCAAGGTCATGCTGGCCGTCCACACAGAAGGGCGGGCAGTATGTGGAGTGTTTACCCGCGACATCGCCGAGACAAAGGCCATGCAGGTCAACCAGTACGCCAGGGAAAGCCAGCATCCGCTACTCTGTGAAATCGAGAAGGACGGTTAATCGCCGACCACTTGGGTATGAGGTGAAGCTATGTTAAACCGCGAGCTCGAAGTCACCCTCAATCTAGCCTTCAAGGAGGCTCGTTCGAAACGTCATGAATTCATGACCGTCGAACACCTGCTGCTGGCCCTATTGGACAATGAGGCTGCCGCCACCGTTTTGCGTGCCTGCGGCGCAAACCTCGACAAACTCAAGCATGACCTGCAGGAGTTCATCGACTCCACCACGCCATTGATCCCCGTTCATGACGAAGATCGCGAAACCCAGCCAACCCTGGGCTTCCAGCGTGTACTGCAACGTGCTGTTTTCCACGTACAGAGCTCGGGCAAACGCGAAGTGACTGGCGCCAATGTGCTGGTTGCAATCTTCAGTGAGCAAGAGAGTCAGGCAGTGTTCCTGCTGAAACAGCAGAGCGTTGCGCGCATCGATGTCGTCAATTACATCGCACACGGCATTTCCAAAGTGCCGGGGCATGGCGATCACTCTGAAGGTGAACAAGATATGCAGGACGACGAGGGCGGTGAGTCTTCTTCCTCAGGCAATCCTCTGGATGCTTATGCCAGCAACCTCAACGAACTCGCGCGCCAGGGTCGCATCGATCCGTTGGTCGGCCGCGAATCGGAAGTCGAGCGTGTCGCGCAGATTCTTGCGCGTCGGCGCAAAAACAATCCGCTGCTGGTCGGTGAGGCAGGTGTGGGTAAAACCGCGATTGCCGAAGGTCTGGCCAAGCGCATTGTCGACAACCAGGTGCCGGATCTGCTGGCCAACAGCGTCGTTTACTCGCTCGACCTTGGTGCTCTGCTCGCGGGCACCAAGTATCGCGGTGATTTCGAGAAGCGCTTCAAGGCGCTGCTCAATGAACTGAAAAAGCGTCCGCAGGCGATCCTGTTCATCGACGAGATCCACACCATTATTGGTGCCGGCGCTGCTTCCGGTGGCGTCATGGATGCCTCGAACCTGCTCAAGCCGCTGCTGTCGTCTGGCGACATTCGTTGCATCGGTTCGACTACGTTCCAGGAATTCCGTGGCATCTTCGAGAAGGATCGTGCCTTGGCACGGCGCTTCCAGAAAGTCGATGTCGTCGAGCCGTCGGTGGAAGACACCATCGGCATCCTGCGCGGCCTGAAAGGGCGTTTTGAAGCGCACCACAACATCGAATACAGCGATGAGTCGTTGCGCGCCGCTGCTGAACTGGCGTCGCGCTACATCAATGACCGGCATATGCCGGACAAGGCCATCGACGTGATCGACGAGGCGGGGGCCTACCAGCGTCTGCAGCCGGTCGAAAAGCGTGTGAAGCGCATTGAAGTGCCACAGGTCGAAGACATCGTGGCGAAGATCGCGCGAATTCCGCCGAAGCACGTCACCAGTTCCGACAAGGAACTGCTGCGTAATCTGGAGCGTGACCTGAAGCTGACGGTGTTTGGTCAGGACGCCGCGATCGATTCGCTGTCGACTGCGATCAAGCTGTCCCGTGCCGGCCTCAAGTCGCCGGATAAGCCAGTCGGTTCGTTCCTGTTCGCAGGTCCGACCGGTGTCGGTAAAACCGAGGCTGCGCGGCAATTGGCCAAGGCCTTGGGGATCGAGCTGGTTCGCTTCGACATGTCCGAGTACATGGAGCGCCACACCGTATCGCGTCTGATTGGTGCGCCTCCAGGCTATGTCGGTTTTGATCAGGGCGGTCTGTTGACCGAAGCGATCACCAAGCAACCGCATTGCGTATTGCTGCTCGATGAAATCGAGAAGGCGCATCCGGAAGTCTTCAACCTGCTGCTGCAGGTCATGGATCACGGCACGCTGACCGATAACAACGGGCGCAAGGCGGATTTCCGCAATGTGATCGTGATCATGACGACCAACGCCGGTGCCGAAACGGCGGCGCGTGCTTCGATCGGTTTCACTCATCAGGACCACTCGTCTGATGCGATGGAAGTGATCAAGAAGAGCTTCACGCCGGAGTTCCGTAACCGTTTGGACACCATTATCCAGTTTGGTCGCCTCAGTCATGAGGTCATCAAAAGTGTGGTGGACAAGTTCCTTACCGAGCTTCAGGCGCAGCTGGAAGACAAGCGTGTGTTGCTTGAGGTTACTGATGCGGCGCGCAGTTGGTTGGCGGCGGGTGGTTATGACTCGGCGATGGGTGCGCGTCCGATGGCGCGTCTGATTCAGGACAAGATCAAGCGTCCGTTGGCGGAGGAGATTCTGTTTGGCGAGCTGGCCGAGCATGGCGGTGTGGTTCACATCGACATCAAGGATGGTGAGTTGACCTTTGACTTTGAGACTACCGCTGAGATGGCCTGACGGCCTGTTGTAAGCGAAAGGCGCCTTCGGGCGCCTTTTTGTTTTCTGGAGTTTTTGGGTTTTGGGTGTATATCCGTTGCTGCGGTGATGGCTGCTTAGGGTTCCGCCCTTACGGCGGGTCACTTTTTCCAGACGCCGAAAAAGTAACCAAAAAGGCTTTACCCTG
>NZ_JBYSZA010000042.1:0-41054 GCF_058786735.1 Pseudomonas sp. FW305-7
CTTTTTCGGCGTCTGGAAAAAGTGACCCGCCGTAAGGGCGGAACCCTAATCAGCAACACCCGCAGCAACGGATATGCTCACACCCCCCCAAAAAAACCCCACCTAAACCCGAGCCTGACTCTTACTCCAATCCGTCAACAAACTATAAGCAACAGCCAAAAGCGTAGGCCCGATAAACAACCCGATAAACCCAAACGCAATCAACCCGCCAAACACCCCAAGCAACACAATCACCAACGGCAGATTCCCGCCCCGGCTGATCAGATACGGCTTCAGAACGTTATCCACGCCACTGATGATAAACGTCCCCCAGATCCCCAAAAACACCGCCATCCCATACTCACCCTTCCAGGCCAGCCAAGCCGTAGCCGGCACCCACACCAACGGTGGCCCCATCGGAATCAGACTCAGCAGAAACGTGACGATCCCCAACACCAGCGCCCCCGGCACCCCGGCAATCAAAAACCCGATCAACGCCAGAACCGCCTGCGCCGCCGCCGTACCGATCACCCCGTTCACCACCCGCTGCACCGTGCCAGCCACCAACTCGATGTAATACCCGGCGCGCTCGCCAATCAAACGCTCCAGCAACCGATGAGCAAACGCCGCCAGACGCGGCCCGTCGCGATAGAAAAAGAACACAAAGACAATGCTCAGCGTCAGCTCGAGAATCCCGCCGCCGATCTGCGCACTGCGCGCCAGCAACCAGTTACCGACCTGCCCCAGATAAGGCTTGATCGACACCATCAGTGCCGCGCCCTGCTGATCGATGCTGTTCCAGATCCCGACCAGTCGCTCGCCCACCAACGGCAAGGTACCGAGCCAGGCCGGCGCTTCCGGCAATCCATCGACCTGCACGTCTTTGATGAAGGCGGTGGCATCGCGCACATGATCGGCGAGGTTGAACCCCAGCCAGACCAATGGCGCCGCCACCAACAACATCCAGCCCAGGGTCAGGATCGCCGCAGCCAGCGACTCTCGGCCATTGAGCAGCCGGGTCAGAAGCCGCATCAGCGGCCAACTGGCAAACGCCAGCACCGCGCCCCAGAACAGCGCCGACCAGAACGGCGCCATCACCCAAAGGCTGGCACCAAACAACACCAGCAGCAGGATCTGCACCAGCAGTCGATCGTTATTGAGCATGTAGAGTCTCGAAAAAATCAGTCAGGCCAAGAATAGGCGAACACAGCGCGCGTGTTCGCCCGATAGAGCTTATCGCAACAGATCGATGCGTAAGCCAGAGCCGTCGACACTGCCGGTTTCCATCCGCGCCGCGCGCACGCCCTGATTGATCAGGGCCTGTCGCCAGGCCTCGGCTTTCGGCCCGGACACCGTCACGCGCAACGTCGTATCGAGATTAAGGCCACGGGAAATCAGGCGTAGCCAGGTGTCATCCGGATCATTCACGCGATCAGGGAAATCCAGTTCACCGGTGCTTTTCAGTTGGCGCAACAAAGTCGCCGACGTCGGCAGCAACTCACCCAGCGGCGCAACGGCCTCGAACTGTTCGACATGCAGATAGGCTTTGCGATTGCCGCGGGTAATGCTGTAAAGCGCCACCAGCGTGTTGTCCTTCGGTGCCGCCAGCCTCAGCAACAGATAGGCCTGTTGCTCGTCAGCCCCGTACAACTTGGAATTACCGAACACCTCGTTGGCCCACAGGCTGCTTTCGCCGCAGTCCCGCGCCTGGCACCAGAACAGCAACTCGGCGTCCTGCTTTTGCAGGGCCTCGCGGGCGGCGGTGAAGGCTTCGGTGGCGGAATGTTCGGGCGGCAACTCGTAGGTCACCGAAGTGGTCTGGCCACGGGCAGTCACCTGACCGTCGAAACGCAATTGGCCACTGATCTTGCGGATCGCGCCCAGCGGGTAGATCCGCTCCAGTTCCATCGGCGGGCGATAGTCGACGATTTGCGCATCGGCCAGACGCGGCACGATCTGCAGATCCTGACTGCCCGGCACATCGGCGGCGAACGAAACGGAACTGAAACAGCACAGTGCCAGCAGACTGAGTGATCGCTTGGTCAGGCTCATCGGATCGGCATGGCTTGGCGGTTCGGGGTCGTAGCGGTATAGAAATCCATCGTGGTTGTCTCCCATTTCAACCCGCCCAGCCTCGACAGTTGCCCGCGGCAAGTCAAGGAATGGCGAAGAAGCGATTGAAACAGTCTGCGACAAGATCCGCGCCGGCCTCATCGTTCAGGTGCAAATGGTGCCCACCTGCCAGCTGTTCCCGGCTAAAGGGTAGACGCTCCAGCAGTTCAGAGTGTTTGGCCAGCATGCCGTCGGCGGCGACGATCAGTTGCGCCGGGCAAGTGATGCGCTGAACGAAGGCCATCGCCTGCTCCTGGGTCAGGCGCAGCGGTGATGGCAGGGTCAGGCGGTTGTCGGTCCGCCAGGTGTAACCCCCGGGCACCGGCATCAAGCCGCGCTGAGCCAACAACTCGGCGGCTTCACGACTGACCGCCACCAGGCCTTTCATCCGCGCTTCGATGGCGCGGTCGAGGGTGTTGTAGACCGGTTTGCGCTTCTCGCGCAGATCCAGCTGTGCCTGCAGAGCCATGCCCATGCGCTCGGCAGCGTTTTCGCCTTTATCTGTAGGAGGAATCACACCATCGATCAACGCCAGATGCGTGATCCGCTCGGGCAACGACCCCGCCAGCACCAGCGAGACGATCGCACCCATCGAGTGCCCGAGCAGGCCGAAACGCGTCCAGCCCAGTTGCTCGGCGACTTGCAACACATCATGCGCGTAGTCCCACAGCGCATAGCCAGCGCCATTGGGCCGATGCCCGGAGTGCCCGTGCCCGGCCATGTCCAGCGCAATGATGCGCAAGCCTTTGAGCTTCGGTGCCAGCCGCGCAAAGCTGTTGGCGTTGTCGAGCCAGCCATGCAGGGCGATCACCGGCAAGCCGTCCTCGGGGCCGAACAAATGCGCCGCCAGTTCGATATGCGGCAGGCTCAAGCGCACTTCTTCGAAAACAGGGCTCATGCGCAATCCTTGTCCTGACGGGATTCCCAGCGGGTGAACAGGTTTTTCAGCAACCGTGCGGTGTCTTGCGGGCGCTCAAGGGGAAACATGTGCCCGCCGGGCATGCTCAGCGCCTCACCTTGCGGCATGCGCGAAACGAAACGGGTGTGATGGCGCATGACCACGTTGCTTTTGTGCCCGCGCACCACCGCCAGCGGCACTTTCAATTGCCGGGTACGGCCGGGGCTGGTGTGCGGCACGCCGCGATAGATGCTGATCTCGGTGGCTGGGTCGAAACGCAGGCGCAGCTTGTCGCCCACCGGATGCAAACCATGTTGCAGGTAAGCGTCGAAGCATTCCGGATCGAAACCGCGAAAAAGCGACTTGCCGGCGAAGTAACTGCGCGCACTGTCGAGGTCGGCAAACTCCTCACGGCGCCCCAGGGTGCGCCCGGCCGGGGTCAGCCTGTCGATGAAACCAAAGCGTTTGGCGGCGCGAATGACCCACTGATCACTGCGGGTCAGTACAGGGGAATCGAGCATCACCACACCGCGATACAACTCAGGACAACGCAGCGCCGCGTGCAGGTGCAGAACGCCGCCAAATGAATGACCGACACCCCACACCGGTTGATCCTGCTGCTGCAAATGGTGGATCAACTCGTCGACCAGGTTGTACCAGTTGTCATCCGCCGGGAAACGCGGGTCATGCGCATGCTGTTGCAGATGCGCAACCCGATACTCGGGCGCCAGCGCCGCGAACAACTTGCCATAGGTGCCCGAAGGGAACCCGTTGGCGTGGGCGAAAAAGATAGGTTGCGACATACAGGCAAATCCATGAACGGGAAACGTGGCGTTGATTGTCCGCAAGACCACGTTCTGCGGCATTGACCGTAACTGCCAGGAATGATGACAGTCAGGTCAACGCCATGGGCAAATCGGCAATTACCGTGCCGGCGGCTGCTCACCCAGCGGTACCACCGCCATGGTCAGGCGTGACACACAGCTGGCCTTGCCTTCATCACTGGTCAAACGGATATCCCAGACGTGCGTCGTACGGCCGATATGAATCGGCTTGGCCACCGCTGTCACCCGGCCACTGCGCAAACCACGCAGATGGTTGGCGTTGATTTCCAGCCCCACGCAGTAAAACTTGCTGGCATCGATGCACAGATAACTGGCCATCGAACCGACGGTTTCCGCCAGCACCACCGACGCGCCGCCATGCAGCAAGCCGTAAGGCTGATGAGTGCGATGGTCGATGACCATGCTCGCGGTCAGCGACTCTTCATCGAACGCTTCAAAGCGAATATCCAGCACTTCGCCGATGGTGTTTTTCTGGATTGCGTTCAACTGCTCGATGTCGGGAGTGGTACGCCACAGGCTCATCGCAGACTTCCTTTGTTGTTTTGGTCGACGCTCAATCCTGCCACAGCACCGCCTCGCTACGCTCGCTCCATTCTTCGAAGCGCGCTCCGTAGGTGTCTTCGATAACGTTGCGCTTGATTTTCAGGGTCGGCGTGAGAAAGCCGTTTTCCACCGCCCAACTGTCCTTGACCACCACCAGTCGCCGTAGACGCTCGTGCTTGTCGAGCACGGCGTTGACCTCCTCCAGCAGTTTCTCCAGGCTCGAATGCAGACTCGCCCGGCCCTCCTCCTGATTGACCGTCGACAGCACACACAAACCCAACGGCGCACTCAAGCCATCACCGACCACACATACCTGCTCGATCCGCGAATGCACCGCCAGACGGTTTTCAATGGGTGCCGGAGCGACGTATTTGCCTTTGCTGGTCTTGAAGATTTCCTTGAGCCGACCGGTCAGGCGCAAACGCCCTTCGGCATCCTGTTCGCCCTTGTCGCCGGTACGCAGAAAGCCGTCCTCGGTCAGCGTCTCAGCGGTCTTCTGTGGCTCCTTGAAGTACCCAAGCATGTTCGCCTGACTGCGCACCTGCACCTCGCCCGACTCGTCGATACGCACCTCGACATCCGGGCAGGGTTTGCCGATCCAGCCCTGTTTGTATTGGCCCGGCAGGCAGATATGTGAATAACCGCAACTCTCGGTCATACCGTAGACCTCCAGCACATCGAGGCCGAGTTTCTGATACCAGATAAGCAAGGTCTGTGGCACCGGCGCCGCGCCGGACAAAGCGACGCGCAAGGCATCCAGCCCCAACCCCGCCAGCACTTTGTGCCCTACCCGCTTGCCAATGAACGGCAGGCCAAGGAGAAAATCCAGACGCTTCGCCGGGATCTTGCTGTAGACGCCCATCTGAAATTTGGTCCAGATCCGTGGCACACCAAACATCGCGGTTGGCCGCGCGCGCTTGAGATCGGTGATGAAGGTGTCGAGGCTTTCGGCAAAGAACACTGTCTGCCCGGTGTAGATCGATGCCAGTTCAACGAACATGCGCTCGGCAACGTGGCACAGCGGCAGGTACGACAGCAGCCGGTCGTTCTCATTGAGCCCGAACAGCTGCGTGCCACGGGTCGTGGCGAAACCGAGATTGGCAAAGCTGTGCATTACGCCTTTGGGCAGGCCGGTGGTGCCGGAGGTATAGATGATCGTCGCCAGTTGTTCAGCGGCAGGACGCGGATCGTCCTGAATCGGCGAGCAACGCTGCAAGTCCGCCCAGTTGAAATCGAACTCGCCTGGTGGATGCAGCGGCAAGCTGATGGTCGGCAAATCGGCGGGCACACCTTTCGCCATTCCGGGCCAGTCATCGAGTTTGCCGATAAACGCCAGCACGCTTTCCGAATGCTTGAGCACTTGGGCCACCGAGTCGGCGGTGAGATTGGGATACAGCGGCACCGAAACATGCCCGGCCATCCAGATGGCGAGGTCGGCGATGATCCAGTGTGCGCAGTTTTTCGAGATCAGAGCGATGTGGCTGCCGGGCGGCAACTCCCGCGCGCGCAGCCAGTGCGCGGCGCACCGGGCCTGATGGCCGACGTCGGCCCAGGTCAGGGTCTCGACCTGCCCGCCACCGATGGGCTGTACGAGAAAGCGTTGGCGCGGATGCCGGGCCTCGCGTTCGTAAAACACGTCCAGCGGCAAACGGAATGCGGCAGACATGCGACTCGCTCCTGTTTTTTGGGTCTGGAGCAAGCGTAGTCAACCAAGCAAGTGCTTGGTTGGAAAATTCAAACAAATAATTTCATCGGATTTGCAGGCCTTATCGCTGGCGAGCCAGCTCCCACAGATTCAGTGTGATCTTTCAATTCAAGTTCACAAAAGATCCTGTGGGAGCTGGCTTGCCAGCGATGAAGGCGACTCGATCTCAGGGGTGCTTGAGGCTGTTGAGCTTCATCGAACCGATCAGCAACTCGCTGTGTTCCAGCTCAGCCAGGCCAGCGGTGCTGACCTTCTCCGGCGGATAACCGGCGCCATGCTGCAGATAGCTGAGCAGATTGCCCACCAAAGGGTTGTGGCTGACCAGTAGCACATTGCTCACCGACACCAGTTGTTCGGCCACCCGGTCCGGATCGACCTCCGGCGTCAGCCAATCGACCGTGCGGATCTCCGGTTCAAAACCCAACGCCTCGCGAACAATCTGCGCGGTCTGTTGCGCACGCAGATAGGGGCTGGCGTAGATCGCCGTCAGCGGCTGGCCGATCAGGTGAGCGGCGCTGTTCAAGGCTTCTTTGCGACCGTGATCAGTCAGTTCCCGGTCGGAGTCAGGACACGAGCCGTAAGGCACGGCCTCACCGTGACGCAACACCCAGAGTTTCATAGCTTGGGCTCCTCATCGCGGGCCGGGTGCGGTGCTGGCGGCACGACGTGTGGCGCCTCACCTTCCGGCGTACGCGGCGTTGGCCAGTCGGCGAACGGCCACGGTTTCTGGTCGCTGTGGAAACTGCCGAAGCGGCCGATCTGCGCCAGAAACTGGCTCAGACTGTCGCCGAAATTCATCAGGCTGGCGCTCGGGGCGCCGTAGATCAGTCTATATACAAGCTGCACCAGCACCACCGCGCCGAGGATGAACTGCGCCACCTGCCAGACCAATATGTAGACGATCATCCACAACACCCGCAGCAGGATGGATTCGTACTTGGCTTCGGTTTTCGGATCGTTCATGGCTCACTCCCTGCTGAATCAGTTGAAACCACTGGTGGAAATAAAGTCGACGTCGGTTTTCGGTTCGGCCCGCATCAGCAGACCGATGACCTGTTCCAGCGTGCGCCCCTCGAACAGGATCGCGTGCAGCCCGGCGACCAGCGGCATGTACACGCCCACTTCCTGGGATTTGGCCTTGAGCACTTTAAGGGTATTGACCCCTTCGGCGACTTCACCGAGACGCGACACCGCGTCCTCAAGACTCAGGCCCTGGCCCAAGGCGAAGCCGACCTGATAGTTGCGGCTCTTCGGCGACGAGCACGTCACGATCAAGTCGCCAACACCGGCCAGACCGAGGAAGGTCATCGGGTTGGCGCCCTGATTCACCGCAAACCGGGTCATTTCGGCCAAGGCGCGAGTGATCAGCATGCTCTTGGTGTTTTCGCCCATCTCCAGCGCCACCGCCATGCCGGCAATGATCGCGTAAACGTTTTTCAGCGCCCCGCCCAGCTCGACACCGAAACGATCAGCACTGGCGTACACGCGGAAGGTGCGGCCATGCAATGCGGCCTGCACCTGTTTGCACAGTTCTTCGTCTTCACTGGCGACCACCGTGGCGGTCAGCGCATGCTCGGCGATTTCGCGCGCAAGATTCGGTCCGGACAACACGCCGATGCGCGCTTGCGGGGCGATCTCTTCGAGGATCTGGCTCATCAGTTTGAAGGTGTGGGCTTCGATGCCTTTGGTCAGGCTGACCAGCATCTTGCCGCGCAAGCGCTCGGCGTAAGCCGCCAGCACCGTGCGCAAGGCACTGGACGGCAGCGCGACAAAGCACAAGTCGCAGGCGTCGAGGGTTTCCTGCAGGTCAGTGACGGCGGTCACCCCCGGCAGAATCTTGATGCCTTTGAGGTAACGCGGGTTTTCGCGATTGACCCGGATGGCCTCGGCCTGCTCGGGGTCACGCATCCACTGCCGGACTTGATGGCCGTTCTCGGCCAAAAGATTGGCCACGGCGGTTCCAAAACTTCCGCCTCCCAGGACCGCAATCGGGCGCTGTTCAGTCATATGCAATCCGTTAATCCATACCAGTGGCGATGCCGGCATTATACGGGGCGACCCGGTCGCGGCCAGCCCCCGCGTCAATTACCGACACTTGTAGGAAGAAGACCAATAAAACCTAGGAAAATGCCTCTAACGTGACTGGAAAAGTCGCTGCCCTCGGTTAACATGCGCGCCAATTCTTAGCTCTATAGGCTGTGTCGTGTTTTTTGCCGCTCTCCCACCGCGTTCCTCCCTGCTGCTCGCGCTGTTGTTCAGCCCGGTGTTGCAGGCGGACGACCTGTTCATGGACAGCGAAGCGCTGCCGCAGGTGTTGACCGCCACGCGTCTGAAGCAGACGCCCGCAGAAGTGCCGGGGAGCATGACCGTACTCGACAGCGAATTGATCAACGCCAGCGGTGCCCGCGACATCAGTGAACTGCTGCGGCTGGTGCCGGGGATGATGGTCGGCAACATCAGCGGCAATCAGGCGGCGGTCAATTACCACGGCACCAACGCCACCGAAGCGCGGCGCATGCAGGTGCTGATCGATGGCCGCTCGGTTTATCGCGCAGGCCTGGCGACGGTGGACTGGAGCGACATTCCGGTGGCCATCGAGGACATCGAGCGCATCGAGGTCTTTCGTGGCCCGAACACCGTCAGCTACGGCGCCAACGCACTGATGGCGGTGGTCAACATCATCACCCGCAACCCGGCGGACAGCCACGGCACGCGCCTGAAGTACACCCGTGGCCAACGCGGCATCAATGACTTCTATGCCAGCCAGGGCACCGGTTGGAATGGCGGCGATCTGCGCCTGTCGCTGTCCGGCCAGGAAGACGATGGATTCGACAGCGACCGCACCGGCGCCGATTACCGTGACAGCCGCCGCTTGAACCGCTTCAGCCTCGCAGTCAGCCAGACCCTCAGCGACAACCAAAGCCTAGACTGGCAGGTCAATGCCAAGGATGGCAGCAACCAGCGGCCCTACACCTACCGCCCGGTGTTCTCGGGGATTACCGCCGCCGGGAACAATTCCGACGTGGTGGCCAAGGACTACGCCGGCTCGGTGCGCTGGAATCTCGACATCAACCCGGAGCACAGCCTTTATATCCAAGGTTCGGCTCAGCACTGGGATCGTCAGCAAACCTGGCGTGCCTGCGACGCCGAGGTGTCGTTCAGCCCGGAGCTGACGCAACTGTGGCAGCTCAACCCGAATTACACCGAACGTCTGGCACGCAACATCACCCGCTTCACCGGCCCGGGCGCCGCGCCCGGTACGCCACAGGAAATGGCGTTGGCCAACCGCGTACTCGATCAATGGCGCAACGGCGCCAGCCAGACTCTGTGCGGCGAGATCGACCAGAGCGCCCGCGAATCGCGCTACGACCTCGAACTGCAAGACACCCTCAGCCTGTCCGACAGCGTGCGTCTGGTCAGCGGCATGAACTATCGTTACGACCGGGCTGATTCCGAGACTTACTTCAACGGCACGCTGGACGACACCACCTGGCGCGCGTTCGGCCAACTGGAATGGCGCGCCAGTGAACACTGGCTGTTGCAGGGCGGTGCGATGTTCGAAGACACGCAACTGATCGGCAGTTCGCTGACGCCACGCTTCGCGGTCAATTACCTGATCAATCCACGCCACGGCCTGCGCGCGGTGTATTCGGAGGCGATTCGCTCGCCCGACATGTTCGAGAACAACGTCAACTGGAGCTACCAGGTCAGCAAGCTGCGGCCCTCGGCCTACGGCCAGTCTTCGGCGCGTTACTTCGTCAAGACTCGCGGCCCCGGCGATCTCGATCAGGAACACATGCGCTCGCGGGAGCTGGGCTACAACGGCTATTTCGCCGATCTGGGTCTGGCGCTCGACGTGAAGCTGTTCTACGACGAGATCACCGGGATGATCAGCGAACCGCTGCGCAACAACCAATACATCGCCAGCAACGCCAACAGCTCACGCTTTCGCGGCACCGAAACCCAGCTCGACTGGCGCCTGAGCACCGTCGACCGCCTGCGTTTGACCTACGCCTACGTAGATGCCGAGGCGAGCAATCCGCTGGATCAGCAATTCACCGCCAGCAACAGCGGTTCCGCCGGCTGGCTGCGCGACTGGGGCCATGGCTGGAACAGTGCCCTCTTCTATTACGGCGACAATGCGCTCAACGGCTACCGCTTCGAGCGGGTCGACACGCGGATCGCCAAGCGCATTGCGCTGGGCAAGGCTCAAGTGCAATTGGCCGGCGTGCTGCAACAACGTCTCGACCATGAGCCGACCACTTTCGTCGACAACAACTACGACGAGCGCCGCGTGCTGTACTTCAGCGCCGAGCTGGAATTCTAAGGTGCGCTACGGCATGCCGCGCAAGACGCCAACCCTGGCTCACTGGCTGGCCGGGTTGTGTCTGTTTCTGACCGCGTGGCTGCACGGTGTGGCGGTGCAGGCCGCCGACATTCTGTTGACCGGCGCCGAAGAAAGCCCCGGTGTGCAAGCATTCGTGCAGGCGCTGAGTGAGCTGCGCCCGACCGACACCGTCCGCTTCCAGCCACTGGCCAGCCTGCCGGCGCCGGGTAAATTGCCGGCCAGCCTGCGCCTGATCCTGCTCGATCTGCCGAGCCTCGACTGGCGCCTGCAAGAATCCCAGGGCCCGGCAACGCTGGTGTTGCGCATCAGTCGCCTGCAAGCGCGTCAACGTCTCGGCTCGGCTCAGCCATCCCGCTTGAGCCTGTTGTGGAGCGATCCACCGCTGGGCCGACAACTGCAATTGATCCGGCGAATCCTGCCGCAGGCGCGTCGAGTTGGCGTTTTGTTCGACCAGCACAGCGAGTTTCTCCTTAAAGAGCTGCTTCTGGCGGCGCAGCCACTGAATCTGGAAATCGTCAGCCAGCGCTGGGACAACACCCACGACAGTCGCCCCTTGCAAACGGTGCTGAAAAACAGCGACGTGCTGCTGGGCCTCGACGATCCCGATCTGTACAACCCGAAAACCGCGAAAAACCTGCTGCTCAGCAGCTACTCACGACAATTGGCGCTGATCGGCCCGAACGCCGCGTTTGTCCGAGCCGGCAGCCTGGCCAGCACTTACAGCGACCAGAACGATTGGCTGAGTGTGCTCGACCATTTGCTCGACCAGCCACCCGCCAACTGGCCGCGCACGCTTTATCCCGCATCTTTCAAAGTCTCAAGTAATGCCCAGGTGGCTCGTTCTCTTGGAATCGAACCACTGAATGAAGCGTCTGTTGCCAGCGCGTTGGCTGAAGGAGAAAGCCGCCCATGAGTTTCCGTCGTCGTTGGGACATCAACACCCGCACCCAGCTGATCAGCCTGGGCCCGGCGCTGTTGCTGACCTTGTTGTTGATCAGTTTCTTTACCTTTGTACGCATTCAGGATTTGCGCCAGGAGCTGAATCACACCGGCCAACTGATCGCCAACCAACTGGCGCCCGCCACCGAGTACGGGGTGATTTCCGGTAACAACGAAGTCCTCGAAAGCCTGCTCAAGGCTACGCTGGCGACGCCCAACGTGCGTTTTCTGGAAGTGCAGGACAGCGCCAACCGCATTCTGGTGTATGTCGAACAACCCGCGAACGCCCACAGCCGCCCGCATCAGGTTGAAGTGTTTCAAGCGCCGGTGCGCTTGCAACGGATTGCCTTGCAGAATGACTTCTTCCAGGACGCCAAAGTCAGCAACGGCGGGGCCAGCGAGGATTATCTGGGGCGGGTGATCGTCGGTCTGTCCAACGATGCGTTCAGTCAGCGTCAGCAGGAAATCCTGCTCAAGGCAGGGATTCTGGCGTTGTTCGCCCTGCTCTTCACCTTTGTGCTGGCGCGACGTCTGGCCGGCAGTCTCTCGCAGCCGATTCGCAATATCGGCAACGCGGTCAAGGCGATTCAGGACGGCGACTATAAAACCCCGCTGCCGATCGTCGATGACACCGAACTCGGTGCGTTGTCGCAGCACATCAACAACCTCGCCCAGGCGCTGGAACAGGCCAGCCGTGAACAGCAGCAGGCCATGGCGCAATTGATCCAGACCCGCGAAGAAGCAGAAAAGGCCAACAACGCCAAATCCGACTTTCTGGCGATGATGAGTCATGAATTGCGCACGCCCATGAACGGTGTGCTGGGCATGCTGCAATTACTCGAAACCACGGAGATGACCGAGGAGCAGATCGAATACGCCGCCCTCGCCTCCGAGTCCACCGAGCATCTGCTCAAGGTGATCAACGATATTCTCGACTTCTCGCGCATCGAGCGTTCGGAGCTGGAGCTTGAGCACATTCCGTTCAACCTCGCCGAACTGATCGGCGCCTGCGCGCAGTCGTTCCAGCACAGCGCGGTGCAACGTGGCCTGGCCCTCAATCTGCGGATTCCCGAGGACATGCGCGGTTTGCAGGTACAGGGCGATCCGACGCGGATCCGACAGATCCTGGTCAACCTGGTCGGCAATGCTCTGAAGTTCACCGAGCAGGGCCGGGTCAGCATCGAGGCGCAATGGCAGTCGCTCGATCACGAGCTGCTGTGGTTCACCTGCTCGGTGCGCGACAGCGGCATCGGCATCTCGTCCGAGAGCCTGGAATCGATGTTCAACGCATTCCAGCAGGCCGACAGCTCGATTTCGCGGCGCTACGGCGGCACCGGGCTCGGCCTGCCGATCGCCCGCACCCTCGCCGAACGCATGGGCGGCACCTTGCGTGCCCAGAGCGAGGAAGGTCGCGGCTCGGTATTCACCCTGGAAATTCCGTTGGCTCTTTATAAGCAGGCGTTGCCACAACTGGCCGCCCCCCGTGCGCTGAACGGCAATGGCCACGGCGAGGGGCGCAATGTGTTGCTGGTGGAAGACAACCCGGTCAACCAGACCGTGATTGAAGCAATGCTGCGCAGCCTGGGCTTTACTGTCAGTGTCGCCACCGATGGCGCGCAGGCAGTGCGCAGTGCCGAGGGCAATGATTTTGAAGTGATTTTGATGGACTGCCGTTTGCCGATCATCGATGGCTATGAGGCCACCCGGCAGATTCGCCAGCTGGCCGGGCGCAACGACGTGCCGATCATCGCGCTGACTGCCAATGCTTTGCAGGGAGACCGCGAAACCTGTCTGTCGGCAGGGATGAACGATTATCTGGCGAAGCCGTTCAAACGTAATGATCTGCAGCAGATTCTGCAGCGGTGGGTGTCGTAGTGATGGTCTTTCCACCATCTGCGACTGGCGTGAAAAGCGAAAGTGCGGCAGTCTTAGGCACCCGAATGAGCCTCAAAAGGGGCTTGAATAAAAATTTCAGTGCACAAGTGTACATTCATGTCCTTGGTGCTGTGACTTTCACCACAACGCAATAGTCTATGAGTAGGCTGCCGGTTCGAGGCATGAACGCTTCGAACGGTCGGGAAGATTTGCCCCACCTGCCGCATGGGATTATTGAGGAGCTCGCATGACCAAACAAAACGCCTTTACTCGGGAAGATCTGCTGCGCTGCAGTCGCGGTGAGCTGTTCGGCCCAGGTAACGCGCAACTGCCCGCCCCGAACATGCTGATGGTCGATCGCATCACTCTGATCAGCGAAGAAGGCGGCAAGTACGGCAAAGGTGAATTGGTCGCCGAGCTGGATATCAACCCTGACCTGTGGTTCTTCGCGTGCCACTTCGAGGGCGATCCGGTGATGCCGGGCTGCCTGGGCCTGGACGCCATGTGGCAACTGGTTGGCTTCTTCCTCGGCTGGCAAGGCCTGCCGGGCCGTGGCCGTGCGCTGGGTTCGGGCGAAGTGAAATTCTTCGGCCAGGTCCTCCCGACCGCCAAGAAAGTCACCTACAACATTCATATCAAACGCGTCCTCAAGGGCAAGCTGAACCTGGCCATCGCCGATGGTTCGGTGACTGTCGACGGTCGCGAAATCTACACCGCCGAAGGCCTTCGCGTCGGCGTGTTCACCTCCACTGACAACTTCTAAGGGTTATTCGCATGCGCCGCGTCGTTATCACTGGTCTGGGCATCGTTTCGTGCCTGGGCAATGACAAAGAGACCGTCTCCGCTAACCTGCGTGCAAGCCGCCCTGGCATCCGGTTCAACCCGGAATATGCTGAAATGGGTCTGCGTAGCCAGGTTTCCGGCTCCATCGACCTCAACCTTGAAGAACTGATCGATCGCAAGATCTATCGTTTCGTCGGCCACGCCGCGGCTTACGCCTACCTGGCCATGAAAGACGCGATCACTGACTCCGGCCTGACCGAAGAGCAAGTGTCCAACCCGCGTACCGGTCTGATTGCCGGCTCGGGCGGTGCGTCCACCTTGAACCAGATGGAAGCGCTGGACATCCTGCGCGAGAAAGGCGTGAAACGCGTCGGCCCATACCGCGTCACGCGGACCATGAGCAGCACCGTTTCCGCTTGCCTGGCTACGCCGTTCAAGATCAAGGGCCTGAACTACTCCATCGCTTCTGCCTGCGCCACCAGTGCTCACTGCATCGGTACCGCCATGGAACAGATCCAGATGGGCAAACAGGACATCGTTTTCGCCGGTGGCGGTGAAGAGGAGCACTGGAGCCAGTCGTTCCTGTTCGACGCAATGGGCGCACTGTCCAGCAAGCGTAACGACACCCCGGAACAAGCCTCGCGCGCCTACGACGCCGACCGTGACGGTTTCGTCATTGCTGGCGGTGGCGGCATGGTTGTGGTTGAAGAGCTGGAACACGCTCTGGCCCGTGGCGCAAAAATCTACGCGGAAATCGTTGGCTACGGCGCGACCTCCGACGGCTACGACATGGTTGCCCCGAGTGGCGAAGGCGCGATCCGCTGCATGCAGATGGCGATGTCCACCGTTGATACCCCGATCGACTACCTGAACACCCACGGCACTTCGACTCCGGTCGGCGACGTTGCGGAAATGAAAGGTGTGCGTGAAGTGTTCGGCGACAAGGCTCCAGCGATCAGCTCGACCAAGAGCCTGTCCGGTCACTCCCTGGGCGCCGCCGGCGTTCACGAAGCGATCTACTGCATGCTGATGATGGAAGGCAACTTCATTGCCGGTTCCGCCAACATCGACGAGCTGGACCCTGAAGTGGCCGATCTGCCGGTGCTGACCAAGACCCGCGAGAACGCCACCATCAACACCGTGATGAGCAACAGCTTCGGCTTCGGCGGTACCAACGCCACGCTGGTACTGAAGCGCTGGGAAGGCAAGTAATTCCCCAGGCTTGAGCCACACATGAAAACGCCCCGACTGGTTCGGGGCGTTTTTTTTCGCCTGCAGAAAGTAGCGGGAACACCACCGATCTCTGTGGGAGCTGGCTTGCCAGCGATGGCGTCAGCACGGGCAATATCTATGTTGTCTGACACTCCGCTATCGCTGGCAAGCCAGCTCCCACAGGGTTCTCGGGGTGTTCTGAAAATGAAACTTCTGTCATGAAACTTACCGCCCTGCGACCGAATGTCGCGGATTACGCGGCCTGCAGCACTGTTGCGTTTTACGCAAGAATACGTTGCACGAATCAGGCGTTTACTTAGCAAGCTAACAAATCATATAAAAGAGTCCTGCACACGCCTTGCTGCAGATAACTTGAGATTTGGAGCTAGCAGATGACTGTAAAAGTAACTGAACGCGACGATTCACACATGTCCCACGAAGGCGTAGCCGCCGGTATCCGTATCTGGGATGTGCATCAACAAGACTTGCTGGTCGGGATGTTCCACAACGAAATCGACGCCCACAACTACAAGGCCGAACTGGAAGTGCAAGAGCAGCAACGGGATCTGAAATCCGCCTGATTCAACCACAGCATTGAAAACGAAAAACCCCGCCATGAGCGGGGTTTTTCGTTGTTACAGCTTTATCAATTTACCACATCAGATCGTCAGGGATCTGATAGGCCGCGTACGGATCGTCCTCGGTGCTGACCTCTTCAGTCTGTACATTGAGTTGCACGATACGCTGCGGATCGCGTTCCTGGATCTTCAGGGCCGCTTCACGCGGGATCACTTCGTAACCACCGGCATGGTGGACGATCGCCAGCGAACCGCTGCTGAGCTTGTTGCGCATCAGCGTGTTGACCGAGATGCGCTTGACCTTCTTGTCGTCGACGAAGTTGTAGTAGTCCTCGGTGGTCAGCTTCGGCAGACGCGAGACTTCGATCAACTGCTTGACCTGCGCAGCCCGGGCCTTGGCCTCGGCTTTTTCTTTCTGCTGACGGTTCAGCTCCTGGTCGCGCTTGACCTTCTCGGCCATGGCTTCCTGCGCGGCGCGCTGCTGCGAGTCATCCAGTTCGATCTGGCCTTTGTGGGCCAGACGCTGCTGCTTTTGCTTGTCCTTGCTGACCTGCTTGGCCTGCTTTTGGTTGACCAGACCTGCTTTGAGCAACTGATCGCGAAGGGAAATACTCATGTGCTTACTCACTTGGGCAGTTGCTCAGCCGCAGCTAGGCAAATTCTTTTCCTGACGTTTGGCTTCACCCCACAGGGCGTCCAACTCTTCGAGGGTGCAATCTTCTATGGGACGGTGGGTGTCGCGCAATGCCTGTTCGATAAAACGGAAACGTCTTTCGAATTTGCCATTGGCGCCACGCAGGGCAGTTTCCGGATCGACCTTCAGGTGACGAGCCAGATTGACCACGGAAAACAGCAGGTCGCCGATCTCTTCCGCCACCGCTTGGGGATCGTTTTCGGACATGGCTTCGAGCACTTCATCCAGCTCTTCGCGGACTTTGTCGAGCACGGGCAAGGCGTCCGGCCAGTCGAAACCGACCTGCCCGGCGCGCTTCTGCAATTTGGCTGAACGGGACAATGCCGGCAGCGTTGCGGGCACATCATCGAGCAACGACAGTTGCTCGGGCGCGGCGGATTTCTCGGCGCGTTCTTCGGCCTTGATCTCCTCCCAGCGCTGCTTGACCTGCTCCTCAGTCAATCGCGGCACATCCAGCGGCGCGTAGAGATCGCCGGTCGGGAACACATGCGGATGCCGACGAATCAGCTTGCGGGTGATGCTGTCGATCACCCCGGCAAATTCGAAACGCCCCTCCTCCCGCGCCAGCTGACTGTAATACACCACCTGAAACAGCAGGTCGCCCAACTCGCCCTGCAAGTGATCGAAATCACCACGCTCGATGGCATCGGCCACTTCGTAGGCTTCTTCGAGAGTGTGCGGGACGATGGTTGCGTAGGTTTGCTTGATGTCCCACGGGCAACCGTACTGCGGATCGCGCAGGCGGCTCATCAAGTGCAGCAGGTCTTCAAGGCTGTACATCATTTTTCTTTCTCACCACAAAACCCTGTGGGAGCTGGCTTGCCAGCGATGGCGTCAGCTCGGCTCTCCGGAAAGACCGAGTTGTCTGCATCGCTGGCAAGCCAGCTCCCACATTGGGTCGAAGCCATGTTCACGGGGTGCGGTTACGCCGCGTTTCGATGATGTTCGGCAACTGCGAAATCCGCCCCAGCAAGCGTCCCAGCGCGTCCAGCCCCGGGATCTCGATGGTCAGCGACATCAGCGCGGTGTTGTCTTCCTTGTTCGAGCGGGTGTTGACCGCCAGCACGTTGATCCGCTCGTTGAGCAGCACCTGCGAGACGTCGCGCAGCAGACCGGAACGGTCGTAGGCGCGGATGACGATGTCCACCGGATAGGTGAGCACCGGCACCGGGCCCCAGCTGACCTGAATGATCCGCTCCGGCTCACGCCCGCCCAGTTGCAGCACCGAGGCGCAGTCCTGACGGTGAATGCTCACGCCACGGCCTTGGGTGATGTAACCGACAATCGCATCGCCCGGCAGCGGCTGGCAGCAACCGGCCATCTGGGTCATCAGGTTGCCGACGCCCTGGATCTGAATGTCGCCACGCTTGCCCGGTTTGTACCCGGTGGCTTTGCGCGGAATCAGTTCCAGCTGTTCGTTGCCGCGTTCCGGCTCGACCAGTTGCTGCGCCAGGTTGACCAGTTGCGCCAGACGCAGGTCGCCGGCACCGAGGGCGGCGAACATGTCCTCGGCGGTTTTCATGTTGGCCTTGTCGGCCAGCTTGTCGAAATCCACCGCAGGCAGACCGAGACGCGTCAGTTCGCGCTCGATCAGGGTTTTACCGGCCGCAACGTTCTGGTCGCGGGCCTGCAATTTGAACCAGTGAACGATCTTCGCCCGTGCCCGCGAGGTGGTGACGTAACCCAGGTTGGAGTTCAGCCAGTCACGGCTCGGTGTGCCGTGTTTGCTGGTGATGATCTCGACCTGCTCACCGGTCTGCAGGCTGTAGTTGAGCGGCACGATGCGCCCGTTGATCTTCGCCCCACGGCAGTTGTGGCCGATCTCGGTGTGCACGCGGTAGGCAAAGTCCAGCGGCGTCGCGCCTTTCGGCAAGTCGATGGCATGACCGTCGGGGGTAAAGATGTACACCCGATCCGGCTCGATATCGACCCGCAGCTGTTCAGCCAGACCGCCGATGTCGCCCAGCTCTTCGTGCCACTCGAGTACCTGACGCAGCCAGGAGATTTTCTCTTCGTAGTGGTTGGAGCCGGATTTGACGTCGGTGCCCTTGTAGCGCCAGTGCGCGCAAACGCCAAGTTCGGCTTCTTCGTGCATGGAGTGGGTGCGGATCTGCACCTCCAGCACCTTGCCTTCCGGGCCGATCACGGCGGTGTGCAGCGAGCGGTAGCCGTTTTCTTTCGGGTTGGCGATGTAGTCGTCGAATTCTTTCGGGATGTGCCGCCACAACGTGTGGACGATGCCAAGCGCGGTGTAGCAGTCGCGCATTTCCGGCACCAGCACACGAACGGCGCGAACGTCGTAGATCTGGCTGAATTCCAGACCCTTGCGCTGCATTTTGCGCCAGATCGAATAAATGTGTTTGGCCCGGCCGCTGATGTCGGCGTCGACACCGGTGGCCTGCAGTTCGTCCTTGAGCTGGGTCATCACGTCGGCGATGAAACGCTCACGATCCAGCCGTCGCTCGTGGAGCAACTTGGCGATCTGTTTGTATTGGTCAGGCTCGAGATAACGGAAGGACAAGTCCTCCAGTTCCCATTTGATATGACCGATGCCGAGTCGGTGCGCGAGCGGCGCATAGATGTCGAAGACTTCGCGGGCGACGCGGTTACGCTTTTCGTCGTCGGCAGTTTTCACTGCGCGAATGGCGCAGGTGCGTTCGGCCAGTTTGATCAAGGCGACGCGGACGTCGTCGACCATCGCCACGAGCATCTTGCGCAGGTTTTCCACCTGCCCTTGCGTACCCATGACCATCGACTGGCGCGGGCTGAGGCTGGCACTGATCGCGGCCATGCGCTGCACGCCGTCGATCAGTTTGGCTACCACCGGGCCGAAGCGCTGGCCGACGGCCGCGAGTTCGATCTGGCCTTCACGGACACCGCGATAAAGAACGGCGGCGACCAGCGAATCCTGATCGAGCTTGAGGTCGGCGAGAATCTCGGCGATCTCGAGTCCCGTGCTGAAACTGCCGGAGCCTTCGGCCCACAGATTCTTCTTGGCATTGGACTGTTGTTCGGCCTCGCGAGCGAACTCGCAGGCTTCTTTCAAGGCTTCGCGATCCAGTGCCAGATCGACACTGACCGCGTGATCGAGCCAAGCCTCGAGATTGATACTGCCGTCAGTGTTGATCGGCTGGTGTGCTCTCACCTGTACCATCTTGCTTTACCTTCCCTACGACGCAGATTCAATGCGTCAAATCGCTGACCTTCGTTGCCCGTTTGCGCTCGCGGGGCTAAAGCGAGCGCTGCGCGGACAGATCAGACGGATTCAGACGAGCCATCCTGGCTCGCTTCAAATAACGCCATGGCCTCGACATGTGCCGTCTGAGGAAACATATCGAGAATCCCGGCACGTTTTAACCGGTAGCCCTGCTTGATCAATTCGACCGTATCGCGCGCCAGAGTTGCAGGGTTGCACGACACATATACCAACCGCTTGGCACCCAGGGTCGCAAGCTTGCGCACCACCTCGAAAGCACCGTCACGCGGTGGGTCCAAGAGTACCGCAGAAAAGCCGTTTCCGATCCACTGGGCATCGGTCAAAGGCTGGGATAAATCGGCTTGAAAAAACTTTGTGTTATGCAAATTGTTGCTAGCGGCGTTCGCGGCGGCGCGATCGACCATGGTCTGCACGCCCTCCACCGCCACCACTTCGCGCACGCTTTGGGCCAGCGGCAAGGCGAAGTTGCCCAAGCCGCAGAACAGATCGAGTACACGCTCATCGCGGGTCGGCTTCAGCCAGTCCAGCGCTTGCGCGACCATCGCTTCGTTGACCCCGGCGTTGACCTGAATGAAATCTCCCGGCCGCCAGGCCAGATCCAGCCCCCACTGCTCCAGGCGATAGCCCAGCGACTGGGTGATGTCGACCGGTTGCGGTTCGCCTTCGCCATGCAGCCACAGTTGCGCTTCATGGAACTGGCAGAAGTCCTTGAGAATCGTCAGATCCGCTTCGGACAACGGCGCCATGTGCCGCAACAGCACCGCCAGCGATGAACCGCTGAACAACTCGACATGGCCCAGCGCTTGCGGTTTGCTCAGGCGACGAAGCATCTCCGGCAGCCGGGTCATGATCGGTTGCAAGGGCTGTACCAGCACCGGGCATTCGCTGATGGCGACGATGTCCTGACTGCCGGCAGCGCGGAAACCGACATCGAGCTTTTTCGCCTTGATGTCCCAGCGCACCGCAATGCGGGCACGACGGCGATAGCCGAACTCAGGGCCGGTCAACGGCGCTGCCCACTCTTGCGGTTCGACACCGGCAACCTTCGCCAATTGCTCGGCGAGCATGCGCTGTTTCAGGGCAAGCTGTTCGCTGTGGGGCAAATGCTGAACACTGCAACCGCCGCAGCGGCCGGCGTGCTGACACGGTGCCGGGCGGCGCAGCTCACTGGCCTTGAACACCCGTTCGGTGCGCGCCTCGACCACTTTGCCGTGGGCGCCGAGCACCCGCGCTTCGACCTCTTCACCGGCGAGGGCACCGAGGACGAACCAGGTTTTACCTTCGAAAAACGCGATACCGCGACCGTCATTGGCCAGACGCTCGATGGTCAAGCGCTGTTTTTTGCCGGTCGGGATTTGCGGGGCCTTGCTGCCGCCGGTGGGCTGGAAGCGCAGGCCTCTCTCGTGCTTGGCCATCAGTTGGGCGCGTCGAAAATGCCGGTCGACAGATAACGGTCGCCACGGTCGCAGATGATCGCGACGATCACCGCGTTTTCAACTTCTTTGGACAGGCGCAGCATCGCTGCCACCGCACCGCCCGAGGAAACGCCGCAGAAGATGCCTTCTTCGCGGGCCAGACGACGAGTGACGTCCTCGGCTTCGCTTTGCGCCATGTCGACGATGCGGTCGACGCGGTCGGCCTGATAGATCTTCGGCAGGTATTCCTGCGGCCAGCGACGGATGCCGGGAATGGCCGAGCCTTCCATCGGTTGCAGACCGACGATCTGCACGTTGTCGCTCTGCTCTTTCAGGTAGCGCGACACGCCCATGATGGTGCCGGTAGTGCCCATCGAGCTGACGAAATGAGTGATGGTGCCCTGGGTCTGACGCCAGATTTCCGGGCCGGTGGTGGTGTAGTGCGCTTCAGGGTTATCGCCATTGGCGAACTGATCGAGCACCTTGCCACGGCCTTCGGCTTCCATGCGCTGCGCGAGATCGCGCGCGCCTTCCATGCCCTCTTCCTGGCTGACCAGAATCAACTCGGCACCGTACGCGGTCATCGCCGCTTTACGCTCGGCGCTGGAGTTGTCCGGCATGATCAGGATCATCTTGTAACCCTTGATCGCGGCGGCCATGGCCAGGGCGATCCCGGTGTTGCCCGAGGTCGCTTCGATCAGCGTATCGCCCGCGTGGATCTGCCCGCGCAGTTCGGCACGGGTGATCATCGACAGCGCCGGACGATCCTTGACCGAACCCGCCGGGTTGTTCCCTTCGAGCTTGAGCAATAGGGTGTTGCTGGTGGCACCGGGCAGGCGCTGCAAACGCACCAGCGGAGTGTTGCCGACGCAATCGGCGATGGTTGGGTACTGCAGGGTCATGGCGTATTCGCAATCCAGACGTGCGGGGGCGCCTATCATACCGGCAAACCCGCGCAGGCCATATCACGCAAAGTGCGGTGCTTATGGTTTATGGGAATAAGGAGAGGCTAGCCAACGTTTTCCGGGTGCGCGGTATCCAACGCGTAAAACTCATGCAGTTTGGCTTGAAGCAGTTGTTTATCCGGCAAGCAGGTTTGATATTGCGCGATCAATGCCGGGGAAAGACTGCGATTGAGAGAGTACTCGACGACCTCGTCCTCCTTGCTGGCGCACAGCAGTAAACCGATGGCCCGGTTTTCGTGGGGCTTGCGGACATTGCGATCCAGTGCCTCAAGATAGAAATCCATCTTGCCGAGGTACTCCGGTTCAAAGCGCCCGACCTTGAGTTCAATGGCCACCAGACAGTTAAGCCCCCGGTGGAAAAACAGAAGATCGAGAGAGAAATCCCGGCCACCGACTTGCAATGGATATTCGGAACCGACAAAGCAGAAGTCGCGACCAAGTTCGATCAAGAAGATCCTGAGGCGTGATAGCAGGCCTTGGTGCAAATTGGTTTCGGAATGAGCAGAGGGCAGATCGAGGAACTCGACCATGTAGGTATCACGGAAAATCTCGAGTGCTGCGGGATGGGCTTGTTTCAGTGCCGCGGAAGCTTTCGCCGGGTTGGTGACGCTTCGTTCGAACAGAGCCGTTTTGAATTGGCGCTCCAACTCTCTTGTAGACCACTTCTCCTGAATGGCCATCCGCAGATAAAACTCGCGCTCTTCAGAGAGCTTACTCTGAGTCAAAATGAGTAAATTATGAGTCCAAGGCAATTGTGTCAGCAGTGCTGACACTTTCTGATCGCCCCGATAAATCTCATAAAACTGGCGCATCCGAAACAAATTGCGCCGAGTGAACCCTCGCAACCCGGGTTGTGTCAGAGCCAAATGATCGGCCAATTGCCCCACCACCGAATCCCCCCACTCCGCCTGCTCAATCTTGCGACTGATGTGCGCCCCCACCTGCCAATAAAGCTCAATCAGCTGTGTATTGACCGCTTGCATGGCCTTATGTCTGGAACTGTGAATCAGCGCGAGCACTTCGTTGAAGCGTTCGCCATCCGGGCTGCCAGTAAGGCGGGATACAGTCATGCGCAATTCCTTGGAGATCAGCTGAGGCACGAGCCTAAACCGTTCAGGACGCTAAAAATGACCGCTGATACAGCTTGGGAAATGTCGTACAAAAGAAGGCGAGCGCTCATGCATACTCGCAGGATTGGCCTCCGCCAACGGACTACATCGCGAGCAAGCTCGCTCTGACAGGGTGATAGGCATTCATGTAGGAACTGCGGACCGCTGCGATCTTTTGATCTTGCCCCTTAACAACATCAAAAGATCGCAGCCTCGTTTCACTCGACAGCTCCTACAGAGTTTGGTGTTGGGCGAAGATTGGTGGCACGCTGCTGGAACCTGTGGGAGCTGGCTTGCCAGCGATGGCGTCGGGACTGACAGCGCCATCATCAGCCACCAACCGCAGATTCAGTCGCAACCCCGAACCGCTGTTCTGCGCCCAAAGACGCCCACCCTGGCGCTGCACCGCATTCCGCGCAATGCTCAAACCCAAGCCAAACCCGCCATCCCCCGGCCGCGATCCGTCCAGTCGGGTGAACGGCGAAAAGATCCGCTCCAGATCCCCGTCAGCCACCCCGCCGCCCTGATCCTCCAGCCACAGATGCCAGTAATCGCCATCTCGCCGGCCATCCAGACGCACAATCCCGCCCTCAGGCGAATGACGAATGGCGTTGCGCAAAATATTCTCCAGCGCCTGCGCCAAGGTATTGAGATTGCCGCGCACCCAGCACGACGCTTCCACCGCGCACTGCAATTGCAGACTCGGCCAGCCACTTTCATAACAGGCGTTGTCGGTGAGCATCTCCCACAAGGCCTGGATCTGAATCGCTTCGTCTGGCAGTGGCGAACGGTCGGTATCGAGCCAGGCCAGTTGCAACGTGTCTTCGACCAGCCGTTGCATGCCATCGACTTCGCGGCCGATGCGCTCGCGCAATTGCGGCAAACCCTGCTCACTTTCGCTGGCCACGCGCAGTCGGCTCAGCGGGGTTCGCAGTTCATGGGACAGGTCGCGCAGCAATTGCTGCTGCACGGCGACGGTGGTTTGCAGGCGTTCGGACATCGAGTCGAACGCCCGGGCCAGTTCGCCGAGTTCGTCCGGCCTCTGGGTGATGCCGCTCGACAGCCGTACATTCAATTGATCGGCGCGCCAGGCATTGGCCTGCTCCCGCAGGTTGTTCAGCGGCACCACCAGCAAGCGGTACAGCCCGACGCACAACAATAAAGTGAACAGCCCGGGAATCACGCCGTTGGTGATGACTCGCCAGAACACCCGGTATTTGCCCGGCACAAAGCGTTCGGGCAATTCGATCACCAGACTGCCGGCGGACGGATCCTTGGGAAACGGGATGCGCAGCCACGGCCGGCCCTGCTTGTGGATCGGCCAGTCGAGGCCGCGCAAGAAGGTCAGGTGCTGGATTTCCTGTTCGTTCAGCGGATCATTGCTCAGCGACTGCAAGTTGCCGCCGATCACGCCGACCCAACTGGCCTCGCGCAACTCCATGCTCTGCAACCAGTCATCGACGCCGCTGCGCCCGCCTCGCTGCCACGCCTGCTCGGCTTGCGCGGCATAACGCGCCAGCGTGCCGCGCGCCTCGTCGGAGAGGAACTGGTTGCGCTGCTCCATGTACCGGCCCCACGACCAACTGAGCCAGATCATCAACAGGCAGAACGCGACCAGCAGACAGGCCAGTTTCCAGAACAACGAGTGCCGTCCCGGCAGCTCAGACATTTTCATCAGCGGCACTCAACACGTAACCCTTGCCCCACACCGTGCGCACTTCCCGCTCGGTGTAGCCGATGGCTTTGAGTTTGCGGCGGATCTGGCTGATGTGCATGTCGAGACTGCGGTCGTGCGCAGCGTAGCCGCGTTGCAGGACGTGCTGGTAAAGGAAAGCCTTGCTCAGCACTTCTTCATCATTACGGTTGAGGGTTTCCAGCAGGCGGAATTCGCTGCGGGTCAGACCGGCCGCTTGCTCGCGGAAGAACACATCGCATTGCTCATCGTCAAAGTGCAGCGTGCCCGTAGCCACCGGCACAGCCAACGCCGCGGGACGACGATCAAGGGCCACCCGCCGCAGGATCGCTTCGATGCGCACATGCAGTTCGGCCATGCTGAACGGCTTGGGCAGGTAATCGTCGGCGCCCAGACGGAAACCACTGATGCGATCGGCCTCGGCACCGAGGGCCGACATCAGCAGCACCGGCGTCGAGTGGCTCTGGCGCAGTTGAGTCAGCAGGTTCAGGCCATCCAGCCCGGGCAACAGAATGTCCATCAACACCACGTCGAACACCTGGCGCCTGGCGATGTTCAGGCCTTCCTGACCGTTCTGGCACCAGGTCACCTGAAAGCCGCTGCGACCCAGATGTTCGTGAACATAGGCACCCAGAACCGGATCGTCCTCGATGGAAAGTATGCGTGGCTGGCCAACGGAAACAGGAGTCATGAGTATCTGCAAGTAATTCTCAGTTGAGCGCGATTATTCAAGATTGCCGGGCAGCGGGCAACTCAAGGTTGCGCCGTCGGACGAACGCGCCTGCGCTGGCGGACAGCAGACGAGAGTATTTTTCCGGAGATTGCCCGCGAGCAAATCGCTACACTGCGCCAATGTCGCGTGCCGGATGCACGCATGAGTCAACGGATCAGCGGGATGCAGGAGATAGGCGTGCTCAAGAAACTGGGAATCAAAGGTCGCGTGTTGTTGCTGACCTTGTTGCCGACCAGCCTGATGGCGCTGGTGTTGGGTGGTTATTTCACCTGGACGCAGCAGTCCGACCTGCAGACCCAATTGATGCAGCGCGGCGAAATGATCGCCGAGCAACTCGCACCGTTAGTGGCACCCGCCATGGGTCATGGCAACAGCGACTTGCTGGAGCGCATCGCCACTCAGTCCCTCGAACAACCCGATGTGCGCGCAGTGACCTTCCTCGCACCGGACCGCTCGCCGCTGGCCCACGCCGGCCCGACCATGCTCAATCAGGCACCGAGCGGTGACAGCGCGCACTTGCAACGGCGCAGCGGCAATGACGCGACCCGCTACCTGATGCCGGTGTTCGGCAAGCACCGCAACCTCGCCGGCGAATTGATCCCCGAAGAATCCGACCGTCTGCTCGGCTGGGTCGAACTGGAACTGTCACACAACGGCATGCTGCTGCGCGGTTATCGCAGCCTGTTCGCCAGCCTGTTGCTGATTGCCGCCGGGCTTGCCGGTGCCGCGCTGCTCGCCTTGCGCATGGGCCGCACCATCAATCGTCCGCTGAGCCAGATCAAACAAGCTGTCGCGCAACTCAAGGATGGCCACCTGGAAACCCGCCTGCCACCGCTCGGCAGTCAGGAGCTGGATGAATTGGCGTCGGGCATCAATCGCATGGCCGGCACCTTGCAGAACGCCCGCGAAGAACTGCAGCACAGCGTCGATCAGGCCACCGAAGATGTCCGGCAGAACCTGGAAACCATCGAGATCCAGAACATCGAACTGGATCTGGCCCGTAAAGAAGCGCTGGAAGCGAGCCGGATCAAATCCGAATTCCTGGCCAACATGAGTCACGAGATCCGCACGCCGCTCAACGGCATTCTCGGCTTCACGCATCTGCTGCAAAAAAGCGAGCTGACCCCGCGCCAGCTCGACTACCTGGGCACCATCGAAAAATCCGCTGACAGCCTGCTCGGGATCATCAACGAGATCCTCGACTTCTCGAAAATCGAGGCCGGCAAACTGGTGCTCGACCACATTCCGTTCAACTTGCGCGATCTGTTGCAGGACACCCTGACCATCCTCGCCCCCGCCGCTCACGCCAAGCAGTTGGAGCTGGTCAGCCTGGTTTATCGCGATACGCCGCTGTCGCTGGTCGGTGATCCGTTACGCCTGAAGCAGATTCTCACCAACCTGGTGAGCAATGCGATCAAGTTCACCCGCGAAGGCACCATCGTCGCCCGGGCGATGCTCGAAGAAGAACACGAAGACAGCGTGCAACTGCGCATCAGTATTCAGGACACCGGCATCGGCCTGTCGAATCAGGACGTGCGCGCGTTGTTCCAGGCGTTCAGTCAGGCCGACAACTCGCTGTCGCGACAACCGGGCGGCACCGGGCTGGGGCTAGTGATTTCCAAGCGCCTGATCGAACAGATGGGCGGCGAGATCGGCGTCGACAGCACACCGGGCGAAGGCTCGGAATTCTGGATCAGCCTGAGCCTGCCGAAAACCCGTGACGACGCCGAAGACCTGCCCTCGGCGCCGTTGCTCGGACGCCGTGTAGCGGTGCTGGAAAACCACGAACTGGCGCGTCAGGCCTTGCAGCATCAACTGGAAGACTGCGGCCTCAATGTCACGCCGTTCAACACCCTGGAAAGCCTGACCAATGGCGTCACCGGCGCGCATCAGACCGATCAGGCTATTGATCTGGCGGTGATCGGCATCACCAGCAACGACATACTGCCGGAACGCCTGAACCAGCACATCTGGGACCTCGAACACCTCGGCTGCAAAGTGCTGGTGCTGTGCCCGACCACCGAACAGACACTGTTCCATCTATCGGTGCCCAACCCGCACAGCCAGCTGCAAGCCAAACCGGCCTGTACGCGTAAATTGCGCCGCGCCCTGTCGGATCTGGCCAACCCGCGCCAACCACGCAACGAGCCGAACGAACCATTGTCGAGTCGCGCACCAAAGGTGCTGTGTGTCGATGACAACCCGGCCAATCTGTTGCTGGTGCAAACGCTGCTCGAAGACATGGGCGCCAAGGTTCTCGCGGTGGAAAGCGGTTATGCAGCGGTCAAAGCGGTGCAGACCGAATCCTTCGATCTGGTGTTGATGGACGTCCAGATGCCCGGCATGGATGGGCGTCAAAGCACCGAAACCATTCGCCAGTGGGAGAGCGAACGGCATTGCACACCCCTGCCGATCGTCGCGCTCACCGCGCATGCCATGGCCAACGAAAAACGCGCATTGCTGCAAAGCGGCATGGACGACTACCTGACCAAACCGATCAGCGAGCGGCAACTGGCGCAGGTGGTGCTGAAATGGACCGGTCTGGCCCTGCGCAATCAGGCGCCGGAGCGCGTCAGTGACAGCGCGGCGGGCAATCACGAATTGCCGGTGCTCGATCACGAGGAAGGCTTGCGTCTGGCCGCTGGCAAGGCGGACCTGGCGGCGGACATGCTGGCGATGCTGCTGGCCTCGCTGGAAGCCGACCGCGAAGCCATTCGCACGGCACGCGACAGCCACGACCAGAATGCTCTGATTGAACGCGTGCATCGCCTGCACGGCGCCACGCGTTATTGCGGCGTCCCGCAATTGCGCGCCGCCTGTCAGCGCAGCGAAACCCTGCTCAAACAGGACGACCCGAAAGCGTCGACGGCGCTGGATGAGCTGGAACGGGCGATCAACCGCCTCGCCGCGCAAGCGAAGATCAGCGCCTGACCCAGCGCAATACCGGCCAGCGCGAACACCGATAAAGTTGACTTGGTTTATGCCACCCGAGTCGATGCTCCAGGAGGATTTCATGCGCACGATCGTTTTCAGCAGCCAGACCTACGACCGCGACAGTTTCCTCGGTGCCGATTGCCCGGCGGGTATCGAACTGCATTTTCAACCGGCGCGGCTGAGTCTCGACACTGCCGCACTGGCCGAACATCACGAAGTGGTTTGCGCCTTTATCAACGACGACCTCAGCGCCGCCGTGCTGGAGCGTCTGGCGGCCGGCGGCACACGCCTGATCGCCCTGCGCTCGGCCGGTTACAACCATGTCGATCTGGCCGCGGCGAAACGCCTGGGCCTTGACGTCGTGCGTGTCCCGGCCTACTCGCCGCATGCGGTGGCCGAGCATGCCGTGGCCCTGATCCTCGCCCTCAACCGGCGCTTGCACCGCGCCTACAACCGCACCCGTGAAGGCGATTTCAGTCTGCATGGCCTGACCGGTTTCGATCTGGTCGGCAAGACGGTCGGCATCGTCGGCACCGGGCAGATCGGCGCCACCTTCGCGAAAATCATGCACGGTTTCGGTTGTGAACTGCTCGCGTACGACCCGTACCCGAATCCTCAGGTGCTGGCCTTGGGTGCCCGTTATCTGAGCCTGCCGGAGTTGCTCGCGCAGTCGCGAATCATCAGCCTGCACTGCCCGCTCAACGAGCAGAGCAAACACCTGATCAACCGCGACTCACTGGCGCACATGCAGGCGGGGGCGATGCTCATCAACACCGGTCGCGGCGGTCTGGTGGACACCCCGGCGCTGATCGATGCCTTGAAGGACGGGCAACTGGGTTATCTGGGTCTGGATGTGTATGAGGAAGAGGCGCAGCTGTTTTTCGAGGACCGCTCCGACCTGCCGTTGCAGGACGACGTGCTGGCGCGCTTGCTGACCTTTCCGAATGTGATCATCACCGCGCATCAGGCGTTTCTGACACGCGAGGCGCTGGGCGCGATTGCCGCGACGACCCTGGACAATATCGCGACCTGGGTTGCGGGGTCACCGCAGAACCAGGTCGAGGGTTAAGCGCTTTAGCGCTTACTTAAGGGAGGACGCCAGAATCAGCAGCGCCAGCCAGCCAAAACCGAACAGGCGTTGTTTTGCCGAGTGGCCATTGCGCAGCAGGAACCAGACAAACACCATCGGCAACAGGAACACCATGATCTTCAGCCAGCCTTCCACCGGGCGGCTGCCATCCTCATTGATATGCGTCACGGCTGCTTGCGCGGCCGGTTGCTGACGCCGTTGCCCCGCCGCTGCCGGCATGATGTTCGGTAACGGCTCTGGACTTTCAGGCGCGATGACAGCAGCCTCGGCCACAGTCCTGTTGCGCGGCAGACTGCCGAAAGAAATCGTCGCAGGCTTAGCCGGTGCCCCGGCGCTCTGCGCGTCGGCCTGTTGTTGCGCCATCGGCGCCCCGCAATGAATGCACGCCGAGGCTTGCGAGCTGATGCTGCGCTTACATTCATAACATTCGATCAGCGCCATGTTCCGTTCCTTCAGAGTCGAGGGCGGCAGTTTGCCATGGGCCAAGGTCGATTTGAACCTGATCGAAGGTCGCAAGCGCACGTCAATTTGCAACGTGGCCCGTGCTAGCATGTCGCGCATATTTGGAGGACCCATGGTCGAACACGATTTCCGCTACAACCTGATGAACCCGCAACACACCCTCACCGAATGCCGCGCCCTTGTACCGGGCCGCTATCAGGTCACCGGCAACGGTGGCTCGATCCGCATCGGTGACGCCCTGCTGGTCACCCTTAAAGGCAGCAAGGACTTGTCCATGCGCCTGACCGTCGAAACCGTCCGCCACCTGATCAATCCGCCAGGCCAATGGACCGCAATGACCACGGGCCCGGTGTTCGGCGAACTGGCGATTCACACCTGGCAGGTCAACTGCGACAGCTGCGCCAAAGAGCTGAGCTTCGAGTTCGCAGTAGACGCCAAGCTGGGCAAAGCCGCAGAAAAACCGGCCGCCACGGCGCGCATTGCCGAGTTGGGCTGGAAAGCCGTTGGCGAGAAACATCTGTGCCCGAAATGCCAGGAGCCTGCGTGATGAAACGCCTTGCCCTGACCGCTCTGGTCGGTGTTGGCCTGGCGGGCTGCGCCGCGGAGCCTGTGCAACTGCAACAGAACCGCAGCTACATTCTGGAGTGGATCGGCGAACGGCCATTGATGGATTACAGCCATCTGACCGTGACCCTCGGCGATGATGGCCGCGCCTACGGCAACGGCGGCTGCAACCATTGGTTCGCGCCGTACACCCTCGATGGCGACAAGCTGAGCTTCGGCAAGATCGGCAAGACCCGCAAACTGTGCGCGCCGGCACTGATGGAGCAGGAACAACGCTTCCTTCAGGCGCTGGAGCAGGTCGAGCGCTGGGATATTTCGCCGATCGAACAGATGCGCTTCTGGCCGGCGCAAGGCAAGCCGCTGCGCTGGTGGCTGGAAGAGGGTTGAACCTCATATCCTCGATCCGCTGAAGATTACCTGTGGCGAGGGAGCTTGCTCCCGCTCGGCTGCGCAGCAGTCGTAAATCGGTTACCGCAATTTACCTGTTGCACTGCGGCGGCCGGGTTTGGGGCTGCTTCGCAGCCCAGCGGGAGCAAGCTCCCTCGCCACAAAAAGCCATTATTGGGTCGCCTGCAACGCCTCAAGCCTGGCCATCACCCCCGCCGCTGTCTGCTCCCCCAGCAACTGCTCCCGCACCTTGCCCTTGTTGTCGATGATGTAAGTCACCGGCAAGGCCTCACTGCGCGGCAAGTCGAACAACTCCGCCGGATCCTGCGCCAGTACAGTGAACTTGATGCCGAGTTTTTCACTGGCGTCTTTCAGTTCTACACCCTGCACGTTGTCGAAGTTGACCCCGAATACACCGACATTCTTGCTCTTGAGTTCATCCGCCAAATGGTTGAGTTCAGGGATTTCCGTGCGGCACGGGCCACACCATTCAGCCCAGTAGTTGATCACCACCCATTGTTTGTCGAGGCGCTCGGACGCCACTTTCTGACCGTTCTGGTCGATACCATAGTCATTACCGCAGCCCCCCAGCATCAACGCCCCGATTATCGTCAATGCCGCTGCCAATCGCCGTGTCATGTCCTGTTCCTTGTGAAAATTTGAATACGCCTGCGACCCATCGCCTCCCGAGGTTCTGGATTGCGCGTTGCACAGTTAGAATAGCCGCCACTTTACGCCAGAAGCGACCCGCCATGACCGATCTGACGCTTTATCACAATCCGCGCTGCTCGAAATCCCGCGGCGCGCTGGAACTGCTTGAAGCCCGCGGCCTGACTCCGAACGTCGTGCGCTATCTCGAAACGCCGCTGGACGCCGCACAGATCAAGGCCCTGCTCGGCAAGCTCGGGATCAGCGCACGGCAACTGCTGCGCACCGGGGAAGATGAATACAAAACCCTGAACCTGGCCGACGCCAGTCTCACCGAGAAACAATTGATCGAAGCGATCGCGGCCCATCCCAAGCTGATGGAACGACCGATTCTGGAAGTCGGCGACAAAGCCGTCATCGGCCGTCCACCGGAGCAGGTCCTGGAGTTGCTGCCGTGAGCGCGCCGTACATTCTGGTTCTGTATTACAGCCGCAGCGGCTCGACCAACGAGATGGCCCGGCAGATCGCCCGTGGTGTCGAGCAGGCCGGCCTCGAAGCGCGTTTGCGCACTGTGCCGGCGATCTCCACCGAGTGCGAAGCCGTGGCCCCGGACATCCCGGACGAAGGCGCGCTCTACGCGACCCTCGATGACCTGAAGAACTGCGCCGGTCTGGCCCTCGGCAGTCCGACCCGGTTCGGCAACATGGCTGCACCGCTCAAATACTTCCTCGATGGCACCAGCAACCTCTGGCTGACCGGCGCCCTCGTCGGCAAACCGGCCGGCGTGTTCACCTCCACCGCTAGCCTGCATGGCGGCCAGGAAACCACGCTGCTGTCGATGATGCTGCCGTTGCTGCACCACGGCATGCTGATCACCGGCCTGCCCTACAGCGAATCGGCGCTCCTGGAAACCCAGGGCGGCGGCACACCGTACGGCGCCAGCCATCACGCCGGGGCGGATGGTAAAAGTGGCCTCGACCAGCACGAAGTCGCACTGTGCCGGGCGCTGGGCCTGCGTCTGGCCAAGACTGCGCAGAAACTGGAGGGCTGACGGTGGCGAAGAAGCCGAAAATCCTGCCCTCCGTCGAGTGGCTTGAGCCGAGAGTGAAGGCGATGCGGGTGATCAGCTTGCTGAGCTTTTTTGCTTTGGCCGGACTGCTCGCCGCCTACTATCTGGTATTCGCCGACCTGCATGGCGCCCGACCGTGGGTGATTCTGCTGGTCGAGCTGATCCCGTGGCTGGTCCTCGCCCCGGCGATGATCATGGGCAGCGCCCGTGGGCATTCGTGGATGTGTTTTGTGGTGAATCTGTATTTCATCAAAGGCGCACTGGCGGCGTATGACCCGAACCGGCAGATGTTTGGTGTGCTGGAGATGGTCGCGAGCCTGGCGGTGTTCTGCTCAGCGCTGCTGTATGTGCGGTGGCGGTATCAGTTGAATCGCAAACTGGCTGGCGAGGGCGAGATCAGCGTCGCCTAAGCCGACGCCATCGCTGGCAAGCCAGCTCCCACAGGATCTGTGTTGAAACACAATAATGTGATCAATACAAAAACTGTGGGAGCTGGCTTGCCAGCGATTGGGGCGACGCGGTCTTAATGATTCACGGTGTACGCGAGCATCATCGAGATCTGGCTCATCGCCCGCCCGCCGCTCTGTTCATGCCACTGGTTGAATGCATCCTGCACAATCGCCAGATCGCGCAGACTGGTCGGCACCTTGTCGACGATCTTCTGCGCATTCAGCGCCGCGACCACGTCATAGCTCGGCACAAAGGTATCCTTGCCGACCATGCGCAAAAACCGTGGGGCCGATAGTCCGCCCAGTTGATGGCCGTGTTTTTTCAGGTAGGTCCACAGACCGACAATGTCGGTCACCGGCCAGTCGGCGATCAGCGCGCCGAAGCTGCCCTTGTCTTTCTCGACATCCAGAATGAACTGCGCATTGCGCGGCACGCTCTTGAGCTTGCCCAGGTGACGGATGATCCGTGCATCCTGCATCAGCCGTTCAAGGTGTTCGGCGCTCATCAGCACGACTTTTTCCGGGTCGAACTTGAAGAACACTTCTTCGAAGGCCGGCCACTTGGCATCCACCAGACTGTGCTTGAGCCCCGCGCGAAAAACGCGCAGGGCCATGGTCGAGAGGTAGCGATCGTCGCTGATTTTGCGCAATTGCGCCGGGGTCTTGGGAACGGGCAGATGGGCTTCCAGTTCAGCCGCCGAACCAAAGCGGTTCAGACAGTATTCGTGCAGCCACTTGTAATCGCGCATGCCCTCTCCTATTTAACGAAACGAAGAAACCAATGTGGGAGCGAGCCTGCTCGCGAAAGCAGTGTGTCAGTCAACATTGATGCTGGCTGACATGACGCCTTCGCGAGCAGGCTCGCTCCCACAGTGATCGGGTTTACAGATTGACGACGTTGACGAACCGCGAAGCCGCCGTCTCATCGATCTTCAGGCTGGTGAAGTCGAACAGGTTGCGGTCGGCCAGTTGCGACGGCACCACGTTCTGCAGACTGCGGAAGATGCTTTCAGTTCGCCCCGGGGTCTTGCGATCCCAATCCTGAAGCATTTCCTTGACCACCTGACGCTGCAGGTTTTCCTGCGAACCGCAGAGGTTGCACGGGATGATCGGGAATTCCTTGAGGTCCGAGTAGGCCTGGATGTCCTTCTCGTTGCAGTACGCCAGCGGACGGATCACCACGTTGCGGCCGTCATCGGCGCGCAACTTCGGCGGCATCGCCTTGAGGGTGCCGTTGAAGAACATGTTGAGGAAGAACGTCTCGACGATGTCGTCGCGATGATGACCGAGGGCCATTTTGGTCGCGCCGATTTCGTCGGCAAAGGTATACAGCGTGCCACGACGCAGGCGCGAGCACAGCGAGCAGGTGGTCTTGCCTTCCGGAATCAGCTCTTTGACCACCGAGTAAGTGTCTTTCTCGACGATGTGGTACTCGATGCCCAGCTCTTTGAGGTAGGCCGGCAGCACGTGCTCGGGGAAGCCCGGCTGCTTCTGGTCCATGTTCACCGCGACGATCTCGAACTTGATCGGTGCAACCTTCTGCAGGTGCATCAGCACGTCGAGCATGGTGTAGCTGTCCTTGCCCCCGGACAGGCAGACCATGACCTTGTCGCCGTCTTCAATCATGTTGAAGTCGGCGACCGCTTCCCCGGCCAGGCGGCGCAGGCGCTTTTGCAGTTTGTTCTGGTTGACCGTAAGAGTGCCCATGACGCGAAATCCGTGAGGTGTGACGAAGGGCCGGCATTTTACGCAAAAACGTCGTGGGGGCGAAGGGCCGTGGGTCTGTCCCATTCTTCCGAGGTCTGCATTGCCCTCGGTGGCGAGGGGATTGATCCCCGATCGGCTGCGCAGCAGTCGTCAAGCCATCCACCGCGAAGTATCGGGAAAATAGAGTTCTGAGGTTTTGGGGCTGCTTTCGCACCCCATCGGGGATGAATCCCCTCACCACAAATATATTTCCAGGATAACCAAGAGTTGATACCAAGAGCCTGCGGCGATTAAGCCCCCTGTTTACAGCGCGATTTGCTCTAAGCCCCTAGTCCCTGTGCGGTTAAGTCCTTTCTATACTGCGACATAAGGTCGCACACATCTGAAGACCTGAATTTGCTCGGCCTCATTGGCCCGTAGGCGCTCCGTTGGGGGGCGATGGCAATAACAAGAGGAGTGACTGGCATGATCCATCACGTAGTGGGACTTTTTACCCACCCCGATCAGGAATGGAAGGAAATCCGTGGCGACCAAGAGGAAAGCATCAGCCACATGTACCTCACACACACGCTGATTCTGGCGGCGATCCCCGCTGTCTCGGCGTTCATCGGCACCACGCAGGTCGGTTGGGTGATCGGCAATCGCGCGCCGGTCATGCTCACGGTCGAAAGCGCCATCTGGATGACGGTCATGTCGTATCTGGCGATGCTCGGCGGGGTCGCGGTGATGGGCGCGTTTGTGCACTGGATGGCCCGCACCTACGACGCCAACCCGAGTCTGGCCCGTTGCGTGGCGTTTGCCACCTACACCGCGACACCGTTGTTTGTCGGCGGGCTGGCGGCGCTTTATCCGCATATGTGGCTGGGAATGATCGTCGGCACGGCGGCCATCTGCTACACGGTGTATCTGCTGTATGTGGGGCTGCCGACCTTCATGAATATTCCGTCGGACGAAGGTTTTCTGTTTTCCAGCTCGGTGCTGGCGGTGGGTCTGGTGGTGCTGGTGGCCATCATGGCGTTCACCGTGATCGTCTGGGGCCTGGGCGTGGGGCCCGTGTACACCAACTGACGCAATGACTCTCCGAGAAAAACAAGATCTGCCAATACAGGCCGCCGCAAGGCGGCCTTCTCGTCTCGCTGATGACCATTCGGCAGTTCGGCGATTCGCAAGTCCACAGGGTTGCGGCATACTCGACGCCTCTGGAGATCCATCAAGCATGCCCGAGCAACTCAATACCCGCGTCGAAGACTGTTACCAACTCGCTGAATCCTTTTTCAAACGTCATTTCCAACGCCCCGTGGTGAGCCTCAAGCTGCGCGGGCAAAAAGCCGGGGTCGCGCATCTGCACGAGAACCTGCTGCGCTTCAACCCGCAGTTGTACCGGGAAAACACCGAACACTTCCTCAAACAGACCGTGGCCCACGAAGTCGCGCACCTGATCGCCCATCAACTGTTCGGCGACCGCATCCAGCCCCATGGCGAGGAGTGGCAACTGATCATGCGTGGCGTCTACGAACTGCCGCCGGATCGCTGCCACACGTATGCAATCAAACGCCGCAGCGTGACCCGCTATATCTATAAGTGCCCGTGTGCCGACAGTGATTTTCCGTTTTCGGCGCAGCGCCATAGCTTGGTGCGGCAGGGGCGGCGGTATTTGTGCCGGCGGTGTCGCAATACCTTGGTGTTCAGTGGTGAGATGCGCGTGGAATAGTCAGTTTTGCAGTGACCTGACTGGCCCCATCGCTGACAGCCAGCTCCCACAGTGTCCGAGGTGGCCACATAAACCATGTCCGACACAAAACCTGTGGGAGCTGGCTTGCCAGCGATAGGGCCAACACAGACGCTAAAGAATCACCTTGGATGCACGCAACTCGGCAATCCGCTCGGGACTGAACCCCAACTCCCCCAACACTTGATCCGTATGCTGCCCCAACCCCGCGCCAACATGCCGTGGCGCCGGCAACGCCTCGGAAAATTTCAACGGACACGCCATTTGCGCCTGGGTCGTGCCATCCCCGCGCGGCACCTGGGTCACCAGTTCCCGAGCCTTTAACTGTGGATGGCGCACCGCCTCCCCCAGATTCAATACTGGCTCGACACACGCATCGATCCCGGCAAACAACTCGCACAGTTCGGCAAAGTCATGTTTTTCGAATTCGACCGTCAGCGCGTATTTCAACGCCCGCTGCTGCTCAGGCTTGGGCGACAAGCCTTGCGCCGCCAACTCCGGGCGACCCAGCGCCGTGCACAATTGCTGCATGAACCCAGGCTCGAGACTGCCTACCGACATCCAGCGCCCGTCGCGCGAGCGGTAGTAATCGTAAAAGCTACCGCCGTTGAGCATCTGGTCTTCCCACGCCGGCTCCTCGCCACAGGCCAGATACCCGGCACCGGCCATGGCGTTCAGGCTGAATGCGCAATCGGTCATGCTCACGTCCAGATGGGTGCCCTGCCCGGTCTGCTGACGGGCAATCACCGCCGCCAGCAGGCCGATCACCCCGTGCAGCGACCCGCCCGCCACATCCGCCACCTGCATGCCCAGTGGCAACGGACCGCTGTCGGCGCGGCCGGTGTAGCTGGCAAGCCCGGCCAGTGCGAGGTAGTTGATGTCATGCCCGGCGCGATCCTTGTACGGCCCGGTCTGGCCGTAGCCGGTGATCGACACATAAATCAGCTTCGGGTTGATCGCCTTCAGCGCCTCGTAACCCAGGCCCAGACGCTCCATCACGCCGGGGCGAAACTGCTCGAGGACGATGTCGTAGTCGGCCAGCAGTTGCTTGACCACCTCCAGTGCCTCGGGCTGTTTCAGATCCAGTGCGAGGCTGCGTTTGTTGCGATTGAGATAGGCGTGGCTAGCCGACATGCCCTGATCGTGAGGCGGCAACACCCGCAGCAGATCCAGACGGGTCGGCGACTCGATCCGCAACACTTCGGCGCCCATGTCGGCCAGCAACAGCGAGGCGAACGGCCCCGGCAGCAGCGTCGAGAAGTCGAGGATTTTCAGTGAGGCCAGCGGTGCAGACATGGGCGAACTCCTTGGGCGATGCACTCAGCCTAGGCAGCGATACCGCGTACGGCAATCACCGGAAATGTCAGCGAGTGTGACCGTTACGCTCAAATCGCAGGCAAGAAAAAACCCCTGTGGCGAGGGGATTCATCCCCGATGGACTGCGCAGTATTCCCTTCTTTTCAGTCAAAGAAGGGGCCGCTGCGCAATTCATCGGGGATAAATCCCCTCACCACAAGGGCTCTTCACAATCCGGCATCGCAGTGATGCCGGTTTTTTACTTACTTGACGTTGCTCGGCGTCGGGCCTTCAGCCACACCCAGGTCGTCTTCAGGACGGGTATCAGCGATACCGCGACCACCCGAAGCCAGCTCGGCTTGCAGGGTATCGGTGTCCAGCTCTTTCACCCACTTGGCAACCACGATGGTCGCAACAGCGTTACCCACCAGGTTGGTCAGTGCGCGTGCTTCGGACATGAAGCGGTCGATACCGAGGATCAGCGCCAGACCGGCCACCGGCAGGTGACCCACCGCCGACAGCGTCGCCGCCAGCACGATGAAGCCCGAACCGGTCACACCGGCAGCGCCTTTGGAGGACAGCAGCAACACCACCAACAGAGTGATCTGATGGGTGATGTCCATGTGCGTGTCAGTTGCCTGAGCAATGAACACCGCCGCCATGGTCAGGTAGATCGCAGTACCGTCGAGGTTGAACGAGTAGCCCGTCGGGATCACCAGACCCACGACCGATTTCTTCGCGCCCAGACGCTCCATCTTGATCAGCATGCGTGGCAGTACCGATTCCGACGACGAGGTGCCGAGTACGATCAGCAGCTCTTCACGGATGTAGCGGATCATCTTCAGCACGCTGAAACCGTGCATGCGCGCGATACCGCCGAGCACGATCAGAATGAACGCCAGGCAAGTGATGTAGAAGCAGATCATCAACTGACCCAACTGCACCAGCGAGCCGACACCGTAGGCACCGATGGTGAATGCCATCGCACCGAAGGCACCGATTGGCGCGAGCTTCATGATCATGTTGATGATGTTGAACATCACGTGAGCGAAGCGATCGATGAAGTCGAGGATCGGACGGCCATAGTCGCCCAGGCGATGCAGGGCGAAACCGAAGATCACCGAGAACATCAGCACTTGCAGGATGTCACCGGTAGCGAACGCGCCGACGATGGTGGTCGGGATCACGTTGAGCAGGAAGCCGACAACGCTCTGGTCAGCACCGGCTGCTACATAAGAAGCGACTTTCGAAGCATCGAGGGTGGCCACGTCGATGTGCATGCCGTTGCCCGGTTGCACGACGTTGACCACGACCAGACCGACCAGCAGGGCGATGGTCGAAACGATTTCGAAGTAAAGGAGTGCGTAACCACCGGTCTTGCCGACCGACTTCATGCTCTGCATGCCGGCGATGCCGCTGACCACGGTGCAGAAGATGATCGGAGCGATGATCATTTTGATCAGTTTGATGAACCCGTCACCCAGCGGTTTTACCGCCACGCCGAATTGCGGGTAGTAGTGACCGAGCGCGATACCGATACAAATTGCGACGATCACCTGGAAATACAGGGATTTGTACAGTGGCTGACGAGTCGTCATTGCAAGATTCCTCAAGCGTCCCGCGTGGCAGCATCCATCTGCTGACCGCGAAACCTGAATTGCGAACCCTCCTGCACTGGAGGGATTTGTTGTGTCGAGCGACGCTTTTTCCTGCCGGATCAACGCACGCTTCTGTCGCTCTTATCGCAAACGTCGTGCCACTTTGGTGCGTTTCGTAGCAAGCCTTTTGATATCAGGGATTACAGGGTCGTTTTGTCACCGTCTGGTTACTCCAGTGTGGCGGATTTCCGCCAACTCGCCCGATCTCGTCCTACAATTTGGCGGAAATCCGCCTTGTTGCCAGGTTCACCCCCAGCTACCATCCGGCGCCAGAGGAAGGATTTGCCGCTTATGCGCGAACGCACCATCGCCAGTCATTTCGCCCGTGCCGCCCTCGGTGGTGCGCGCCGCCTCGGATTCGATTATTCGGGCCTGCTGCTGGAACTGGGGATCAGCCCTGAATTGCTCGACGAGCCCCGTGCGCGCATCGCCCCGGAGCAGTTCACCCGGTTGATCCAGAGCCTGTGGCTGGCACTGGACGACGAGTACCTGGGGTTCGGCAAGGCACCGAGCAAACCCGGCAGCTTCGCCATGATGTGCCACGCCTCGATTCATTGCCGCAATCTGGAAAAAGCCCTGCAACGCGGCTTATTGTTTTATAGCCTATTCCCCGACGCCCCGCGCCTGACCCTGAGCCGCGAAGACGAATGGGTGCGCCTGAGCCTCGATGATTCACAGTTGTGGGACCCGGATCACTTCCTCACCGAAAGCCTGCTGGTGATCTGGCATCGCCTCGGCAGTTGGCTGATCGGCCAGCGCATCCGCCTGGAGCAGGCGACGTTCAGCTACGCGAAACCTGCGCACGGCGCTGAATACGATCTGTTGTTTCCCTGCCCGTTGGTGTTTTCAGCGGATCAAAGCAGTCTGCTGTTTCACAGCCGTTACCTGCACATGCCACTTTTGCAGGATGAACGCACCCTCAAACACTTCCTCGAACGCTCCCCCGCTGACTTGCTGTCTCGTCCGGATGATGGCGACAGTCTCAGCAGTCGCCTGCGCCGCTTGCTCAGCCGCGACAGTGCGCACTGGCCGGATCTGGAAGCGGTGGCGGCGCACTTGCACATCAGCCCGCAAACGCTGCGCCGGCATTTGCGTGAGGAAGGCACGAGTTTTCAGGAGTTGAAGGATCAGTTGCGGCGGGATATCGCCATTTATCATTTGGGGCGGGCGGATCTGTCGTTGCAACAGATTGCCGAGCAGCTGGGGTTTTCCGAGCCGTCGGCGTTTCATCGGGCTTTCAAGAAGTGGACGGGGGTGACGCCGGGGGCTTATCGGGCGCAGGAGCAGTGAGGTGTCTTCGAGATCTCGCCTTCTGAAATACCGTGGATTTCGGAGGTGGGTTTGTTTGTCTGGGATTTCTGGGGGGTTGGGGTTCTGGGGTTTGTGGGCATATCCGTTGCTGCGGGTGTTGCTGATTA
>NZ_JBYSZA010000043.1:0-39565 GCF_058786735.1 Pseudomonas sp. FW305-7
GTACTGCGCAACTTCTTGCCCACTTGGCTACAGGCCACGTAGATCATGGCTTGTAGGGCAATTTAGTAGTGAAATATTACGAGCAACTGCGCAACTTCTTGCGCAGTACGGCCAGATGCCATCATTGAGCGTGATGACGTTTTCTTTAGGGGGCGGACTGGTTGGGGAAAACGCGGGAGGATGGGGTATTGCAGACTAGGCAAAATCCAGTTTCTCCGGAGGAAGCACGCCAGCGTTTGCGCTGAGTAAATGCAAAACCTGTGGCGAGGGAGCTTGCTCCCGCTGGAGTGCGTAGCGCTCCCTAAGATCTTCGTTACTGCACTTTTTTTGGGGCCGCTGCGCAGCCCATCGGGGATAAATCCCCTCGCCACAACGGGCAGCGTGGTGTTCAGATTGATTTCAAGCCCAAGATGTCGGCGCATTCCTTGAGCGAACGCTGTTGCGTCTCGGCGTACAAGCCCAATTCATCAATGGTCGAGCGCCCCAGCGCCTGTTCGAACGCCTCGCGATTGGAGTGTTCGCCATAGTGTGTCTGCGCTGCATCGCCCAGATTTGACTGAAAAATCCCCGCCGCACTCACCGGCAGGAAATCTTCGTACACCAGCGGTTCCGCTTTCACATAACCGTCGCGCAACAAATCCTCCAGCGAGGCGTCGCCGAGACTACCTGCCGCCACACCTTTTTCCGTCACGAAGTAGCGAAAGTACGCCAACTCCTGTGCGCGCATGCCCTCGACGCTGTCGGGGAATTCGCCAAAGTGTTGAGTCATCAGCGCGTTGTAGCGTGCGGCGTTGCCTTCGTTGGGAAAGTCACCGAGTTCATCGCGGGCCGCATTCAACAAGCGGTCATACAGCGCACGGCCCTTGGGCGTCAGCGCCGCGCCGCGTTGTTCGATTTCGCCGAAACGCGCGCTGTGGCTGCCACGGGTTTCGCTTTGATCGGTGAAGGCGATCGGCTCGTCCAGTGCCTTGAAACTGGTCTGGCGCAGCAGGATCGGGCATTGCCGACGTGGCGGGCCTTCGATCACTGCTTTGGGCGTGATGCCGTGGGCTGGCATCTGCTGCTGTACGGCGTCGATGTCCAGCGTGCGTGGTGTCAGGTGATTGATGTGCGGACCTTTGAACGCTACTACGTCGGCGATCAAACGGTGTTGGGCGCTCAGTGTCTGGTACTGCGCGGCGGTAACAGTTGCGCTGTGATGCCAGCGAAAAGTTTCCAGTGCCTGTAGGACGAATTCTGCGGCTTCAGCTTCCGTCAGCCCGCCAGCCGTTTCAGCCTGCGCGATCAAACGCAACGCCGCTGGCGTAAAGATCGAGCGCTTGGCCAGCACTGACTCCGCAAACCCGCGCAGCTCGGGGTCTTCAATCAACTCCAGGCGCAACAACGAGGTGAATACCCGAAACGGACTGACTTGCAGCGCCTCTTCATGCAAGGCGCGAAATGCCGTCGAATGCACCGGCACACCCGCCGGCGTCAGGTCGTAATAACCCACCGGTTGCATACCCATTACCGCGAACAGGCGAGCGAGGGTCGCCAGTTCTGTCGCCGTGCCCACACGAATGGCGCCATGACGCTCCATGTCCAGACGCTCGATTTCACCGGTACGATCAAGTTGCCGGGCGATGTCTGGCTGCCGGGACAGCACATCGCGATTGGTCTGCTCGACCAATTCCATTAGCGCGCCGTACAGCGGCACTTCTTCGCGGTACATGTCGGACATCGCTTTGGAGAAGCGTTGGCGGATCAGGTCGGGGCTGACGAAAGGCTGCACGCTCATGAAAAAATTCCTGCCACGGTCACGGAATGGATGGGGGAAAAGATCGCAGCCTTCTCACACGCGGGCAAACGAAGAATCCTACGAACTTCATTCTGCCAACGACTGATCCACCAGTTCGATCCAGTGCCTGACGGGTGTGCGTCCGGCGCTGGCGAGGTGGCTCTGGCAACCGACATTGGCGGTCACGATCAGTTCGGGGCGACCGCTCTCTAGGGCGTTGAGGCGGTTGTCGCGCAATTGCCGGGCAAGCGCCGGTTGCGTGAGGGAGTAAGTGCCTGCCGAGCCGCAGCACAAATGGCCGTCCGGCACGGCGGTGAGGTTGAAGCCGAGGCGGGTCAGCAGCGCTTCCACCGCGCCACCGAGTTTCAGCGCATGTTGCAGGGTGCAGGGGCAATGTACGGCGATCCGCCGTTCAGCGGCCGCGCAGATCTGCTCCAGCGGTTCTTGCGTGAGGATCTGCACCAGATCCAGCGTCAGCTCACTGATCCGCCGCGCCTTGTCGGCGTAGGCCGGATCATCCTCCAGCAAATGCCCGTAATCCTTGATGAATGCGCCACAACCGCTGGCAGTCTGCACGATGGCTTCGGCGCCGTTTTGCAGGTGTGGCCACCAGGCGTCGATGTTCTGCCGGGCACGATCAAGGCCTTTGGCCTGGGCGTCGAGGTGATAATCCAGTGCACCGCAACAACCCGCCTCGGTCACCGGGGTGACACTGATTCCGAGTCGATCCAGCACCCGCGCCGTCGCGTCATTGGTATTCGGCGCCAGCCCCGGCTGCACGCAGCCTTCAAGCAACAACACCCGGCGCGAGTGCCGTGGCGCTGGGCGCAAACCCGACGTTGGCAGATGTTGCGGCAGCTTGCTTTCAAACATCCGCGGCAACAGCGGGCGGAACGTAGTGCCGACGCGCAACAAGCCTTTGAACAGCCCAGGATTCGGCGCCAATGCGCGCAAGCCCTCGCGTAACAAACGTTGTGCGGCCGGGCGCGGCACTGCGCGATCGACCACCGCCCGGCCAATGTCGAGCAAGTTGTGATAATCGACACCCGACGGGCAGGTGGTTTCGCAATTGCGGCACGACAGGCAACGGTCCAGATGCAGTTGGGTCTGCGCGGTCGCTGGCGCGCCTTCGAGCACTTGCTTGATCAGGTAGATGCGCCCGCGCGGGCCATCGAGTTCGTCGCCGAGCAATTGATACGTCGGGCATGTCGCGTTGCAAAAGCCGCAATGCACGCAAGTGCGCAGGATCTTTTCCGCCTCGGCGGCGCGGGGCAGCTTTCGGGATTGCTCGCTGAGGGTGGTTTGCATGGCTAGACCTCCGCGTACATCCGGCCGGGATTGAACAGCCCTTGCGGGTCGAGTTGCGCCTTGAGTTGCCGGTGATAGCGCAGCAGTGTCGCGGGTAAAGGCTGGAACGGTGAGTCACTGGCGCCGTGGGTGAAACAGGTGGCGTGGCCGCCGAGTTCCTGGGCGAGTATATGAATGTGCTGGCTGTCCGATTTCAACCAGCGTTGCGCGCCGGCCCAGTCGATCAGTTGTTCGCCGGGCAGGTCGAGTGGGCCAAGATTGTTCGGCAATGACAGCCGCCACAGCGGCAGACCCTCGTCAAAAAATGACAAACGTTGCTCGTTCAAATCGCGCCAGAACAGCGAATCCAGCGCCTCACCGCCCAGGCGTTGATGCGCCGCCGTCACTGATCCTTCGCCGCCCTCCAGTCGCAGGTACAGACTGTTGCCATCGTGGCACGCCGCGCTGATCGGCAACGGTTGCTGGCCCCATTCGGCGAGATTGGCCAGTGCCCGCGCGCAATCGATATCGAGGCGGATGCTCAGGCACTGGCGGGGTTTGGGCAGGACTTTCAGCGAGACTTCGGTCAGCACACCGAGACAGCCATAACTGCCGGCCATCAGCCGCGACAGGTCATAACCGGCGACGTTTTTCATCACCTCGCCGCCGAAACGCAGGTGTTGACCGAGCCCGGTGATCACTCGCGTGCCGAGGACGAAATCACGTACCGAGCCCGACCATGGCCGTCGAGGGCCGGACAGCCCGACGGCGATCATGCCGCCGACCGTGGCGCTTTCGCCGAACGACGGCGGCTCGCACGGCAACATCTGACCGGCAGCGTCCAGTGCCGCGAGCAACTCGGACAACGGTGTACCTGCGCGCACGGTGACCACCAGCTCTGTTGGGTCATAACGGACGATGCCGCGATGCACGCGGGTATCGAGCACTTCACCGGCCACCTCGCGGCCGAGAAACGCCTTGCTGTTGCCGCCCTGAATTTTTAGCGGCGTGGCATTGGCCCGTGCTTCATTGACCTGATCGAGCAGGGCGTCGGCAGCATCGAAATCGGCCATCAGAAACGCTCCAGCTCGGGAAACGGCAGTTGCCCGGCGTGAATGTGCATGGCACCGAACTCGGCGCAGCGGTGCAGGGTCGGGATATTTTTGCCGGGATTGAGCAGGCCTTGCGGGTCAAACGCGGCTTTAACGGCGTGGAACAGGCTGAGTTCGTCATTGTTGAATTGCGCGCACATCTGATTGATTTTCTCGCGGCCGACCCCGTGTTCACCGGTGATGCTGCCGCCAACGTGCACGCACAATTCGAGAATCTTGCCGCCGAGGGCTTCGGCGCGGTGCAGCTCGCCGGGCTGGTTGGCATCGAACAGAATCAGCGGATGCATGTTGCCGTCGCCGGCATGAAACACGTTGGCCACGCGCAAGCCATATTCCTCGCCGAGGCGGGCGATGCCTTGCAGCACGCCGGGCAGTTCGCGGCGCGGGATGGTGCCGTCCATGCAGTAATAATCCGGCGACAAGCGGCCGATGGCCGGAAAGGCATTTTTGCGCCCGGCCCAGAAACGCACGCGCTCGGCTTCGTCGCGGGCCTGGCGCACTTCGGTAGCGCCGGCCGCGGTCATGACCTCGCGCACCCGTTGGCAGTCGTCGTGGACATCGGCTTCGACGCCATCGAGTTCGCACAGCAGGATCGCTTCGGCGTCGACCGGGTAGCCGGCGTGGATAAAGTCTTCGGCGGCGCGAATCGCCAGGTTGTCCATCATCTCCAGACCGCCGGGAATGATCCCCGCCGCAATGATTTCAGCCACGGCACGCCCGGCCTTTTCCACGGAGTCGAAACTGGCCAGCAGTACCTTGGCAACTTGCGGTTTGGGCAGCAGTTTGACGGTGACTTCAGTGATGATCCCCAGCAGACCTTCGGAACCGGTGAACAGCGCGAGCAAATCGAAACCTGGTGAATCGAGGGCCTCGGAGCCCAGGGTCAAGCGTTCGCCTTCAATGGTCAGCACTTCGATTTTCAGCAGGTTGTGTACGGTCAGGCCGTACTTGAGGCAATGCACGCCACCGGCGTTTTCGGCGACGTTGCCTCCGATCGAGCAGGCGATTTGCGAGGACGGGTCGGGCGCGTAATACAAACCGAACGGCGCGGCAGCCTGGGAGATCGCCAGATTGCGCACGCCGGGTTGCACGCGGGCGGTGCGGGCGGCCGGGTCGATGTGCAGGATGTTGTTGAAGCGCGCCATCACCAGCAGCAGGCCTTTTTCCAACGGCAAGGCACCGCCGGACAAACCGGTGCCAGCGCCACGGGCGACCACGGGGACGTTTTGCTGGTGGCACAGTTTGAGCAGGGTCTGGACTTGTTCGAGTCGATGGGGCAGGGCGACCAGCATCGGTGTGGTGCGGTAGGCGGAGAGGCCGTCGCATTCGTAGGGTTTGAGCTCTTCTTCGCGCCAGAGAATGTCGAGATCAGGCACGGCGCGCTGCAAGGCCTTGAGCAGATCGGCTTTGTTCACATCCGGCAACGGGCCGTCGAGGCGTTCGTCATAAAGAATGTTCATCTCAACCCGAATCTCTCTGGTGATGAGGAGGATTGACTGTGGTGAGGGGATTTATCCCCGATGGGTCGCGCAGCGGCCCCAGTGCAGAGAATGCTGAGGATCAGACAGATTGCATGCACAGGATGGGGGCTGCTTCGCAACCCATCGAGGATAAATCCCCTCACCACAGGGGTCGGGTTTATCTTGAGGATCATTTTTGGTTTCCGAGAAAGTCCCGGTACAGCCGTGCGGTATTCCCCGGCTGTTCGACCATCGGCATATGCCCGACGCCATCCCATACATCCACCTGCAAATTGGCGATGCCCTTGCTCCAGACCGGCACGCTGCTGACGTCGATCAACCGATCCTTGCGGCCCCACAGCAGCAGCGCGGGACATTTGATGTCGGCCAGTTTCGGCTCCATCGGCGGGCTGGCGCGGAAATCGCGGAAAATTTCTTCCAGGTCATCGCGTTGTTGTTCATAGCGCTGAGCAATCGCGTCCAGCACCAGCTTCGGGACCCACGGCGGCGAAGCCATGGTCATTGCATAAAACTGGCGGAATTCCTCCCGGGAATTGATCAGAAACGGGTTATGCCCACGGGCCAGGTGGCGCTCCATGTCGCTGGCCTCTGGTGCGGTTACGCCGGCCGGATCGATCAGCGCCACCGAAGCAATGCGCTCCGGATACGTCGCCGCCAGCCACGCCGCGATGTAACCGCCCATGGAGTTGCCGATCACATGGACTTTCTCCACACCGCAGACATCCAGCAACTGGATCATGCGCTTGGCCTGCAACGGAATGTCGTAGCCACCGCCGGCCTTGAAGCCGGTTTCACCGTGGCCCGCCAGGTCCGGAATGATCACCCGATACTGGCGCACGAAATGCCGGGAAAAGCGCAGCCACAGGTTCTTGTCGGCGCTGTAGCCGTGCAGCATCAGGATCGCACTGGCCGCCTCGTAAGGCCCACCTTGCCAGGTCGACACCGTCATCTCGGCAATCGGCACTTCAATCTTGTGCAGTTTGTACAACTTGGCCTCGATGGCCATGTTCAGGTCATACAGCCAGTGGCCAACCGCCGGATAACTCAACCAGCTCCAGGCCACGAACACCGCGAGGGCGACAAACAGCAAAAGCATCGACGTCTTCCTTTTACGTAGTCAGGACAAAATGTGGTCGGCCGGTTTCAGCGCCCGGGTCAAGCGGTGATAGCTGAAACTGAAGCCGGGAAACATCGCGATCACATGACCGCTCTTGCTTTGATACCAACTGTGGCAGCCGCCGGACTTCCAGACCGTGCGTTCCATCTCCCGGTGGATCATTGCAGTGTAGGTACGTTCTGCCTCGGGGCGCACTTCGATGCTGTGCAAGCCTCTGGCTTTTACAGTGCGGATGCAGTCGAGGATGTAGTTCATCTGCGACTCGATGATGAACAGCGCCGAGGTGTGGCCGATGCCGGTGTTGGGCCCGGTGACGATAAACAGGTTGGGAAAGTCCGGCAGGCTGGTGCCGAGATAGGCGCGGGGATAGTCGGCCCAGACATCTCTGAGTTGCACGGCGTTTTTTCCGCTGACCGGGTAGGAAATCACGCCGTCGGTGGCGTCGTAACCGGTCGACCAGACGATCAGATCAACGTCGATGTGCTGGCCGTCCTGAGTGTTGATCCCGCTTTCGTCGATTGAAGCGATGCCTTGTGCGCGGGTGTGCAGCGTCACGTTGGCGCGGCTCAGCGCCGGGTAATAAGTGCTGGAGACCAGTACCCGTTTGCAGCCGATGGTGAAGTCCGGGATGAGTTTTTCCTGCAGTGCCGGATCGGGCACCTGACGTTTGAGAAAACGCAGCGCCTGCTTTTGCACCATATGAATCGCCGGTTTCGAATATTTGAAGGCGATCACCCGGGTTTCGAACTGCCAGTAGATCAGCCAGCGCAGCAGTTTGTAGGCTGGTTTCAGGCCCAGCAGCCAACGTTGAAACGGCCCGAACACGCGATCCGCGCGTGGTAACACCCAGTGCGGTGTGCGCTGGAACACATGCAGTTGTTCGACTTGCGGCGCAATTGCTGGAATCACCTGCGCCGCGCTGGCGCCACTGCCAACGATGGCCACGCGTTTACCGCGATAGTCGTAGCCGTGATCCCAATTGTTTGTATGAAAGGTCTTGCCATGAAAGCGATCTTGCCCGGGGAAGTGCGGGATCACCGGTTGGCTCAATGGCCCGGTGGCATTGATCAGGAACTGTGCGTAGAACGTGCCTTTGCTGGCCGTGTGCACGGCCCAGCGCTTTTCCGCGTCGTCCCACTCGACGCGTTCGACATCGGCTTGCAGTTCCACCCGCTCGCGTAGACCAAACCGGTCGATGACGTGTTCGGTGTAGCGGTGCAATTCTGCCTGTTCGGCGAACATCTGCGACCAGCGGTAGGGCGCGAACGACAATGAATACAGCGGCGACGGCACATCCACCGCCGCACCGGGGTAGGTGTTCTGGCACCATGTGCCACCGAAAAAGTCACGGCGTTCCAGCAGGCGAAAATCGTCGATCCCGGCCTTGAGCAGATTGACCGCCGCGCACTGCCCGCCAAATCCGCTGCCGATGATCAACACTTGGTAGGTCTGCATGGGTCTCCTTCTTATAGTTGTTTTTCCATTTTCATCCTTTCAGGTATAGCCAAATATTTGCACTGTGCGCGTTGGCAATACTTCCCCATTGGAAGCGGGCTTGAGGTGTTCTGTTGAGGCCGCTGGCCGGTGATGGCTATTTAACGTTGCCCTGTTAGACTCCCAGCACATCCGTCCTGCGGTGTGCAGTTCCGTCGAGTGGTCGAGGCCCTTATGGGAAACACGGGAGGAAAGGGACTTTCATTAGCCAGGAGGCTTTATACATCGCGAGTCCTCGGGCTGATGCTTGGGCTGCTCTGCGTGTCTGTGGCGATGTACACGCTCGATCCGCCGCTGTGGGTCTGGGCGCTGATGCTGTTCAATGGCCTGGTCTGGCCGCATCTGGCGTATCAATGGGCGCGTCGCGCGCGGGTGCCGTACCACGCCGAACACCGCAATCTGTTGATCGACGCCTTCCTCGGTGGCTTCTGGGTCGCCGCCATGCATTTCAATCCGCTGCCCACGGCAACGACAATTTCGATGATGGCGATGAACAACGTCGCCATCGGCGGTTTGCGTTTTCTGCTGGCCGGTTCGGCGGCGCAGCTTCTTGGGGTAGGCGTGGGGCTGGTGGTGTTTGCCCCGGCGTTCGTGCCGCAAACCTCGCCTGCGCAAATGTATGCCTGTTTCCCGTTATTGCTCCTGTATCCGTTGGCCCTGGGCTGGATCTGCTTTCGACAGGCCTACACGCTCGGCCGGCATAAACGCGAGTTGCTGGCGCTGAGCCGCACCGACAGTCTCACCGGTTTGCTCAACCACGGCGCCTGGAAGGATCAACTGGAAATCGCTTTTCAGCGCTGCAAACGGCAGAAGCAGGGCGCGGCGATTGCGCTGATCGACATCGACCATTTCAAGGCAATCAACGACACCTACGGGCATGTCGCCGGCGACATCGTGTTGCGGCAATTGAGCAAGATGCTCAAGCAGAATCTGCGTGCCACCGACGTTGGCGGCCGTTATGGCGGCGATGAGTTCTGCGTGATCCTCCCGGATTTGCCGCTGTTTCATGCCGCGCAGGCGATGGAAGCATTGCGCGAGCGCTTCGCCACGCTGGGGTATGAGCAGAACCCGGCGTTGAAGGTCAGTCTGAGTATCGGTCTGGCGGCGTACGAACCGGCCCATGCCGATGCGACGCGCTGGCTCAATGACGCGGATCAGGCGTTGTATGAAGCCAAGGCGAGCGGGCGCAATCGGGTGGTGTGCAATTGCGACAACCTGCCGAAACAGCCACTGCTGGATTCGGTGTAATTCTCGCACTCTCCGGCCTCTCGAAATTACCACTCGTCCCCAATGAATGTGTGATGCCATAATGATGTCTTCGATCCTGCCGTAGGATCAAAAACTACTGGGGATAATCCCAATCCCTAATAACCACATTCCAAGGAAGACAGATGACGGACAAGGCAGATACTCAGGAAGAAAGCAAGGTATCGACAACAGCCAAACACATAGTTGCTCTGTTGCTGGTATCCGTAGGTATTTTTATCGCCGTACTTTTGCTTTGTCTGGCGATGTCATCGGGCGGCCCAATTGCTTTTTCATTGGGAACATTGTGCGCGGGAGTCTGGATTGGGGTTGCAACGCTGATCTTTGACTTTAGTCAATCTGCAAATAAAAAACTCACTGCCCTTGGGATCTTTTTAAGTCTTGCGGGCTATGCTTTTGCACTGAAGGGGGCATTTTATCCCGTACACGATGTTTCATTTCCTACGGACCAAGCGTTCACTGTGAATACGGATGCAGATCTGTGCTCATTCAAGACAAAGACCGGTAAATTAATCTGCCCGGTATCAATTGCCCCAAAATAAAACGGTCCGTCAATTTGATAGGGTGAAATACCGCCTGATTCGTGACGATTGTGCATAAGGCGATCAAGTGCGCAACTTTCCAGAATTCGTATCGCCGGGATTTAGCAAAAGGCTTACAACTTGATGTTATTCGTGGGAAAAGTGGAAGGCTTGAGCGGCGCACAACTTTCCAAGACGTTTCCTACAACGTAACCTGTTGCCGCATTTCGGTATCGACCTCTATAGTTCGAGTTCGCGGAAAAACACCGCGAACGACCTTGGCCGGTCGGTAACCTGAAATGCAACAGTGCCATTGTTCAGACCTCCAAGGCCTGAGCAGCGTGTAATGGTAGCTGTGCGCGGGACACCTGCGGGTGTGCCGGATCTTTCAGGTATCTGGTCGGCCAACCCGCACACAGCTGCCACCTGATTCGTTTGGCCGCGAACGGTGGTTGCTTTACCTGGAGATACACCTATGACCGACCAAGTAATGCCCCGCTACCTCCCCATCGACACCTACGACGCCGAATCCCCGGTGCTCTTCATCAACACCCATACAGAACTCAGCGACATGGCCGCCTGTGCAATGCACCGGTTCGTCGTCGTGCGCGATCTGGCCGACACCCTGGCCAGTCTCAACCTCAAAGGCATTTCCGATTGTGATCTGACGCGGGTGACCAGCGCGGTGCATCTGTTGATGCGCGAGGGGTGTGCGATTCTGAATGTGATTCAGGTGCGGGCGATGCAGCGGGAGGAGGCGTACAAAACCCCGATGTAGCGGTGATGCGGCTGACGCCATCGCTGGCAAGCCAGCTCCCACAGGGTTTGGTGATGAGCACAAATCGGTCATTAACCGCATAACCTGTGGGAGCCTGGCTTGCCAGCGATGGCGTCAGCCCGGCCAACTTATTACTCCTTGACGCTCATGTATTCCTTGGCCCAGAGAATGTATTCCTCCGGCTGGGTATAGGTGTGCGTCAACTCGGTCGCGCTCAGGTCGGAAGCCTGGGTAAAGATCTGCCGCTGTTCGCGCAGGCTGTCGTAGGTTGCCTTGATCGCCGCAAAGTAAGCACCATGCCCATCGATGGTCACGCGCACGCCCAGTTCGGCCAGACGCTTGTCGTCACGCAGCGCCGGGTTGCCGTAGGTGACCAGCATCAGTGGCACGGTCAGGTGTTCGGCGATCTGCTCAAGCTGATCGAAGTCCTGCACGCCCACCATGCAGATGCCGTCAGCGCCTGCGGCCTGATATTGGCGGGTGCGGCTGATGATTTCCTGATTCGGCAGAATGCCGGCGTTGGTGCGGGCGATGATCGCCATTTCCGAATCGACCCGTGCTTCCAGCGCCGCGCGGATCTTGCCGACGCCTTCGGCGACCGAGATCAGATCGGTGGATTTACGCCCGAATTGCGCGGGCAGCAGGGTGTCTTCGATGGTCAGGGCGGCGACGCCGGCGCGTTCCAGTTCGACGATGGTGCGCATCACGTTGAGGGCGTTGCCGTAGCCGTGGTCGGCATCGGCGATCACCGGCAATTGGGCGACGCGGCCGATGCGGGTGGCCTGTTCGGCGAACTCGCTGAGGGTGATCAGGGCAAAGTCCGGCGCGCCGAGCACCTGCAACGAGGCCACGGACCCGCCGAGAATCCCCACTTCGAAACCCAGGTCAGCGGCAATGCGTGCGGACATCGGGTCGAACACCGAAGCCGTGTGGTAGCAGGTGTCGGAGGCCAGCAGCTGACGGAAGTTACGGCGCAAATCTTGATGAGAAAGCCTGGTCATACGAGTTCCACCAATACAAAGGAATGGAAAGGCTTGAGCAAAGGTGTCAACGCCGAAGAGTGAAAAGGCTATCACGCGAATGGGTCAAGGATCATGACGAATTTGCAAGGTGGCTGTTTGCCGACGAATCTCCTGCTGAAAGGATTCATCTTCGAAGGAGTGGACAGTCAGGCTGCCACAGCCTGCTGCTGTTGATTGGGCAACATTACCGCCCTGACCGAATTGCCCGGTTGCAACTGCAAGCGTTTGGCCGTCAGACGATCGATCACCAGGCTGCTGCCGACCCGACGCGCCCGCGCCACCGTGATGCGGCAGTTTTCCAGGCGGCGGTTATGGATCAGCCACAGAGGCGCCTGTTCGTCCGGGCTACCGAGGCTCAGGGTCAACTCAAGGCTGTCGCGTACCGTGCGGATGTTGCGGACCGGCGCTTCAATCACCGGTCCACCGTCAAAAATGTCGATATAGCCCTTATGCGTGAAACCCTCGGCCTGAAGAATTTTCAGCGCCGGCTCGGTGTTGGGGTGCGCCTGGCCGATGGCCGCCTGGGCCTGTTCAGTGAGCATGCAGGTGTACAGCGGTTGGCGCGGCATCAGCTCAGCGATAAAGGATTTGTTGCCCAGCCCCGACAAATGGTCGGCGTGGCTGAAATCCATTTGAAAGAAGTGCCGACCCAGGCTGTCCCAGAACGGCGAACAGCCCAGCTCATCGGCGCTGCCGCGCAATTCGGCGATCATCTTTTCGCCAAACAGGTGCGGAAACTCGGCGACGAACAGCAGGCGCCCCAACGACAGCAGACGCCCGTTACTGCCGTGACGATGCTCATGGCCCAGAAACAACGAGCACAACTCCGATTGGCCAGTCAGTTCATTGTTGAGAAACAGCGTCGGAATCTGCCGCTGAATGCCCAGGTTCGGCGCCGAACTCACGGTCAAACCGACGCGATAGTTGTACCAGGGCTCGCGCAAGCCGATCGCCCCGGCCATGGCGCTGACGCCGACCACGCGCATGTCATCGTCTTCGAGCACGAACAGGTAGTCGGCGTCGGCACGTTCCACCTGTTCGGCGAACGCGCGTTGCGCCCAGCGTACCCGGTGGGACAGGCGATCTTCATTGGCCGGCAGGGTGGTGAACCCAGGGCCCGCCTGTTTTACCAGAGCCATCAAGGCTGGCAGGTCGCTGACTTTAACCGGGCGGACAATCATGCTGTAACTCCTTCTGCGCGCCTGTTCGGGCACTGTCGTTGGGTGCGGAACCGGGCGCGGTTCACAGGGCAATCAGGCGGATCTGGCTGCCATCGGTCACGTTCAGCGCCGCACACATTGCAGGGGTGAGGGACAGCGGTTGATCGGGCTGGTAATCGAGTTCGGCGACGATGGCCCGGAAGCCGTGCAGCGCATCGTTGCTCAGCAGATAACGGCCACGCGCATCAATCTGTGGCTGTTGCTGCACGGCGGCGATCTGGCTGTGGACGATCGAGCGGATGTTCGCCGTGCGCGCGAACAGCGTCGGGCCGGCGTCGAACAGGTCGATGTAGCTGTTGGTTTCAAAACCTTCACGCTCAAGAATGTCGAAGGCTTCCTGGCCGTCCGGATGGATTTTGCCAATACAGTCCTGCGCCGCTTGCGGCAGCATCGGCACGTAGATCGGGTATTGCGGCATCAGTTCGGCAAGGAATGTGCGGCTCTGCAACCCGCACAGACGCTCGGCTTCGACGTAGGGCAGATCGAAGAAATGCTTGCCCAGCGCATCCCAGAACGGCGAGTTGCCGCTCTCGTCGCTGTAACCGACGATTTCGGTGATCACCGCTTCGGCAAAGCGCTGCGCGTGGGCCGCTATGAACAGCAAGCGTGCCCGCGAGAGCAATTCGGAAAACGGCGTGCGCACCAGCGCCGCGTCGATGTGGAAACCGCGCAGCAGGGTGTGATCGTTCAGGTCGTGGCACAACGACAGCGCCGGCACGCCGTGCTCAATGTTCAGTTCCCGCGAGGCACTGGTGAAGTGGCGGTTGCGCAGGCTGTAGAAGGGTTCGTCGAAACCGGCGGTGGCGAGAATCTCCGAGCAGCCCAACAGCCGCTGATTGCTCAGGTCTTCCAGCACGAAGAAGTAGTTTTCCGGGCCGTGCGCCGCGGCGTCGCTGTCGAACGACGCAGAGGAAGCGGCGATTTTCTCGCGCAGGCGGTCGCTGTCGTCCGGCAGGGAGGTCACGCCCACCAGGCTGTCGCGGGCCAATTGTTGGAGCTGGGTCAGGTCAGTCGCTTCGACTGGGCGTAAGACCAGCATGGATGTACTCCTGTATCAAAAGGTTCGGCGAATCACCGAACCTGACTATCACTGTCGGGTTCCACGCGTTAAATCGGCGGTCGCCTGATTTGTTGTCAGACGCCGCTCTTTTTCTTGTCAGCCGTTGCTCGGGTCAGGCAACGCGGTACTGGCGCCGAGCTTGTTGAGGAAGAACAGGTACACCAGACCCAGGGCAATCCAGATCAGGCCGAGTTTCTGCGCATCGACGCCCATGTTGTACATGATGGCCGCGACGATGATGAAGCCGATCACCGGGCAGATCAGGTGGCGCACAACCTGACCGGACTTTTGCCGACGCCAGTAGTAGTTGATGACGGTCAGGTGCAGCAGCATGAAACCGCTGAGTGCGCCGAAGTTGACCAGCGAGGTCAGGGTGTCGACCGAGTTGATGAACAGGTAGCAGATCACCAGCGACAGCACCGCCACCAGATAAATGCTCAGGTACGGCGTGTTGTGGTTTGGGTGGACCTTGGCCAGCACTTTCGGCAGCTTGCCGTCGCGGGCCATGCCGAACAGCAGGCGCGAGACCGCGGCTTGCGAGGTGATCGCCACGGCCACGCCCCAAGCCAGTGCAGTTGCCACACCGGTCAGCGTTGCCAGCCAACTGCCAGCGGCGATTTCGGCGATTTCATAGAACGCGGTGTCGGCTGACTTGAAGCCCATGCCGGCGGCCAGATCGGTAGCGATCCAGGTTTGCGCAACGAAAATCACGCCCATGACCACCAGTGTGATCAACGCGGCTTTGCCGACGCTCTTGCCCGGGTCGCCTTTGATTTCTTCTGCGAGGGTGGAAATCGCATCGAAGCCGAGGAACGACAGTACTGCGATCGATACCGCTTGCATCAGCAGGGCGAAGTTGAAGGTTTCCGGGTGATACAGCGGCGCCAGGGTCAGCTCACCGTTACCGCCGCCGTTGTGCAAGGCGTTCCAGGCGTAGAACAGGAAGATCCCCAGCACCACCAATTGCGCCAGCAGGAAAATGATGTTCATCCGTGCGGTGAAGGTGATGCCGCGCAGGTTGACGAAGGTCGCGCTGACAAGAAACGCCAGAATGAAGCCGACTTTCGGAATGTCCGGATACAAGTGATTGAGCGCCATGGCCGCATACACATACAGCAGCGGCGGAATCAGCAGGTAATCGAGCAGCATCAGCCAGCCGGCGATGAAGCCGACGTGTTGATTGAGGCCGCGTTGCGCGTAGGAGTACACGGAACCGGCAATCGGAAAAGCCTTGGCCATGCTGCCGTAGCTCAACGCCGTGAACAGCATCGCCACCATGCCGATGATGTACGCCAGCGGCACCATCCCCGGTGCCTCGGCGTTGACGTAGCCATACACACCGAACGGGGCGATGGGGATCATGAAGATCATCCCGTAGACCACCAGGTCGGTGAGGGTCAGGCTACGTTTCAACTCTTGCTTGTAGCCGAATTCTTCAATTTCCATGAAGCGCAACTCCTTGTCAGCCATCGATTGTTTTTTAGTTGTTCTATCGGTAATCCGTTACAGCATCAGCAGTCTCTACAGGCGTTTTTTCTTACAGCAATGGCGCCAGATACCCAGCCCAGCGCGCCACGTCCTCGGGATTGCGCAGCAAGTCGTTGCGCACCTCGATCAGCACTGAATCCAGACCCCGAGCATCGCCATGCACGGGCACGGTCATATCGCCCAGCGGATCGATCTTGTACGGCTGGTTGCCGGCCACTTTCAGCGGGTGTTTTTCGAGACCGTCGAGCAAACGCTGGGCATAGGCCTTGGCCTGGCCGAACAGCACGCCGATTTCCAGTGGGCGTGGCTGGCCGTAGTACACCGGGGTGAAACTGTGAATCCCGACCACTCGCACCGGTTGGCCCTTGGCGATGCGCTCGTCGATCAGTGTCTGCAAACGCGCGTGGAACGGTTTGAACAGCGTCTGCCGACGGTATTCGCGCGCGGCTTCGTCCAGCTCACGGTTGCCCGGCACCTGATAGATCTCGCTCTGCGCGGGAATGCTGTCGGGGGCATGCCGTGGGCGATTGAGGTCGATCAGCAGCCGCGAATAGTTGGCGCTCAGCAGCGTTGCGCCGAGTTGCTCCGACAATCGCTCGGCCAGTTGCAGCGCACCGATGTCCCACGCGATGTGTTCACGGGCGGCGACATCGTCCAGGCCCAGATTGTTCAGGGCCTCGGGTATGTAACGACTGGCGTGCTCGCACACCAGAATCAACGGGTGCGTCGAGTCGGCGCGGCTCAGGTTGTAGACCGGTCGGGTGTACAACCCCAGCTCGGCGGATTCAGTACAGGCGTGCATAGTGTTCACACAGGTCAGCGGGCGAGAGCTGTTCCGTCAGCGCCAGTTCCTCGGTTTTCAGGGCGTGGTAAGTGTCGAGCAACGGCTTGGGCAGCCATTCGTTGAAGGCGGCGCTGTCGCGCAGGCAATCCAGGGCCTGGGCCAGCGAGGCGGGCAGGGCGACGATGCCCCGGGCCTTGCGTTGCTCGTCGTTGAGTGAATCGGGCATTTCATCGGTGATCGCGTTCAAGGCCAGACGCTGTTCGATGCCCAGGCGTCCGGCAATCAACAGTGCGGCCATGGCCAGGTGCGGCGAGGCGGTGGCGTCCATGGCGCGGAACTCGACGTTGAATTGCGTGGCTACGGGTTTGCCGCCGAGGGTCACGGTCGGGCAAATGCGCAACGCAGCTTCACGGTTCTGTTGGCCGAGGCAGGCGTACGACGCGCTCCAGTGGTGCGGCTGCAAACGCTCGTACGACACCGGCGTCGGTGCGGTGAACGCACACAACGCCGGCAAGTAATGCAGGATGCCCGCCGCCCAATGCTGGCCGAGGGTCGACAGGCCATTGCTGGTGCCGGCGTCGTAGAGCATCGGCTGGCCGGCCAGATCGAGCAGGCTGACGTGCAGGTGCACGCCGTTGCACACCGCGTCGGCTGCGGTTTTCGGCGCGAAGCTCAGGTCGAGGCCCATTTGCCGGGCGATCTCGCGGGTGATCTCGCGCACATTGACCGCACGATCCGCCGCGGCGACGCCAAGCGTCGGGCGGCAGGTGATTTCGTATTGGTGCTTGCCGTATTCAGGCAGGAACATTTCCGGTTCGACACCGCCGGCACGCAAGGCGCTGAGCAGCCAGCCACCGAATTCGGCGCCCTGGCGCTGGGCTTCGAGGGAAAACGCCAGGTGTTCGGCAAAGCCTGCGTGCAGGTTGAATTCATGTTCGAACGCGGCATTGACCTGCAAGCCGAGTTGATCGCGATAGCGTTCGATTTCGTCGCGCAACAGCGTGCGCGGGCAGGCACCCCACGGCCGGCCATCGGTTTCGCGGATGTCGCCATGGATAAAGTCCAGCGCGGGCGCTTCGGGATCCGGGCCGTTGCTGACGGTAACGCGGCTGCTCAGGTCGGGGATCAGACGCAAGTCGCCATAGGCGCCCCACGGATTGGTCGAGGCAATGATGTCCTGCGGCGTCAGCGCGCTGTTGGCCGGCACCCAGCCACAACCGGCGGCTTGGTAGTGTTCCAGCTCATCGGTGGGAAACGAGCGGCCACGGGTGATGCCGATCAGGTCGGTGGTGACGATGGTGGTCATCGGCAACGGCGTCAGGCGGGCGCTCATGGCCGCATCTCCTGCAACCGGCCGAGCACGGTTTGCGTGTCGGTGATCCAGCAATAGCCCTTGATCGCGTTGAGGCAGGCGTCATGTCGCGCCGGGGTGTAGGTGGCGCAGGCGTCTTCGACCAGCGTTACCAGATAGCCGCGGTCGGCGGCGTCACGCACGGCCATGTCCACGCACTGGTCGGTGACAATGCCGGCGATGATCAGGTGACGGGTTTCAAGGTTGCGCAGCACGTAGTCGATGTTGGTCGAGTTGAAGACCCCGGAAGAGGTTTTCGGCAGGACGATTTCATTTTCCACCGGGGTCAGGTCTTCGATGATCCGCGCCTGCACGCTGCCCTTGGGCAGATGCATATCCGACAGCTTGTGATCCAGCGAGCGGTCGCGGCCGTCGGCGGTCAGGCTTTCGATAATGGTATGGAGCACGTTCTGCCGCGCTTCGCGAAAGGCGCTGAGCAAACGTCGCTGATTGGGCACCACCTGCATGTGTGCACGGGTCAGGAAATACTCGGCGTCCGGGCCGTTCAGGTGCGGGTCGAACTGCGGTTCGAGCCAGGCACGCTGCATGTCCACCAACAACAACGCAGTGTGATCGGTGACAAAGGGCAAGTCCCGCGGCGAGCGGTGGGGAAGGCTGAACATCCTTATTTATCCTCCAGCAGGTGGGTGTTGAAGTCGTTGCGCAGGGCGTCGATGCCTTCCAGGCGATCGGCCAGATTGTCGGTGCGCAGGGTCAGACAGGCGATCAGCGCTTCGACCTGTGCCAGCGCCGGCACCATGGTGTCGAACGGTGAGGCCGATTCCACCGGGGCGCTGATGATCAGGTCGGCCATTTCGCGCAGCGGCGAGGCGTAGATGTCAGTGAACAACACCACGCGTGCGCTATTGTTTTTCGCCGCACTGGCGACGCGCAGGGCCTGGGTCTGATAGCGGCGGTAGTCGAACACCAGCACCACGTCCTGACGTTGCAGATCGAACAGTCGATCCGGCAGTTGCGCGTTGTCCTCCAGGGCAAAGCAACCGGGGCGCAGCAGGCGCAAGTGATTGAGCAGGTAAGTCGCCATCAGGCTGCTGAAACGCCCGCCGAAGCAGTACACCTGATGCCGGGCATCAAGCAGCCAGTCGGTGAGGATGCGCACATCTTCAGGCTGGGTCAGCGATTGTGTATCGACCAACAAGCGATGGCTGTCAGCCAGATAGTGGCTCCAGGCGTCATCCTTGTGCTGTTGCGCGCGAGGTTGCAACAACGTACGAGGCGAGCGCAGGCGATGGTCCATGTCGCTGAGCAGCGCATCCTGGAATTCGGCGTAACCGCCGAAACCGAGTTTTTTTACCAGCCGTACGATGGTCGGATCGCTGACTCCGGCATGTTCGGCCAGACGCGCCATCGGCCCCAGGCCGTTTCTCGGGTACTGGTCCAGCAAGGCGCGCACGACTTTACGTTCCGACGGCGTAAGATCGAGGCCGGGGTCGGTGATCAAGTCTCTGAGAGGGGGCATCCTGGCTCCTGCTGGATGGGTGTGTCGAATTCGCTTCACAATCCGTTAAAACAGTATTTATGTAACTGGCGCTACATGTCTAGTGAATTCTTCGTGCTGTTGAAAAGGCCCCAAAATGGAGCAAGACGCCCGTGTAACAAGGGCTACACCGGAGTCGACAGGTCTTGTAGTCCATTGCCCACAGCCATGTCAGACATTACCGTTTTTGCGCTTAAGTCACTTTTTCGCGACATTGCATCAAGCCCCCCTGAACCCCCGGTTTACGGCACAATTACCCTCGATTCGGCATTGCGCCGTGGATTTTCATGACTATCGACAGAGTGAATGATCGTGCAGACCACCTGTTTGACCCTGATGTGCCATGCGCGAACCGTCGCACAAAAATTGGCGTGTTTTCCTACGAATGAGCCTGTTGAAAACACTGCGCTGGCTTCTGACTCGCTGGCCGGGCGTTTCGCAGCCCCACGACGCCTGATCTGCGGCCCTGAATTGCGCACTCGCCAGACGGCTCGGTGGTTCGGTGCCGATGCGCAAGTCGAAGAGGCGCTGCGCGATTGTGATTGGGGGCGGTGGCACGGCCGGGCGATCAAGGATCTGCAGCGTGAGGAAGACGCGGCGCTGCAGGCCTGGCTGGAAGATCCCCACGCCACGCCTCATGGTGGTGAATCGGTGGCCCAGCTTTGTGAACGTGTGGCAGCGTGGCTGCAAAGTTTGCAAGTCACGCCGGGCCACGTGGTGGCAGTCACCCATCCGTTTGTCATCCGCGCCGCGCTGATCCAGATGATGGGCGGCTCAGCCTTTCATTGCATTGATGTCGAGCCGCTGTCGGTGATCGAATTGCGCTTTACCGGTCTCTGGCGACTGCGCTTGCCCGGTCTCGACCTTGAAGGAGCACGCTGATGAAACAACTGTTGGTGATTGGCATCGGCGCCGGTAATCCGGACTACATCACGATGCAGGCGGTGAAAGCGCTGAACCGCGTGGATGTGTTCTTTCTGATGGATAAAGGCCAGAGCAAGGACAAACTGATCGATCTGCGTCGCGAAATCTGCGAGCGCTATATCACCGATCCGACGTACCGCTTCGCCGAGGCCCACAGCCCGGAGCGTGAGCGCGGTGATGTGGACTACAGCGCCAGCGTTGATGATCTCAACCGCGCCAAGCAGCAAACCTTCGAACGGCTGATCAATGACGAATTGTCTGACGGTGAGTGCGGCGGTTTTCTGGTGTGGGGCGATCCGGCGTTGTATGACAGCACTGTTCGGATTTTGCAGGCGATTCTTGCGCAAGGCCGCTGTGCCTTCGAGTTTGAAGTGATCCCCGGGATTACCAGCGTTCAGGCGCTGGCCGCGCAGCACAAGGTGCCGCTGAACACCATCGGAAACTCGGTGGAAATCACCACGGGCCGGCGGTTGGCGGCTGGCAAGGTCAGTGACGCGGACAGTCTGGTGGTGATGCTCGATGCTGAAGATTCCTACCACCATGTGGCTGATCCGCAGACCGAGATTTACTGGGGGGCTTACCTGGGGACGCCGGATGAGATCCTGATCAGCGGCAAGCTGGGGGAGGTGGCGGATGAAATCGAACGGGTGCGCAAGGCTGCGCGGCTGGAGCATGGGTGGATCATGGATACGTATCTGCTGCGCAAGCCATAGATTTCACTGACTGGACGGGCTCCTTCGCGAGCAGGCTCGCTCCCACACTTTTGATTTGTAACCGACACAATCCCCTGCAGGAATGCAGCTAAGCAGGGCAGGCAGCGGGCGGATGTCGTGGATCCGCCCGCTGTCTGTATTGCTCGTTACACGCGTTGCAGCGCCAGGGCTACGCCCTGACCGCCACCGATGCACAGGGTCGCCAGACCCTTTTTCGCATCACGTTTGATCATTTCATGCAGCAGGGTCACCAGTACGCGGCAACCCGACGCGCCAATCGGGTGACCCAGCGCGATCGCGCCGCCGTTGACGTTGACCTTGTCCAGATCCCATTGCAGATCTTTGGCCACCGCCAGCGACTGCGCGGCGAAGGCTTCGTTGGCTTCGATCAGGTCGAGTTGGCCAATGTCCCAGCCGGCCTTGGCCAGGCAGCGACGGGTGGCCGAAACCGGGCCGATGCCCATGATTGCCGGATCGACACCGGCGTTGGCGTAAGCGGCAATGGTCGCCAGCACCGGCAGGCCCAACGCTTTGGCTTTTTCGGCGCTCATCAAGATCACCGCTGCAGCGCCGTCGTTCAGCGACGAAGCGTTGCCGGCAGTGACGCTGCCGTCCTTTTTGAACGCCGGGCGCAATTTCGCCAGCGACTCGGCGGTAGTATCGCCACGCGGTTGCTCGTCAACCTTGAACGCAATCGGATCACCTTTGCGCTGCGGAATCAGGATCGGGGTGATTTCATCGACAAAGCGCCCGGCCTCGATGGCAGCGGCGGCTTTCTGTTGGGACGCGGCAGCGAAGGCGTCTTGCTGTTCGCGGCTGATCTCGTACTTGTCGACCAGGTTCTCGGCGGTGATGCCCATGTGGTAATCGTTGAACGCATCCCACAGACCGTCGCTGATCATGGTGTCGACGATTTGCGCGTGGCCCATGCGCAAACCGGTGCGGGCGCCCGGCATCACGTAGTTGGACAAACTCATGTTTTCCTGGCCGCCGGCGATGATCACGTCGGCGTCGCCGCAACGGATAGCTTGCGCACCGAGGTGCAGAGCCTTCAGGCCCGAGCCGCACACCTTGTTCAGGGTCATGGCCGGTACGGCGTGGGGCAGGCCAGCCTTGATCGCGGCCTGACGCGCCGGGTTCTGGCCGGCGCCGGCAGTCAGCACCTGACCCATGATCACTTCATCCACCTGAGCACCGTCCAGGCCGGTCTGCTCCAGCAACTGACGGATCACCGCAGCGCCCAGATCTACAGCGGAAACACTGGCCAGGGAGCCCTGGAAACTGCCGATCGCGGTACGCGTGGCGGCAACAATGACGACATCTTGCATTTTCGAATTCCTCACTCGGCAGCGAACTGCATTTCCGGTACGTGATCCGGGACGATCAGTTTACCAGCGGTTTTGGCGACGATTTCCTCGACGCTGACGCCAGGTGCGCGTTCCTTGAGGACAAAAGCGCCATTTTCGATTTCCAGATAGGCGAGGTCGGTCAGCACACGCTTGATGCAGCCGGCGCCGGTCAGCGGCAGGCTGCATTTGGATAGCAGTTTCGACTCACCGTCCTTGGAGGCGTGGGTCATGATCACGATGATATTGTCGGCGCCCGCCACCAGATCCATGGCGCCGCCCATGCCCTTGACCAGTTTGCCGGGAATCATCCACGAGGCGATGTTGCCTTCGACGTCGACTTCAAACGCGCCCAGCACGGTCAGGTCGACATGGCCGCCGCGGATCATCGCAAAGGATTCGGCCGAGTTGAAAATCGACGCGCCGATGCGTGCAGTCACGGTCTGTTTGCCGGCGTTGATCATGTCGGCATCGATAGTGTCTTCCGTCGGAAACGGGCCCATGCCGAGCAGGCCGTTTTCCGATTGCAGCATGACTTCCATGCCTTCGGGGATGTAGTTGGCGACCAGGGTCGGAATGCCGATACCGAGGTTCACGTAGTAGCCGTCCTGCATTTCGCGGGCGACGCGCTGAGCCATTTGTTCGCGGGAAAGTGCCATGTTCTTATTCTCCGTCAGCCTGAATTATTTGCGGATGGTGCGCTGTTCGATGCGTTTTTCGAACGTGCCGCAAATGACCCGATCGACGTAGATGCCGGGGGTGTGGATCTGCGACGGATCCAGCTCGCCGGGCTCGACGATTTCTTCGACTTCGACCACGGTGATCTTGCCGGCAGTGGCGGCCAGCGGGTTGAAGTTCTGCGCGGTATGACGGTAGATGACGTTACCGAAGTGGTCGGCTTTCCAGCCTTTGACGATGGCGAAGTCGCCGGTGATGGACTCTTCCATCAGGTACTTGCGACCTTTGAACTCGCGCACTTCCTTGCCTTCGGCGACAGGCGTGCCGACACCGGTGGCGGTGAAGAAGGCCGGGATGCCGGCGCCGCCTGCGCGCATCTTCTCGGCGAGGGTGCCTTGCGGGGTCAGGATGACTTCGATTTCGCCTTTGAGCAGTTGCTCTTCGAACAGCTTGTTTTCGCCAACATAAGAGGCGATCACCTTGCTGATCTGGCGGTCGGTGAGCAGCACGCCGAGGCCGAAACCGTCGACGCCGCAGTTGTTGGAAACGACGGTGAGGTCGCGGGTGCCTTTGCGCTTGATCTCGGCGATCAGGTTTTCCGGAATGCCGCACAGACCAAAGCCGCCGGCGATGACGGTCATGCCGTCCTCCAGCCCGGCGAGGGCTTCCTCGTAGGAACTCACGCGCTTGTCGAAACCTGCCATATGCACCTCTTTTATTATTTGCGGGCGGCTGGCTAGCCGAATGACTGGAGTGTCGCGCCGGGCGATATATTTGTTAAGTTGATTTTTAAGGTTGATTAATAGATAAAACTCATCAAAGCGCCACGTTAGGGTTGATCGTTCCCACGCTCCGCGTGGTAACGCATCCATGGACGCTCCGCGTCCAGTGACGCAGAGCGTCACGGGCAGCATTCCCACGCGGAGCGTGGGAACGATCATGCACGAGAATCCTGAGGCTTCATTATGACCATCAAACAGATCCGCGCCTTTCTCGCTGTCGCCCAAAGCCTCAGTTTCGCCGTGGCTGGCGAGCGTCTGCACCTCTCGCAATCAGCGCTGAGCCTGACCATCAAAGCCTTGGAGGAGGGCCTCGGCGGGCGCCTGTTCAGCCGTAATACCCGCAACGTCGCCCTGACCGCCGAGGGCGAATCGCTGCTGCCGCTGGCCCGGCGTCTGATCGCCGACTGGGACAACGCCGAAGACGAAATGCGTCAGCGCTTCAGCCTGCAACGCGGGCGGGTGACGCTGGCGGCGATGCCATCGTTTGCCGGCAACCTGCTGCCGCCGATCCTCAAGACCTTTCGGGCGCGCTATCCGAACGTTAACGTGACGGTCAATGACGTGATCAACGAACAAGTGCTGGAGATGGTTCGTGATCGCCAGGTTGAGCTGGGCGTGGCGTTCGAACCCATGCAGAACACGTCTATGACGTTTACCCCGCTTTATCTGGACCGCTTCGTTGCGGTGGTGCCGCAGGATTCGCCGCTGGCCGCCCGCAGCGAAATCGACTGGCAGACGTTGCTGCAGGAACCGTTCATTACCTTGCAGCGACCGTCCACGGTGCGGGTGATGCTTGAGGAGCACTTGCAGGCCCGGGGTATGAAGTTGCCGGTGGAGTTCGAGAGCCATCAACTGGCAACGGTCGGGCGGATGGTGGCCAGTGGGCTGGGAGTGAGCGCGGTGCCGGCATTGTGCGCTGAACAGATGCAGGAATTGGGCGCGCGCTGCCTGACGTTGAATGATTCGGTGGAACGGGCGATTGGCGTGTTGACCGAGCCGGGCAATGAACTGTCGGCGGCGGCCCAGGCGTTGTTCGATATCCTCAAAACCGAACACTGAACCTGTAGGAGCGAGCCTGCTCGCGATAGCGGTGTTTCAGTCAGCAATGATGTTGGCTGACAAGACGCTATCGCGAGCAGGCTCACTCCTACAGGGGATTTATGTGTTCAGGAGATGAACTGTTGCGATAGCAACGGCAGGAGCTGTTCGCAGGAAGCCTCGATCTTCAAGTCGAGCAAGTCATCCGCCCGGGTCTTGCCCAGATTGATCGCAATCAACGGCTTGCCGCGATCCGCAATCACCCGGCACAGACGAAACGCCGAATACGCCATCAACGAAGACCCCACCACCAGCATCCCCGCCGCCGTTTCTGCCGCCGCCATGGCCCGTGCCGCGGTGGCCTGGGCGACGTTTTCGCCGAAAAACACCACATCGGGTTTCATCCGCTCACCCGCGCAATGGGGGCAGTGCGGCACCTGAAACCGCGCTTCGAACGCCGGGTCGAGCAGGGTATCGCCGTCCGGTGCCTGCACCGCATCGACGCCGGCCAGATACGGATTCTGCTGTTCCATCAAACGCTGAATCGAATCGCGCTCACTGCGCTGCCCGCAATCCAGGCAGAGCACGCGATGCAGACTGCCGTGCAGTTCGATCACGTCGTGACTGCCAGCCTGATCGTGCAAGGTGTCGACGTTTTGCGTAATCAAGCCACTGATGCGCCCATGACTCTGCAAACTGGCCAGCGCTTCGTGCGCGGCATTCGGCTGCGCCTGACGTACTCGCGGCCAGCCGAGCATCGCCCGTGCCCAATAGCGGCGGCGTGACTCGGGGGCAGCGAGGAATTCCTGATACATCATCGGCTGGCGGCCACGGCGCACACCGTCGCTGTCGCGGTAATCAGGGATGCCCGAGGGTGTGCTGATGCCGGCACCGGTCAGCACCAGAAAATCGCCATCGGCCATCGCCTGTTGCAGGGTGTCGAGCTGTTCGCGGATCGGGCTGTCGAGCATGGTCGGCGCTCCAGGCAGAGTGAATGCCTTGCAGGTTAGCACCGACCCCTGTGGCGAGGGAGCTTGCTCCCGCTGGACTGCGCAGCAGGCCCATCCTTTGGGGCCGCTTCGCGACCCAGCGGGAGCAAGCTCCCTCGCCACAGGGTATGTATTGTTTTCAGTCCCGATGATTTATTTGCGCGCCTCCAGAATCAGGTTGAACGGCGTTTGCGTTGCACGCCTGAAACGCTTGAACCCGGCCTCGGCAAAGACTTTGCGCAGACGCATTTCCCCTGCTTGCGCACCGAGCCCGAGGCCAACTTCCTGTGACAGCGAGTTCGGTGTGCATATAAAGGTCGAAGCCGCGTAGAACAACCGACCGACCGGGTTGATGTTGTCGTCCAGCGTGTCGTTGGCGAATGGCTCGACCAGCAATACCGTGCCGTCATCCTTCAGCGAGTCGTAGGCGTGGCGGGCGGCGCCGACGGGGTCGCCCATGTCGTGCAGGCAGTCGAAATAGCAGATCAGGTCGTAATCGTTGCCCGGATAGCTTTTCGCCGTGCCCTGGAAGAATTTCGCCCGGCTGCTGACCCCACCTTCTTCGGCGCGTTGGGTGGCGACGGTGATCGACGGCGCATGGTAGTCGTAGCCGACGAAGCGCGAGTTGGGAAACGCCTGGGCCATGATCACCGTCGAGGCACCATGGCCGCAGCCGATGTCAGCGACTTTCGCGCCATCCTCCAGTTTCGCCACGACCCCCTCCAGTGCCGGCAGCCATTCGGCGATCAAGTGGCCCTTATAGCCGGGGCGGAAAAACCGTTCAGTGCCGGTGAACATGCACGGGTGGTGATCGCCCCAGGGCAGGGCGCCGTTGCCGCGCATGGCTTTGACCAGTTTGTCCTTGTCATGGAAAAACGACGCCACCACGCCGAGCCCTCCAGCGACGTATACCGGCGAGTCTTCTACGGCCAGCGCCAGGGCGTGTTCTTCCGGCAAACGGAATTGACCGTCGCGGTGCTCCATGTAGCCCGACGCGGCGTGGGCGCTGAGCCATTCGCGGACCAGACGTGGATTGCAGTGGGTTTTTGCCGCGAGGGTATCGGGGCTGATCGGCTGACTGTCGGCCATCGCCCGGTACAGCCCGAGCTCCTCGCCGACGATGACATTGGCCAGCATCGCCGCGCCGCCCATGTCGTTGACCAGTTTGCCCATGAATTCGTTGAGTCGGGACTCGTCCATCACATGTGCTCCTGAAACAGGATCACAGTCCGGCGACGTAGAGGGTCAAGGCATGCGCCACCGGGCGGTGGTCATGGAAACGGGCAGGGCACGGCAAAAGTCCTGCGGCCCCCTCGACTGGGTAATGAAAGAGTCTAGCCCTCGTCCGGGATAGACGCTGAATTTGTGGGCACTGAAAAACCTGTGGGAGCTGGCTTGCCAGCGATGGCGTAGGCATAGCCACTGACTTGCTGCCTGATACACCGCTATCGCTGGCAAGCCAGCTCCCACAGGGGGCGGTGTTTGATGAGGGAGATTGTATGGCTATGTATCGCGCCGGTCGGGGGATACACAGGGCGGCAAATCCCCGGTTGGCTGAACACAGCAGCGATACAGCCGTCGGTTCAACTGGGTTGGCCAATCAAGTGAGGTCAACCCCCATGCAAATCCCCCCAGCATCAAGGCAACCCGGCGTCGGTCTGGGCCTGCGCCGTGGTCTGTTGAAAGACTTGCTCGTCGCCCGTGCCGGCGATTTTGATTTTCTCGAAGTCGCCCCGGAAAACTGGATCGGCGTCGGCGGCGCCTATGGCGCGGCGCTGCGCGAACTGGCCGAGCGTTATCCGCTATCGTGTCACGGGTTGTCGTTATCGCTGGGCGGTTCGGCGCCGCTGGATACCAGTTTTCTGCAAGAGGTACGGGTATTTCTCGATCATCACCAGGTCCGGTATTACAGCGAGCATCTGAGTTATTGCAGCGACGACGGCCATCTCTACGACCTGCTGCCCTTGCCGTTCACCGAGGAAGCCGTGCGCCATGTTGCCGCGCGTATCCGCCAATCCCAAGACATCCTCGGGCGGCGTCTGGCGGTGGAAAACGTCTCCTACTATGCGGCCCCGCGCCAGGACATGGACGAAGTGACCTTCACCAACGCCGTGCTGCGCGAGGCCGATTGCGACCTGCTGCTGGACGTCAACAATGTCTACGTCAACTCGATCAATCACGGCTTTGATCCACAGGAATTCCTCGCGCGGATCGAGCCGGGCAGGGTGGTCGGGATGCACGTGGCCGGGCATTTCGATGAGTCCGACACACTCAAGATCGACACCCATGGCGCCTCGGTAAAACCCGTGGTCTGGTCATTGCTGGCCGAGGCTTATGCCCGGTTTGGCGTGCAGCCGACCTTGCTCGAGCGGGATTTCCATTTTCCGGCGTTCAGCGAACTGGTCGCCGAGCTACAGACCATCCGCCGTCTGCAAGGTGCAGGAGTTCAGCGTGGATAACCTTCAACAGCAACAACAGGCGTTGACGTGCTATCTGCGTGATCCTGACCATCAACCACCACCCGCCGATATGAACATCGCGCGGGTCAATGTCTACCGCGATCTGCTGTTCAACAATCTTTCGCAATTGTTGAGTGGCACTTTTCCGGTACTGATCCGGATCATCGGCAAACAACGCTGGAACCTGCTGGTTAGCGGTTTTTTGCGCGACTATCGCGCACAAACGCCGAAATTTTCTGAGATTGCCGAAGCGTTCCTCGACTATCTTGCCGCGCAGCCTGACGTGTTGCGTGAAGGTCAGTGGCCGGCGTTTCTGCTGGAGCTGGCGCATTACGAATGGGTCGAGATGGTCCTGCAGCAGTCCGACGCCGAGCCGTTGCCGGCGACGGATGCGCAGTTGTTACTGGAGCGGCCATTGCAGGTCTCGGCACTGGCGTGGCCACTGGCGTATACGTGGCCGGTGCAGTTGCTCGGGCCGGATCACCAACCCTCGGTCGCACCGCAACAACCGACGTTGTTGCTGGTGCGGCGGGAGGCGGATTTCAGCGTGAAATTCTCGGAGCTGAGCCCGCTGACCTGGCGGTTATTGCAGCGCATCGGCGAGTTTGCGGGATTGACCGGGCGTAAGCAGTTGCAGGGTTTGGCGCAGGAGGCGGGGCTGTTGGCGGACGCGTCGTTCATGGATAGCGGTTTGGCGCTGTTGCAGCAAATGCATGAAAGCGGCGTTGTCGGGATTCTTTAAGTCACCGCAAGACTCTGTGGGAGCGGGCTTGCCCGCGAAAAGGCCGGCACAGTCAACCTCTTCATTGACTGTCCAGACGCCTTCGCGGGCAAGCCCGCTCCCACAGGTATTCAGGTGTTTTCAGGACCTCAGCGGCAGCTTGAGTTCGGCGCACAAGCCGCCGCCCTGGCGATTGCTCAGAGTCAGCGAGCCGCCCAGGGCCATCGCCAGTTGCTGAGCGATCGCCAGACCCAGCCCGGTGCCGCCGGTATCGCGGTTGCGCGAGTTTTCCACGCGGTAGAACGGCTGCATCACCTGCGCGAGTTCCGCTTCGGCAATCCCCGGACCGCGATCCATGACGGTGATCGACAGGCTGCCCTTGTTCGCTTCGACCCACACTTCAGCGGCGCCGGCGAATTTCAGGGCGTTGTCGGTCAGATTGACCAACACCCGGCGCAACGCGTGCGGACGGGTGTCGACGACTGCCTCACTCTTGCCGACAAGCTGCACGTCTTTGCCCATATCCTGATAGTCGAACACCAGGCTTTCGAGAAAGGAATCCATGTTGGTGCGCCGACTTTCTTCGGTCGAACCATGGATGCTGCGGGCGTAGGCCACGCCTTCGCGCACCAGGTGTTCCATCTCGCCGAGGTCGTTGCACAGTTTGTCTTTTTCCGCCGAGTCGTCCATGAATTCGGCGCGCAGTTTCATCCGTGTGATCGGGGTTTGCAGGTCATGGGAGATCGCGGCCAGCAGTTGCATGCGCTCTTTCAGATAGTCCGCAATCCGCGCCTGCATCGCGTTGAACGCGCGGGCGGCGTAGACCACTTCGTTCGGGCCTTTCTCGTCCAGATGAATCGGGTGGGCGTTGGGGTCGAGGGTTTCCACGGCGTTCGCCAGGCGGGTGAGGGGGCGAATGGCAATGCGCACCGCCAGCCAGGTGCAGGCAATCATCAAGGCCAGTTGGCCGAGCAATACCGCTGGCAACCAGGGCGACAGCGGCACCATCGAGGGGCGCACGTCGATGGTCACCGGGCTGCCGTCGCTCAGGCGCAAATGGCCCTGGAAGTGCTTTCGCGGGCCGGGAATGTCGGTGAAGGTCAACGGGTATTGGTCGCCGATGGCATCGGTGATCGAGGTGACTGCAATCGGCACCTCGCCCGGCCCGAGGGGCGTACCGGGTTCGCCTTCGCTCAACAGATACCCGTAGTTGGTCCGCGCCAGACGCTTGAGCCACGCCGGGCGCTCCTCGGCGGGCAAGCGGTCGAGGATCGCAATCGAGGTCGAGACGTCGGTTTCCAGATTGCCCAGCATGGTGTTTTTCGCGCTCTGGTAACGCTCGTAATACTGCGCGCCGAACGACAGCGCCTGGGCGAGGATCAGACCGATCAGGAAAATCAGCGACACCCGCGAGGCGAGAGTGCGCGGCCAGTGCAGGTTGAGGCTCATGCCGGGGCACCTAGGATCTCGACCGGCAGTGAAAACACATAGCCTTCGCTGCGCACGGTCTTGATGTAGGCCGGTTCGCGGGCGTCATCCAGCAGGCGCTGGCGCAAGCGGCTGACCAGCAGATCAATCGAGCGATCAAACAGATCGGCGTCGCGGCCCTGGGTCAGGTTGAGCAATTGATCGCGGCTGAGCACCCGTTGCGGGTGATCGAGAAACACCCGCAGCAAGCGGTACTCGGCACCGCTGAGGGCGACCATGGTGCCGTCCTTGTCGAGCAGATGGCGAGCCGAGGTGTCCAGCTGCCAACGGCCGAACGCCAGCAAACGGCCGGCTTCGGTGACCACCAGGTTCGGCGGCAGCATCCGCGTGCGGCGCAGCACGGCGTTGATCCGGGCCAGCAATTCACGGGCGGCGAAGGGTTTGGTCAGGTAGTCGTCGGCGCCCATTTCGAGGCCGATGATGCGGTCGGTTTCATCGTTACGGGCGGTGAGCATCAGCACCGGCGTGGCCTTGTGTTTGCCCACGCGTAATTCGCGGCACAGCTGCAGGCCATCGTCACCGGGCATCATGATGTCGAGCACGATCAGGTCGACGGTGTTGGCCTCGAGAAAGCTGCGCATCTGCCGGCCATCGGCGACTACGGTGGTGCGCAGGCCGTTTTTCTTCAGGTAGTTGCCGACCAGTTCGCGAATTTCGCGATCGTCGTCGACGATGAGAATGTGATCGACATGTTCCATCGGGCCAGGCCTCTTTAAAGGGGGAATGCCGTGCAGTCTATCGAGCCTTTACGCGCTCGCCTGCCTGCGTTTGTATTGCAGTGTATCTGGCGTCACAGACGATACAGGGGAACGCAAAAAGACGATTTTTTCAGGCTTTTGTATCGCTGTGTATCCCCGGGCGGCAGGGATACATAGCCATTTATAGCCGCTCGTTTCCGACACATACGCGATACCTCGCGAGGCTTCAATGAGCTCCATCGAGGCACACCATAACGCCTCGGCTCAAACCCACTGAAGCCTTGAGGAACACGCCATGAAAAATACATCGGTTATCGCCGCCTGCCTGTTTGCCGCCCTGAACATCTGCACCCTGTCGGCCCGCGCCGAAGCCACTGTTACTCCACAAACCTACAACTACGGCACGCACCTGGACATCCAGAAAGTGATCTCGCTGACCCAGGACAATTCGGTGATGTGCGGCGTCATTGATGCGCGCATGACATACCTGGATTCGGCCAACAAAACCCACGTGCTGGATTACCGCAAGTTTGCTGACGACTGCAACAACGACAACTGATTCGTCACTTTTTTGCAGGAAAGAACCATGAATAACCTCTCTCGTCTCCTCACTGCCGTTGCTTTCTCTTTCGCCGGTGTCGCCGCGCATGCCAACGCTGCGGTCGAACAGCATAGCTGCCATGGCAACAGCTGTTTTCAACTGACGCCTATCACCAAGCCAGGCGCCGACGCCTTGCTCGCCGCTGACGGCTCCAACCGCACGCCGCAAGGGCAGAGGCTGGAAAGCCAGAACGCCTGACTCCCTCGCCACAGGGCTCAGTGCTCACATCTATTCAGGGTGACCCTTATGTATCTCATCGCTTTCCTCGGCGGTCTTTTGACCGTCCTCAGCCCGTGCATCCTGCCGGTGGTGCCGTTCCTGTTTGCCGGGGCTCACCGCAGCCGCTCTTCGATCCTGCTGACCCTCGGCGGCATGACCCTGACTTTCGCGCTGATCTCCAGCCTGGCCGTGGTCAGCAGTGAGTGGGTGATTCAGGCCAGTAACAGCGGACGCCATATCGCGCTGATCGTCATGGCGCTGTTCGCGCTGTCGCTGATCTCGGCGCGTATTGGCGACTGGCTGGCGCGTCCATTTGTGTGGCTCGGCAATCGTCTCGATCCCGATGCGCAGAAAAAGGCCGGCCCCTTGGGCTCGCTGATGATCGGCGTCGCCACCGGGCTGCTGTGGGCGCCGTGTGCCGGGCCGATCCTCGGGGTGATCCTCACGGGCGCCATGTTGCAAGGCGCCAACGCGCAGACCAGCCTGTTGTTGCTGGCCTATGGCGCGGGCAGTGCGTTGTCGTTGGGCACGCTGATCTTCGCCGGTCGCGGGTTGGTCAACCGCTTGAAACCGTCGATCCCGTTTACCGCTTGGTTGCGCCGTGGCGCTGGTGTCGCGGTACTCGCGGCGGCGGCCGTGATTTCCACCGGCACAGATAAAACCCTATTGGCCGGAACATCCTCGGAAGGCGTCGCCAGAGTCGAAAAAAGCGTGCTGGAAAACGTGCCGAAAGTGCTCGACTTCCTCGTCAGCAAAGTTCGCGCCGATTCGCTGATGGACGACAGCAAAGGCGCGATGCCGTCGCTGGCCGGGGCGGTGCAATGGCTCAACTCGCCGGAACTCAGCGCCGAATCCCTGCGCGGCAAAGTGGTGTTGGTGGACTTCTGGACCTACGACTGCATCAACTGCCAGCACAGCCTGCCGTACGTCAAGGACTGGGCGAAGAAGTACGAAAAGGATGGTCTGGTGGTGATCGGCGTGCACACCCCGGAATACGGCTACGAGCGGATTATCGACAACGTCAGGGAGCAGGTGCGCAAATTGGGTATCACCTACCCGGTGGCCATCGACAACAACTACGCGATCTGGCGCAACTTCGATAACCAGTACTGGCCGGCGCACTACCTGATTGACGCCAAGGGGCAGGTGCGTTTCAGCCACTTCGGCGAAGGCCGCTACGAGGCGCAGGAGCAGGTGATTCGGCAATTGCTTGAAGAGGCCAAGGCACCTGCGGCCTGATCAATCCGGCCAATGGCTCAGAGGTCGCGCACCATGAGCCATTGGTCGTTTTCCCAGGCGCGAAAACGCTCCAGCACCTGCCAGCCGCGTTTGCCGTAGTAGTCCTGCTTGCTCTGCGTGTGCAGATAAAGACGCGCCAGGCCACGGTTTTTCGCTTCCTGACAAATCCCTTCGATCAATTGCTCGGCCAAGCCTTGCCCGCGAGCTGCCGGGTCGACGAATACGCAGGCCAGCCAAGGGCCGAGATCGGGCCGATGCGCGAGATCATCGCGGGCCAGCGCTGCACCGCCGACCAGTCGTTCACCGTCCAAGGCGATCAGGCAAGACCAGTCACCATTGCTTTGACCTTCGGCAAATTCCCGTTGCCATTCGACCAAGGGTTGATGGGCGTATTCGTAGTGAAATTGCTGGTGGATCCAGGCGGCATAGGTGTCGCTGTGTTGCGGGTGGCTGGCCAGCCAGTCGAGAAGCAGAGGCATGAGTCGAGTCCGTTCCGAGGGCGAGCGTGCATCAGAAACCAATCGACCGCTGCTGGCAATGCCGAGGGTGTTGCAACCGCTTAACAGATTTCCGCCACTCATCGGCAAAGCCGCGGTTTTCCTGAATCTGCAGACGACTGGCAGGGACGCCGGCCGCGCTCGGCGCGATAGTGGACGAGCAGGGCCACTGCCGGCCCCGCCACAGACGCCATACAACAAGAAGAACGCGAGGTTGCCATGCCGAAATTCGTGATTGAACGCGAGATTCCAGGGGCCGGAAAGCTGTCGGAGCAAGAACTCAAAGCCGTTTCACAAACGTCCTGCAATGCGTTGCGTGAACTCGGGCCACAGGTGCAATGGCTGCAGAGTTACGTCACTGCCGACAAAATCTACTGCGTGTACATCGCCCCCGATGAAGAGCAGGTGCGCGAACACGCTCGCCTCGGCGGTTTCCCCGCCAACAGCGTGGCGCGGGTGATGACGGTGATCGACCCGACTACCGCCGAATGAAGCCAGTTTCCACCTGTTGCGGAGCACCTCTTCATGAGTACCCCGATTGATCTCACTGCCTTGAAGGAACGCCAGAAGGTCGCTTGGGCCAGCGGCGACTACTCCTTGATCGGCACGACCTTGCAAATCGTCGGTGAAAATCTCGCCGAAGCCTGCGACCTGCGTTGTGATGAGGAAGTGCTGGATGTCGCGGCCGGTAACGGCAACGCAACACTGGCGGCAGCGCGGCGCGGCTGTCTGGTCACCTCGACCGACTACGTGGCAGCCCTGCTGGAGCGCGGCCAGGATCGCGCCCGGGCCGAGCACCTGGACGTGACCTTTCAAGTCGCTGACGCCGAAGCACTGCCGTTCGCCGACGGCAGTTTTGCAGCGGTGCTGTCGACGTTCGGGGTGATGTTTGCCCCGGATCAGGACCAGGCGGCGGCCGAACTGGCGCGGGTTTGCTGTCGCGGCGGGCGGATCGGACTGGCCAACTGGACGCCGGAAGGTTTCGTCGGCCAGATGTTCAAGACCCTCGGTCGCCATCTGCCACCGCCGGCCGGTGCTCAGCCACCGTCGAACTGGGGCACGGAAGCGTGGCTCCACCAGCATTTCGATGACCGCGATTTCGTCGTGCAGGTGACTCGCCGCGACTTCAATTTCCGCTATCGCTCGGCGGCGCACTTCATCGATATCTTTCGGCATTGGTACGGGCCCGTGCACAAGGCCTTTGCGGTATTACCGCCGGAAAGCGGCCAGGCGCTGGAAAGTGATCTGGCAGATTTGCTCAACCGCTTGAACCGGGCAGGGGAGGGCTCGCTGGTGGTGCCGAGCGAGTATCTGGAGGTGGTGATCAGCAAGCGCTGAGTCGAACTCGATCCTTCATCTGAAGGGAGATCCTTGTGGGAGCTGGCTTGCCAGCGATATCGGTGTGTCAGACTACAAAGATATCGACTGACCCTCCGTCATCGCTGGCAAGCCAGCTCCCACAGGTTCTTGTGTATGTCTTGGGGCTATTTCAGCTGCGAACGATCAAACCACTCCAGCGCCGTGCGCCAGATGCAGATCCCCAGGAAGTACGCCGACATCAGCAGCCACAAGCCCATCACCATTGGATTGATCACCGGGTGATTGAGCACCAGTGACAAGCTGCACAACAGCCAGATTGCCGTGACCGCAATGTTGATCGGCATGAAGCGGCGCACGCGGAACGGGTGGAGGAACTTCATCCGCGTTACCGTCAGCAGCGCCAGGCCGATCACGGTCAGAAAGGTGATCCACGGTCCTGGCCCGATGATGTACAGGCACAGTGCGACCACGTTCCACGCGGCGGGGAAACCGACAAAGTAGTTGTCCTTGCTTTTCATGTTGACGTTGCAGAAGCAGAACAGCGACGACACCAGAATCAGTGATACCGTCAGCAACAGCGTGTAATCCGGCAGCGGAATATAACGATAGATAAACAGTGCCGGGATGAACACGTAAGTCAGGTAGTCGATGACCAGATCGAGGATCGAGCCATCGAAACTGGGCAGTACCGATTGCACATTGACCTTGCGCGCCAATGCGCCATCGAGGCCGTCGACGATCAGCGCCACGCCCAGCCACATCAGGCAGTGGACGGGCTGGTTTTCCAGCAGGGCGAGGGTGGCCAGAAACGCCGTGACCACGCCGGTCGCGGTAAAGCCATGGGCGCCCCAGGCCTTGAGCCTGGCAATGTGGACGGTGGATATCACGGGGGCGTTCTCCAGAAAGTGAAGCAAGCCGGGTAACACCCTTGGACAGCAAGGGCGCCGGCTAACCGGGTCGGGGTTGCAGCTATCGACCGGTCATGCCGGGATAAGGTTCACCCACCATGAATCTTAGCTCGCCACTGAAAAAATACGCAGGCGAAATCTGTAGGCCTTTTCTGTGTCGGCCAAACGGTGCTGGCGCAATGGCCGCAGCGGTCTATTGTTGCCAGACGCAGTCACTGCCAATGCTTGAGGATGACGTCATGAATACCAGCGATTTGCTCGAACAATTGCTGCGGGGCCAGGCCTCGGCGGGTCAACAAAGTGGTGCCGCCGGTGGTGGTCTGGGTGGCCTCGGTGGTTTGCTGGGCGGGCTGCTTGGTGGCGCGGACTCCACCGGCACTCGCGGCGGCTCGCCTGCCGGAGGGGTTGGAGGTTTGGGCGGATTGCTCGGTGGCTTGCTCGGCGGCGGTGGGTTGGGCAGCGTTTTGGGCGGCGCTGGCGGTACGCAAAGCCGTTCCGGGGGCACCAATTATGCGGCGCTGGCATCGTTGGGCATGATGGCGTTTCAGGCGTATCAGGCCTGGCAACGCAGTCAGGCCAGCGCAGCGCCACAGCAGACGCCGCAAACGGCCAATCTGCTCGCCGGCCCCGAAATCGAAGAACACAGCCATGCCGTGCTGCGCGCGCTGATCGCGGCGGCCAAGGCTGACGGGCGTATCGACGATAGTGAAAAACAGCTTATAAGCAGTGAGATCGGCAAGCACACTGATGATCCGCAGCTGAAGCAGTGGCTTGATGACGAAGTCGCCAAGCCCCTTGACCCCAATGAAGTGGCGCAGTCGGCAAACAACGACCCGGCGGTGGCCGCGGAAATTTACCTGGCCAGCGTGATGCTGGTGGACGACCAGCAGGACGCCGAGCGCAACTATCTGGATGAGCTGGCGGCGGCGTTGCAGATTGATCCTGAATTACAGGTGCATCTGGAGCAGCAGGCCAAGGGCACAGCCTGAGGCAGGACGTCGGTACCCCGTGCAACAAGTGGATCGCCTTTTTCTGCAGTAATGTCTGTAGGACATTTAGCGTGAGACTGTCTGTCTTTTCCTAAATGGAACCGTCCTACATAAAGCGTCGATTCATCTGACTTAACCAATTTAGCCATCACGCCCCACAGTCCTGTGCCTTAAACAGACACAGGGACATGTGGATGCTTACCGTTGGCAGGTTCATCGTTTTCTTACGGGATAAAGAAGGTTTTTTCAGCGGTTTTCGCGTGTGCGGCTTGCATGCCGGGCTTTTACTGGCTCCTGGCGAGCGTGGTGCGTTGGCCGCTGATCTGGCGCAGCGCTGGGCCAGCCAGAAGGAATGCCCATGACCCATCCCGCCATTCTCGACGCCGCAGCGGCTTCGAAAGCCCCAATTGCTACTCCCACGGCGTGCCCGCTACGACAAACTCACGTGCAACTGCTGCCGCTGAGTTACGGCCTGGTGGAAAGAGAGCACGATCCCGGCGCCGAGCTGAATTTGCCGTACACCCTGAGCGCACGCCCGATGGGCATCCGCCGGCTGCGCGACGGCTGGCTGTACATCATCGACGGCCTCAGTGGTGACTTGTACGAATACCGGGTACTCGACGGCATTGTCACGGCGTTGCTGCATCAGGGTAAAACGGTTAACGAGGATCAGCTCGGCGCCATTGAAGAGCGCCCGGCGCTGATTTTTTCGCGCAAAAGTACGCTGTACGTGAGCTTCGCCGAGGTGCAGTGGACGGCCCGCAAATGCTCTCAGGTGCTGGACAGCGCTGAGGAGCGTGAGCATTTCATGCAGGCAGTCGATTTGGGGCCGGTGAATTGTCTGGTCGGTGGCGAACATTTGCTGACGGTTGCTCAGGCGAAAAAATGGCTGGCGGAAGTGGCGACTGGCGCTGAGCCGGTCGCTGAAACGGACGCAACACGGATGCCTGCCGTGCAGGTCAGCGATGCCCCCGAGCATGAACGCGAACCGTATTTGTGGGAGCAGCCGAAGCGTTTTCGTGCCGCCCACATCGGCGAGTTTCTCGGTCGGGTACGCGGGCCGTATCAGGACGACACGCTGTTTCTGCTGGTCAACGATGATCTGGGCGTGCTGCGCGATCTGGCCGAGTATCAGGACCGCGTGGTCGGCTGGGTCGAGGCGTGGAGCAACGCCGATAACAGCGAGCGTGATTATCTGTTGGCCAGTTACATCGAGTCCCTCAGCCAGCTCAACGACAAAGATTTCGACAGTCTGGCCAACGCCAGTGACCAACCGCAGGCCAAAGCCCTGTTTGCCGATATCGAGCAGTTGCCGGAACCGGATCGTGAGAATACGCGCAAGGCGTTGCTCGATTATTTGAACAAGGGCGGCAGCGTCGAACCGACCTCTACAGATGCGACGCCGGAACTGAATCAACTGCGTGAAAAGGCCCTCGATCAGTCGCTGGCCCTGAACCGTTTCGACGGCGTCGCGCCAGACTTCACCGCCCACTCCCGCGCCACCGCCGAGGCGGATCGCCGTTACTACACGCGTCAGTATTTCGAGGCAGTCGCCCCCGAAGATTTCGTCGAGCGACACCTGTCAGCGCTGGTCGATCTGGGCAAGGATCAGGATCGGCGCATGCGCGATGTGCTCGACGGCCCGGTGCTCAGCGGCAAACGCGGGGTCAACGACCTGATCGACCGCCCGGCGATGGACGAGCGACTGAATCTGCTGCGCGATGACCTCGGCCGCTGGAACCGCCTGCTCGAACGCATCACCGCCGACCGCACGCAACTGCTGGTCGCCGGCCGCTTCCACCGCGCAGCGTGGTACTACGACGCACAAGACGTGATGCAACTGCACCAGGCCCTCAGCACCGAATACGCCTGCCTCAAGGACCTCTGCCGCAGCGACGCGGCGAGCGAAAAAATGCTCGGTTATCTGGAACAGCACCCGGAACTGACCCGAACGCTGTTCTACACCTTGCCGCTGCGCCTGCAAGCTGAGCAGGCCGGGCAATATGCGTTCCTGTTCAACGCCGGCATGGCCACGTTCAACAACCTGCCGGACTGGCTGGCGAAACTGAAAAAGATCGAGCAACCGCACCTGCCGGCCCTCGACGACATGCCCGAACACAGCCGCACGGTCGCGGCCGCTGTGCAGGACACCTACAGCCCGGCCCTGAACCTGGGCCTGAACCGCGTACTGGAAGGCTTCGACCTCTCGGGCGAGAAAATCCCCGATCTCGATGAACTGTTCCAACGCCTGCCCAAAGGGCTGAAATTGCGCCTCTTCGATGCCGCCAAAACCAGCGGCGTGACCTTCACCGTCGCCAGCCCCGCAGAACAATCCGCCCTGCAAACCGCAATCAAGGAATTGCTGCGCGAACGCGACTACCTGAAAACCCTCAACCGCGAACGCAACCAGATCACCCACAACAAGAACCGCCAGGGCCATAAAACGCCGCGGGCGCTGGAGTTGCAGGAAGAGATCCTGCGCGTGCGGGGGCAGTTGACGGTGATTGAAGGGCGACTGGCGGCGGCGCTGAGCCCGATTGAGGAAGTGCCGGATCGCTCGGCCCGCTTGTACGGCGCCACGCCTGCGCGGGCAGGGGTGACGGTGGTGTTTCCGCCGGCGCAGCAGGGGGAGTTAAGGAGTTTGTTGGGGAATATTCGGCTGGGGGTGGGTGGGATTTCGGCGGGGAGTCTGGTGAAGAC
>NZ_JBYSZA010000044.1:0-37275 GCF_058786735.1 Pseudomonas sp. FW305-7
CACCAAATCCGCCGCCACCGCCGAAACCACCGCCGCCACCGGAGCCGCCACGGCCGGCGGGAAGGATACCGAGCATCTGGCAGACAAACACCGTCAGGATGAACAACATCACCAGAAACACGAACAACGCCGGGTGCCGGGAAATGAAGTCGTCAGAAGGATCACCGCTCGACTCATAAACCGTCGACGGCTCGTCCAGCGGATTGCCGCCCAGCACCACCAGCATCGCCGCGACACCGTCGCTGATTCCCTTGCTGAAATTGCCGCTTTTGAAGGCCGGGGTGATGACTTGATGGATGATCACCGAGGTCTGCGCATCGGTCAGCCGATCCTCAAGACCGTAGCCGACCTCGATGCGCAATTTGCGCTCGTCCCGGGCGACGATCAGCAGCGCGCCGTTGTTCTTGTCTTTTTGGCCGATGCCCCAGTGCCGCCCCAACTGAACGCCGAAGTCCTCGATGGTAGTGCCTTGCAGATCCGGCAGCGTGACCACCACCAATTGCTCGCCGGTCGCTTGTTCATGGGCCTGCAACTGTTGGCTCAATTGCGCGCGCACCGAGGGTTCAAGCATCTGCGCTTCGTCCACCACGCGCCCGCTCAGTGCCGGGAACGTCAACTCGGCCCGGGCGCTGACGGCGAACAGCCACAGCATCAGCACCAGGCCCATCTTCAATACGCGCATGGGCAACCCCGGATCAGAATTTCACTTCCGGGGCCTTTTCTGCACCGGGCGTGGTGGCTTCGAAGGTTTCGCGAATCGGCAAGTCGCTGTACATAACGCTGTGCCAGAGACGGCCGGGGAAGGTGCGAATCTCGGTGTTGTATTTCTGTACCGCCAGAATGAAATCGCGGCGCGCCACGGCAATGCGGTTTTCCGTGCCTTCAAGTTGCGATTGCAGGGCGAGGAAGTTCTGGTTGGCCTTGAGGTCTGGATAACGCTCGGACACCACCATCAGACGGCTGAGCGCGCCGGTCAGTTGGTCCTGCGCCTGCTGGAACTGCTTGAGTTTTTCCGGGTTGTCGAGGGTGCTGGCATCGACCTGAATCGAGGTCGCCTTGGCCCGCGCTTCAATCACGGCAGTCAGGGTTTCCTCTTCATGTTTGGCGTAGCCTTTCACCGTTTCCACCAGGTTGGGGATCAGATCGGCCCGGCGCTGGTACTGGTTCTGCACCTGGCCCCATGCCGCTTTGGCCTGCTCGTCGAGGGTCGGGATGTTGTTGATGCCGCACGCCGTCAGCAGCGTGGCGAGCACTAGCAGCGTGGCGACCTGCAAGCGCGAGCGATAGGTTGGACTGACATTCATCGCGGTGATGCTCCTTGGCACATTTCATTATAAAAACCGGGTGCGAAACATTCTCGGCCGGCTCTTGGGGCATAATCGGCCGCGTCGCTGGATTACGACGGGGCAATGGGCTAAAAAGTGCCCTGCGTGATCATGCTGCCAAGTGTCGGCTGCCGTTTTTGGCTCTGCTTGTTTGAGCCTGTACCCGAACAACAATAGTCGCTCCCTAACTTTTGGCTGGCCGGCATCGCATTTGCCGTTTGGGCCCTTGAGAAAAATATTCATGAAGAAGCTGTGTTTGCTGGGTCTGTTCGTCAGCCTGGCCAGTCATCAAGTACTGGCCGCCACGACCCCGGTACCCCTGGAAAACAAGGATGCGTTCATCAGCAACCTGATGAAGCAAATGACCCTCGACGAGAAAATCGGCCAGTTGCGCCTGATCAGCATCGGCCCGGAAATGCCCCGCGAGCTGATCCGCAAAGAGATCGCCGCCGGCAATATCGGCGGCACGTTCAACTCGATCACCCGCCCGGAAAACCGTCCGATGCAGGACGCGGCGATGCGCAGTCGCCTGAAGATTCCGATGTTTTTCGCGTACGACGTCATCCACGGTCACCGTACGATTTTCCCGATTCCACTGGCTCTGGCTTCAAGCTGGGACATGGACGCCATCGGCCAGTCGGGGCGCGTTGCCGCCAAAGAAGCCGCCGCCGACAGCCTCGACATCACCTTCGCGCCGATGGTCGACATCTCCCGCGACCCGCGCTGGGGCCGCAGCTCGGAAGGGTTCGGTGAAGACACCTACCTGACCTCGCGCATCGCCAAAGTCATGGTCAAGGCCTATCAGGGCGAGACCCCGAGCGCCGCCGACAGCATCATGGCCAGTGTCAAGCACTTCGCCTTGTATGGCGCGGTCGAGGGTGGCCGCGACTACAACACCGTCGACATGAGCCCGGTGAAGATGTACCAGGATTACCTGCCACCGTACCGCGCCGCGATTGATGCCGGCGCCGGCGGCGTGATGGTCGCGTTGAACTCGATCAACGGTATTCCGGCCACCGCCAACACCTGGCTGATGAACGATCTGCTGCGCAAGGACTGGGGCTTCAAAGGCCTGGCGGTCAGCGACCACGGGGCGATCTTCGAGCTGATCAAGCACGGCGTCGCCCGTGACGGTCGTGAAGCGGCGAAGCTGGCGATCAAGGCCGGCATCGACATGAGCATGAACGACACCCTGTACGGCAAAGAGCTGCCGGGGCTGCTCAAGTCCGGTGAGATCGAACAGAAAGACATCGACAACGCGGTGCGCGAAGTCCTCGCGGCCAAGTACGACATGGGCCTGTTCAAGGACCCGTACCTGCGCATCGGCAAGGCTGAAGATGATCCGGCCGACACTTACGCCGAAAGCCGTCTGCACCGCGCCGAGGCCCGTGAGGTCGCGCGTCGCAGTCTGGTCCTGCTGAAGAACCAGAACGAAACCCTGCCGCTGAAGAAAGACGCGAAAGTCGCGCTGGTCGGCCCGCTGGCCAAGGCACCGATCGACATGATGGGCAGTTGGGCTGCCGCCGGGCGTCCAGCACAATCGGTGACCTTGTTCGACGGCATGAACGCACTCATCGGCGACAAGGCGAACCTGATCTACGCCCGTGGCGCCAACATCACCAGCGACAAGAAGGTCCTCGACTACCTGAACTTCCTCAACTTCGACGCCCCGGAAGTGGTCGATGACCCGCGTCCGGCCAACGTGCTGATCGATGAAGCGGTAAAAGCTGCCAAGGACGCCGACGTAATCGTCGCAGCCGTCGGCGAGTCCCGTGGCATGTCCCACGAATCCTCCAGCCGTACCGACCTGAACATCCCGGAAAACCAGCGCGAGCTGATCCGTGCGTTGAAAGCTACCGGCAAACCGCTGGTATTGGTGCTGATGAACGGCCGCCCACTGACCATCCTCGAAGAAAACCAGTCGGCTGACGCGATCCTGGAAACCTGGTTCAGCGGCACCGAGGGCGGCAACGCCATCGCTGACGTGCTGTTCGGCGACTACAACCCTTCGGGCAAACTGCCGGTGACCTTCCCGCGTTCCGTGGGCCAGATTCCGACCTACTACAACCACCTGAGCATTGGCCGGCCGTTCACGCCGGGCAAACCGGGCAACTACACCTCGCAGTATTTCGATGACACCACCGGTCCCCTGTTCCCGTTCGGTTATGGCCTGAGCTACACCCAATTCGCCCTGAGCGACATGGCGCTGTCATCGACCACGCTGAACGCCACCGGCAAGCTCGACGCCAGCGTCATGGTGAAGAACTCCGGCAAGCGTGACGGCGAAACCGTGGTGCAGTTGTACATCCAGGACGTCACCGGTTCGATGATCCGCCCGGTAAAAGAGCTGAAGAACTTCCAGAAAATCATGCTCAAGGCCGGCGAACAGAAAGTCGTGCACTTCACCATCACCGAGGATGACCTGAAGTTCTACAACGCCCAGCTCAAGTACGCGGCAGAACCTGGCAAGTTCAACGTGCAGATCGGCCTGGATTCGCAGGACGTGACGCAGCAGAGCTTCGAGTTGCTGTAATTTTTCAGGAAACACATAAAACTTGTGGGAGCTGGCTTGCCAGCGATGGCGGCCTGACAGTCAACTAAGATGTTGAATGTGATGGCCTCATCGCTGGCAAGCCAGCTCCCACAATGATTTTTGGGGTTCCGGTTACCCGCGTCTATCGAGGATGTTGACCACCAACCGATCCACCCATCCCCAAATCCGCTGCTTGAACCGCCGCCACAACGGTCGGCGCTGCCACTCCTCCAGGCTCACCAACTGGCTCAAGCCAAAGTCTTTCTCGAAACTCGCGACCACCGCTGCCGTCAACGACGGGTCCAGTGCCTCAAGATTCGCCTCCAGATTGAAGCGCAGGTTCCAGTGGTCGAAGTTGCACGAGCCGATGCTCACCCAGTCATCCACCAGGACCATTTTCAGGTGCAGGAAACACGGCTGGTATTCGAAGATCTGCACGCCAGCCTTGAGCAGGCGCGGGTAGTAACGATGCCCGGCGTAACGCACCGACGGGTGATCGGTGCGCGGCCCGGTCAGCAGTAACCGTACGTCGACACCACGGGCCGCAGCCTTGCGCAGGGAGCGGCGAATCTTCCAGGTGGGCAGGAAATACGGCGTAGCCATCCAGATGCGTTTCTGCCCGCTGTTCAAGGCGCGGAACAGCGACTGCAAAATGTCGCGGTGCTGACGCGCATCGGCGTAGGCCACACGGCCCATGCCCTCGCCCAAGTCCGGCATCTTGGGCAAGCGTGGCAGACCGACATGCGCCGACGGCTTCCATGCCCGTCGATGACGGTTGGCGATCCACTGACGGTCGAACAGCACCTGCCAGTCGAGCACCAGCGGGCCGGTGATTTCCACCATCACCTCGTGCCATTCGCTGGTGTCCTGACCCGGTGTCCAGAATTCATCGGTGACACCCGTGCCGCCGACCACTGCCAGACGCTGATCGACCAGCAGCAATTTGCGGTGATCACGATAGAAGTTGCCGACCCAGCGCCGCCAGTTCAGGCGATTGTAGAAGCGCAGTTCGACGCCTGCATGGATCAGGCGCTGACGCAGGTTGAGGGTAAACGCGAGGCTGCCGTAATCATCGAACAGGCAACGCACTCGCACCCCGCGTTCGGCGGCTTGCACCAGCGCTTGCACCACGGCCTCGGCGCAGGCTCCGGCCTCGACCAGATACAACTCCAGCTCGACCTGTTCTTCGGCACGGGCAATCTCCACCAGCATGCGCGGGAAGAACTGCGGGCCGTCGATCAACAATTCGAAGCGGTTGCCGTCACGCCACGGGAAGATTGCGCCACGCATGTCAGCGCGCCGTGAAAATCAGCACCGCACCCACCGGCACCGACAGACTGATGGCCGACAGGTCGGCCAGTTTGCGCAGGCTGTCGAGACCCGGGACGAGGTCAAAATCCTCGGCGTTGATCACCAGCGGTTCCAGCGTCACCACTTGAAAACGTCGGTCATCCAGACGAGTCGCCAACAGCTCGGCCGGGTATTCGTGTTGCTTGCCGTGCAGGTTGACGGTCAGCGGCAGACGCAATTCCAGTTGCGCGCCGGGGGCCAGATCGTTGATCGGGCGCAGGTCGATTTGCGTAGTGATGATGGCTTCAGGGAATTGCTCAATCTGGAACAGCTCCTTGCGCATGCGTTCGTCACGCAACGGGATGCCGCTGTTGATCGAGTCCAGTTCGACTTCAACCTCGGCGCGGCCGTTGGGGTCGACCTTGCCGTGCAGCACCAGAAAGCGCTGCACTTCGGAAATATGCGCGTTTTTCGTGCTGACAAACGACAGCCGCGACGACTCGCCGTCCAGATACCAATTGGCCTGCGCCGGCAGCGCAGCGGCGGCCAGCAGCAGGCTGGACAGGGTTGTGAAGAGGGAGCGGTTGAACATTGAACACTCGTGGGGCCGATAAACCTGCACGAACCTTAACCGCCCCCACGGTTATTGCAAACTCGATCACCGCAAATCCACCGATTGATTAACTCCCTGTGGGAGCTGGCTTGCCAGCGATTGCGCCGGCATAGGCGGTACATGTGTGACTGACACTCCGTCATCGCTGGCAAGCCAGCTCCCACAGGGGCTTCTATTCACAGGTGGATTGGGTGTGCTCAGGGATCGAGGCGACAGCCCTGACGCTCGCTTTGCCATTGCGCACTGTTGTGGCGGCCCATGCCGCTGACGGTGATGGTTTTGCGGGTGCTGTCATCGGTGAATTGGCTGGTCGGCAGCCATTGTTTTACGTAGCCATGGCAATACTCGGCGTCATTGTTCATCACGTACCGACAGGAACAATATTCCTTGGCGGTGTAGGCGCTGATGATGTCCGGAAAGGCCCACAGATTTTCCCGTTCGTAGACGCCCCAGCCGAGCAGCACGACAAGCAGCACCAGCAAGAAGCGCTTCATGGCTGCACCGCCTTCAGCACACGCTTGAGCAATTCGTTGTGGCGGTAGCTGCCGTCGCGATCATCGCCGTAGCGCACGATCACGATTTTCTCGCTGGGAATCACGTACAGCGCCTGCCCCCAATGGCCAAGTGCGGCGAAGGTGTCGGATGGGGCATCGGGCCAGGGTAACGGCGCGCCATCCGCCGGGCGATTGAGCCACCACTGACCGCCGGGGACGGCTTCGTCCTGATGGGCCTTGTATCCGTTGAAAGGTTTCAGGTTAAAGGCGAGCCAGTCCTTGGGCAGCAATTGCCGATCATGCCAACGCCCGTCGCGAGCCATTAACAGACCGACCCGCGCTAGATCCCGGGCAGTCAGGTAGGCGTAGGAAGACGCGACAAACGTGCCGCTGGCATCGGTTTCCCACACGGCGTGGCGAATGCCCAACGGTTCGAACAGCGCCGTCCATGGATAGTCGGGATAACGCTGCGGGCCGACGATGGTTTTCAACGCGGCCGCGAGCAGGTTGCTGTCGCCACTGGAATAACGGAACGCCTGCCCCGGCGCCGCGTAGCTGTCGTGATCAACAGTGAACGCGGCCATGTCGCGGTGGCCACGGGTATACAGCATCGCCACCACCGAAGATTTCAGCGGGGCGTATTCGTAATCTTCTTGCCAGTCGATGCCGGAGGCCCAGTGCAGCAGGTCGGCTATTTTGATCGCCGGGTGTTTGTGCAGCGCCGGGTAAAACTTCACGGCGGGGTCTTCAAGCTTGAACAAGCCTTCGCCATAAGCCACGCCGAGCACACTGGCCATCAGGCTTTTGCTGATCGACCAGGTGAGGTGCGGAGTCAGTTCGGTAGTCGGGCCGGCGTAGCGTTCGTAGATGATCTGGCCGTCGCGGATGATCAGCAGGGCATCGGTGCGGACGCCTTTGCGGGTAGTGTCATCGCGAGTCGGGAAGGCATAGCTCTGCAGATCTTCAACCGCCGTGATCCGGGGGCCGACCGGCCATTGTTCGCCGGGCCATTGCTCGGCTTGAACGGTAAAGCTGAGCAGCAGCAGAAACAGCAACAGGCCTTTAAACATGGTGACGGCTCTGGAAATGAACCTGCTGAGCCTAGTCGGGGTTGATGACAGATTGGCGATTTTTGTTGCTCATGAAACCGCCATCGCTGGCAAGCCAGCTCCCACAGGTTGCACAGGTGTTCACAAAATTTGTATCCACTAAAGAACCCTGTGGGAGCTGGCTTGCCAGCGATGAGGCCTGTCAGGCCTCCGCCAAAGCCTTGGCCAGCCGCTTGGCCCGAGCCCCCGCCGCCAACTGCATCACGCCCTGATCGCGCTGCCACATCGCTGCCCACTCGGGATCACTGGCGGCCAGCGCCTGATCGATTTCGGTCTTGAGCGATTCAAACTGCGCAAACAACCCACCCAGCAACACATGCCCCGGCGGATTGTTCGGCGGCTGCCGGCTCGCTTCCGCACAACCGGCCAGCAACGCGAGCAAGCGTAATTGCAGTGGCTGCGGCCAGTCGCTGTCCTGCCCGACGCCATACAGCCACGCGGTCACTGCGCTCAAGACATAGACATCTTCAAGGGTGCGAAACGGCTTGACGTAAGCGTCCCAACCGTCGCCGGCAAGCAGTTCGCACAGCGCGCCGTCGAGGTGCAAGCGACCGTGGCTGATGTCCGGCATCAACGGCAGCGCCGGCAGCTTTTCCACTGTCACGCCGGGTTCGCCGGGATACACCACCGCCAGGCTCAGTCGCGGCTCCTCGCCGGGTTCCTCACTGCGCGCGGCGATCAATAACCAGTCCGCCGCATCACCGGCGGTGACGAAATCCTTGCGGCCAGTCAGACGCAAATCGCTCAACCGCGTCTGCATGTCCGCCGGGCGCAAGCTGCGCTGTTCGGTCGCACACAACGCGCCGAGGCTCAGCGGCGCACTCGGCCACAACATACGCAACGCCGCTTGATAACCGACCAGAAATGCCAGCCCCGGCGTCGCCATCCGCCGCCCGCCCGCGACCGCCAATTGGAACGGCGTGACGTTGCCCAGTTGATGCAACAACGTCGCAAAACCTTCGGCAAGGTCAGCAACGGCGGGCAATCGTTCACGGCTTTGCAGCAGATCTGGCCAGGGCATAAGAGGCTCCTTGTGGGCTGTCATATAAGCATCACCAAACTTTCATGGCGATGACACCGGGGCTACATAGCCTGACTTTGCACAACACGGCTGCATAAAGAAAGTCGATCGGCTGCAACCCACGACGGGTTAAAGGCCCGTACGGAGATTCACATGACTCAGATCGCCCGCATCAGCGACACCGGCAATGAACGCCGCCTGCAAGCCGAACGCCTGATCGGCGCCGAGGCCTTGCAGCAAGCCCAGGCCTTGCGCTTCAGCGTTTTCAGTGGCGAGTTCAACGCCAAACTGAAAGGCGCGGAACTGGGTCTGGACATGGATGATTATGATGTTCACTGCAGCCACATCGGCGTGCGTGATCTGAACACCGGGCGCCTGGTGGCGACCACCCGTTTGCTCGATCACACCGCCGCCAGCAGCCTGGGCAAGTTCTACAGCGAAGAAGAATTCAGCCTGCATGGCCTCGCTCATCTGCAAGGCCCGATCCTCGAAATCGGCCGCACCTGCGTTGACCCGGCCTACCGCAATGGCGGCACCATCGCCGTGCTTTGGGGGGAGTTGGCCGAAGTGTTGAATCAGGGTGGCTACAGCTACTTGATGGGCTGCGCGAGCATCCCGATGCAGGACGGCGGCATTCAGGCTCACGCGATCATGCAACGCCTGCGCGAACGTTATCTGTGCACCGAGCATTTACGCGCCGAACCGAAAAATCCGCTGCCGACGCTGGATATCCCCTCCAACGTGATTGCGGAGATGCCACCGCTGCTCAAGGCCTACATGCGTCTGGGCGCGAAGATCTGTGGCGAGCCGTGCTGGGACGAAGACTTCCAGGTAGCGGACGTGTTCATCCTGCTCAAACGCGACGAACTCTGCCCGCGCTACGCCAAGCATTTCAAGGCGGCCGTGTGATGAGCCGGTTGCGGGTGTACGCGCGGATTGCGCGAGTGCTGCTGGTGGTCTCGCTGGGCTTGAGCATGGCCAGCGTCTTCGGTGTGTTTGAACGGATTGGCCTGGCGCATTCGATGGAGCGTCGCCAGCGCTGGTCGCGGTTTTTTATGGCGCGCCTGAGCAACGCCCTGCCCTTTCGCGTGACAGTTCACGGTGAATTGCCGAAGCAGCCGATGCTGTGGGTCAGCAACCATGTGTCGTGGACCGATATCCCGCTGCTGGGCATGCTCACGCCGTTGTCGTTTCTGTCCAAGGCCGAAGTGCGTACCTGGCCGGTGGCCGGTTGGCTCGCGGCGAAGGCTGGCAGCCTGTTCATCCGTCGCGGTTCGGGCGACAGCCAGTTGATCCGCAAACAGATGACCCGTCACCTGCAAAGCGATCATTCGCTGCTGATGTTCCCGGAAGGCACGACCACGGACGGGCGCTCGCTGCGCACGTTTCACGGGCGCCTGCTGTCGGCGGCGATTGATTCGGAGGTGATGCTGCAACCGGTGGCCATTCGTTATTTGCGCGACGGTGAGATCGACTCGCTGGCGCCGTTCATTGGTGACGATGATCTGCTGTCGCACCTGATGCGTTTGTTCAGCAACGATTGCGGCGATGTCGAAGTGCATCTGCTCAAGCCGATTGCCTGCCAGGGCCGGGAGCGTGCGGCGCTGGCGTTTGACGCGCAGCAGGCGGTGCAGAAGGCGTTGTTTGGCGCGATTCCGGAAAAGCAACAAACCCCGATGCGCCCGGCCATCGCCGCCTGAAACACCAATCCAGAAATCACCCTCGGCCCCTGTGGGAGCTGGCTTGCCAGCGATAGCGGTAGACCAGCCGACACGAATGTTGAATGTGCCGACGCCATCGCTGGCAAGCCAGCTCCCACAGGGATTCAGGGTGTTGTTGAGGATTGTGCGAAGTCTTGCAATTGCGGGTAGAACAACGCGAAGTCCTCACTGAGCGGCTCATACAACCGCCGCAATTCCTGCATCGCCCCCGCCAGTTCTTCCGGCTTAGTCAGACGCCGGGAGATGCCGCGCAACACCTGCTCCAGCACTTCAAACTCGCGGTACGAACCCAACCAGTCGTTGGCGACCATGTGCGGGGCGATCTTCGCCAGGCGTTCGGGCAATTGCCGCTCACGGGACAGCACCCGATAGACGTCGGCGGTGAACTGCTCCAGCGGTTGATCGGCATACAAGCGCCAGTCCCGCGCCAGGCAATGGTCGAAAAACACATCGAGGACGATCCCGGCATACCGCCGTCGGGTCGCGGAAAAGCGCCCCAGCGCGATGTCCACCAACGGATGGCGATCGGTGAACACGTCAATCCGTCGATGCAGTTGAATCGCCGCTTCAACCTGCGGCGCAAACTGCCCTTGCAGCCGCCCTTTGACGAAATCGCCATACAGACTGCCGAGTAATTGCTCGGGGCGCTGGCCACCGAGGTGCAAATGTGCGAGATAGTTCATGGGCGCAGCTTAGCACTGCGCGCTTTCATCGCTACACCCAACGTATCGTTATAACCCGATATACCGATTTATGCGGTCGTCAGATCAAATTCATATTGGTATATCGCGAAGTACCGATTTAAAGTTCGCCTCATCGCGATATAGCGCTACAGACATCACGAGCCCCAAGCCATGAACATCGACCTCGACGAAATAATAAAAGCCCTGGCACACCCAGTACGGCGAGACATCCTCATCTGGCTGAAAGACCCCAAAGCCCAGTTTCCGGAACAGATCCACAACCACGAGTACGGCATCTGTGCCGGGCAGATCGACCAACGCTGCGGCCTGTCGCAGTCGACCGTATCGGCGCACCTGGCCACCCTGCAGCGCGCCGGGTTGATCAGCAGCCAGAAGGCCGGTCAGTGGCACTTCTTCAAACGCAACGAAGACGTGATTCAGGCGTTCCTCGACGCCATCGTCAAAGAGCTCAGCGCTCCCACAAGGAATTGATTCAAATGCCCCTCTCGCTACTCATTCTGGCCTTGAGCGCCTTCGCCATCGGCACCACCGAGTTCGTCATCATGGGCCTGCTGCCCGATGTGGCGGCCGACCTCGGTGTGTCGATTCCCGGCGCTGGCTGGCTGGTGACCGGTTACGCCCTGGGCGTGGCCATCGGTGCGCCTTTCATGGCACTGGCCACCGCCAAATTGCCGCGCAAGGCTGCACTGGTCGCGTTGATGGGGATTTTTATTGTCGGCAACCTGCTCTGTGCGCTGGCCAGTGATTACAACGTGCTGATGTTCGCCCGTGTCGTCACTGCGCTGTGCCACGGTGCGTTCTTTGGTATCGGTTCGGTGGTAGCCGCCGGTCTGGTAGCGCCGAACAAACGCGCTTCGGCGGTCGCGTTGATGTTCACCGGTCTGACCCTGGCCAACGTCCTCGGCGTGCCGCTGGGCACTGCACTGGGTCAGGAAGCCGGCTGGCGTTCGACCTTCTGGGCAGTGACCGTGATCGGTGTGATCGCGCTGATCGGTCTGATCCGCTTTCTGCCGGCCAAGCGTGACGAAGAAAAACTCGACATGCGCGCCGAACTGGCCGCGCTCAAAGGCGCCGGTATCTGGCTGTCGCTGAGCATGACCGCGCTGTTCGCCGCCTCGATGTTCACCCTCTTTACCTACGTCGCGCCGTTGCTCGGCGATGTCACCGGCGTTTCGCCAAAAGGCGTGACCTGGACTTTGCTGTTGATCGGCCTCGGTTTGACCGTCGGCAACATCATCGGCGGCAAGCTGGCCGACAAACGCCTCGGCGCCACGCTGATCGGCGTGTTCGTGGCGATGGCGGTGGTCTCCACCGTGCTGAGCTGGACCAGCGTCGCGCTGATCCCGACCGAAATCACCCTGTTCCTCTGGGCCACCGCCTCCTTCGCGGCAGTGCCGGCCCTGCAAATCAACGTGGTGACCTTCGGCAAGGCTGCACCGAACCTGGTTTCGACCCTGAATATCGGTGCTTTCAACGTCGGCAACGCGCTTGGTGCCTGGGTCGGCGGCAGCGTCATCGCCCACGGTTTCGGCCTGACCAGCGTGCCTTTGGCCGCAGCCGCTCTGGCGGTGCTCGCCCTGCTGGTGACCCTGATTACTTTCCGTCAGAACGGCAATGCCGAGCTGGCCCCCGCGACCAACTGATTAACCACTTCACTACGAGGGTTGTATTTCATGGCAACAATTTTCGATCCGATCAAACTGGGCGACGTCGAGCTGTCGAACCGCATCATCATGGCTCCGCTGACCCGCTGCCGCGCCGACGAAGGCCGCGTACCGAACGCGCTGATGGCCGAGTACTACGTACAGCGCGCCTCCGCAGGCCTGATCCTCAGCGAAGCCACTTCAGTGACGCCAATGGGCGTTGGCTACCCGGACACCCCGGGCATCTGGTCCAACGATCAAGTGCGCGGCTGGGCCAACGTGACCAAAGCCATTCACGCTGCCGGCGGCAAGATTTTCCTGCAACTGTGGCACGTCGGCCGGGTTTCCCACCCGTCGTACCTCAACGGTGAAGCGCCGGTTGCACCGAGCGCGGTTCAAGCGAAAGGTCACGTCAGCCTGGTGCGCCCACTGTCCGACTACCCGACCCCGCGCGCTCTGGAAACCGCTGAAATCGCCGACATCGTCGACGCCTACCGCACCGGTGCCGAGAACGCCAAGGCCGCTGGTTTTGACGGCGTGGAAATCCACGGCGCCAACGGTTACCTGCTCGACCAGTTCCTGCAAACCAGCACCAACCAGCGCACCGACAACTACGGCGGCTCCTTGGAAAACCGTGCACGTCTGCTGCTGGAAGTGACTGACGCGGCGATCGACGTCTGGGGCGCCGGCCGTGTCGGTGTGCACCTGGCACCGCGCGCCGACGCTCATGACATGGGCGATGACAATCTGGCTGAAACCTTCACTTATGTGGCGCGTGAGCTGGGCAAACGTGGCATCGCGTTCATCTGCTCCCGCGAGAAAGAAGGCGCCGACAGCCTCGGCCCACAACTCAAAGAAGCCTTCGGCGGCCCGTACATCGCCAACGAACGCTTCACCAAGGACAGCGCCAACGCGTGGCTGGCCAGCGGCAAGGCTGACGCGGTGGCGTTCGGTGTACCGTTTATTGCCAACCCGGATCTGCCGGCACGTTTGAAGGCCGATGCGCCGTTGAATGAGCCGCGTCCAGAGTTGTTCTACGCCAAGGGCCCGGTCGGCTACATCGACTACCCGACGCTGTAAGCAGCTATTCAGTACAAGGCAGCAAAAACGCAAAAGCCCCCGACTTGTGAGAGCCGGGGGCTTTTTTGTGTTCGCCTGGAGATTGATTGCGCAGCTGAGTAAGTAGCCCCTCATCGGAACGCCGCCCGCCCAGCCTTCTCCCGAGGGAGAGGGAGCCGATCTGTGTGCTTTTCAAATCTGGAGTTGGACCGGATATCTCAGGTCGGTGTATCTCGAAAGAACACCTCGGTCAGTCCCCTCTCCTTCTGGGAGAGGGCTTGGGTGAGGGCAAGCAGGCACATTCGTTCACACAGGAGACACAAATTCCCTACAAAATCCGTAGCTCGCTACGTATAAACTCCGCGCCTCAAACGTTTATAAAAGCAGGCCAGTTGACATAAGCTGCGCCAATTGCTCTTTTCTTTCATTTGCGCAGGCTGGGGCTCAGGCGCAGCATATCCAGCCCAGTGTCGACCCAGCGCTCGGCTTCGGCATGCAGTTCAAAACTGTCCGGCGCCAACAGCCAGCCGTACAGGAGGCCATCAATATAGGCATGAATGCTGATGGCCGCACGGGCAGTGTCGAGATCTTCCGGCAACTGGCCGCGATTCACCGCATTACGCAGGGTCAGCCCGATACGCAGATTGCAATCGAGACTGGCCGCCCGGCGCTGCTGGCGCAAATCGCACATTTCATCGGTGAACTCGCACTTATGAAACAGAATTTCGTTGATGCGTCGGGTCTTCGGATCCAGCGCAACTTGATGAAACAAATGAATCAGCAATTTGCGCATGCAGCCCAGCGGGTCCAGTTCATCCTCGCTTTCGCTGGCTTTGGCCAGTTCATCCAGCGGCTCATGCAAGCTGTCGAGCATGGCCTGGACCAGATCGGCTTTGTTGCTGAAATGCCAATAGATCGCGCCGCGCGTGACACCGGCCATGGTCGCGATGTCCGCCAACGTCGTACGAGCGACGCCCCTTTCATAAAAGGCTTTCTCTGCCGCTTCCAGGATCTGGCTGCGGGTTTCTTGAGCTTCCTCTTTGGTACGACGGACCATGGCAGTAAAACCTCAAACAGGATGTTTCAGGGATGGCTGAATATCCGCTGAATAAAAAGGGGGCGATCTCTTCGCGAATCGACTCCCCGGCCTACAATTTCGAACCTTGCAACGACTTTTGTAACAGGGTGGGTACGCGGCCAAGGTGTTTACAAACAACCATGAACGTAAGTATATTCCTTAGCAAGCTACTTATCCACCCGACACTCTTTTTTTACCCTTCCACACTTCTTGTGCGTTTTTTGCGCGCCTGACCCGAGGATCTTCATGCAATTCAAGCCAGCTGTTACCGCTCTGGTCACTGCCGTCGCCCTGGCATCGCTGCTCAGCGGATGTAAAAAGGAAGAAGCGGCACCGGCCGCTCCGCCCCCTCAGGTCGGCGTCGTCACCCTGCAACCACAAGCGTTTACCCTCACGTCAGAACTGCCGGGCCGCACCAGTGCGTTCCGCATTGCTGAAGTTCGACCGCAGGTCAACGGCATCATTCTCAAGCGTCTGTTCAAGGAAGGTGCCGACGTCAAGGCCGGCCAGCAGCTCTATCAGATCGATCCATCGGTCTATGAAGCGACCCTGAAAAGCGCCGAAGCCAACCTGCGTTCGACCAAGTCGATCTCCGACCGCTACAAGCAACTGGTCGATGAACAGGCTGTGAGCCGTCAGGAATACGACACCGCACTGTCCAACCGTCTGCAATCGGAAGCTTCATTGCAGAGCGCGCAGATCAACGTGCGTTACACCAAGGTCTACGCGCCGATCTCGGGCCGTATCGGTCGTTCTTCGGTCACCGAAGGTGCCTTGGTCAGCAACGGCCAGACTGACGCCATGGCCGTGATCCAGCAACTGGACCCGATCTACGTCGACGTCACGCAGTCGTCGGTTGAACTGCTGGAACTGCGTCGCGAGCTGGAAAGCGGTCGTCTGCAAAAATCCGGCGACAACGCTGCAGCGGTCAAGCTGACCCTGGAAGACGGCAGCCAGTACAAGCTCGACGGCAAGCTGGAATTCTCCGAAGTATCGGTCGACCCGACTACCGGTTCCGTGACCCTGCGCGCCGTGTTCCCGAACCCGGATCACACCTTGCTGCCGGGCATGTTCGTCCACGCCCAATTGCAGGCTGGTGTGAACAGCGCCGCGATCCTCGCCCCGCAGCAGGGTGTGACCCGCGACCTCAAAGGCACACCGACCGCACTGGTCGTTGGTCCGGACAACAAGGTCGAGTTGCGTCAGCTCAAGGCCAGCCGCACCGTCGGCAGCCAGTGGCTGATCGAAGACGGACTGAAGGCCGGCGATCGCCTGATCACCGAAGGCCTGCAATTCGTCAAACCCGGTGCCGAGGTCAAACCGACCGAAGCGACCAATGTCGGCGCAAAGAACCCGGCCCCCGCACAGGCAGCTGACAAAGCCGCCGGCGGCAAAGGGGAGTAACCCATGTCAAAATTCTTCATCGACCGTCCGATTTTCGCCTGGGTAATTGCCCTGGTGATCATGCTGGTCGGGGCACTATCGATCCTCAAGTTGCCGATCAACCAGTACCCGAGCATTGCGCCACCGGCCATTGCAATCTCCGTGACCTACCCGGGTGCTTCGGCGCAAACCGTGCAGGACACCGTGGTCCAGGTGATCGAGCAGCAGCTCAACGGTATCGACAACCTGCGTTATGTATCGTCGGAAAGTAACTCCGACGGCAGCATGACCATCACCGCGACCTTCGAGCAAGGCACCAACTCCGACACCGCACAGGTACAGGTTCAGAACAAGCTGAACCTGGCGACCCCGCTGTTGCCGCAGGAAGTGCAGCAACAAGGTATCCGTGTGACCAAGGCAGTGAAGAACTTCCTGCTGGTGATCGGCGTTGTGTCGCGTGACGGCAGCATGTCCAAGGACGACCTGTCCAACTACATCGTGTCGAACATGCAAGACCCGATCTCGCGCACCGCCGGTGTCGGTGACTTCCAGGTCTTCGGTGCCCAGTACGCGATGCGTATCTGGCTCGACCCGGCCAAGTTGAACAACTTCAACCTGACCCCGGTCGACGTGAAAACCGCCATTGCGGCGCAGAACGTCCAGGTCTCGTCCGGTCAGCTCGGCGGCTTGCCGGCCGTGCAAGGTCAGCAACTGAACGCGACGATCATCGGCAAGACCCGTCTGCAAACCGCCGAGCAGTTCAAGGAAATCCTGCTCAAGGTCAACAAGGACGGCTCGCAGGTTCGCTTGAAAGACGTCGCCGACGTTGGTCTGGGTGGTGAAAACTACGCGATCAGCGCCCAGTTCAACGGCAGCCCGGCTTCCGGTCTGGCAGTGAAACTGGCCAACGGCGCCAACGCCCTGGACACGGCCAAGGCCCTGCGCACCACCATCGACAGCCTCAAGCCATTCTTCCCGCAAGGGATGGAAGTGGTATTCCCGTACGACACCACTCCAGTGGTGACCGAGTCGATCAAGGGTGTGGTTGAAACCCTGGTCGAAGCGATCGTGCTGGTATTCCTGGTGATGTTCCTGTTCCTGCAGAACTTCCGCGCCACCGTCATCACCACGATGACCGTGCCGGTGGTATTGCTCGGTACGTTCGGCATCCTCGCCGCCGCCGGTTTCAGCATCAACACCCTGACCATGTTCGGTATGGTGCTGGCCATCGGCTTGCTGGTGGACGATGCCATCGTCGTGGTGGAAAACGTCGAACGGGTGATGGCTGAGGAAGGGCTGTCTCCGAAGGAAGCGACCAAAAAGTCCATGGGCCAGATCCAGGGCGCACTGGTCGGTATCGCCTTGGTACTGTCGGCAGTACTGCTGCCGATGGCCTTCTTTGGTGGCTCGACCGGCGTGATCTACAAGCAGTTTTCGATCACCATCGTCTCGGCCATGGCCCTGTCGGTGCTGGTAGCTCTGATCTTCACTCCGGCGCTCTGCGCGACCATGCTCAAACCGATTCCTCATGGTGAGCATGGCACGCCGAAAAAAGGCTTCTTCGGCTGGTTCAACCGCAACTTCGACCGTAGCGTCAAAAGCTACGAGCGCGGCGTCGGTAACATCCTGCGTCAAAAGGTCCCGTATTTACTGGCCTACGCGCTGATTCTGATCGGCATGATCTGGCTGTTCATGCGCATTCCTTCGTCCTTCCTGCCGGAAGAAGATCAGGGCGTACTGTTCGCTCAAGTGCAGACACCGGCCGGCTCAAGTGCCCAGCGCACTCAGGTGGTCGTGGATGAAATGCGTGAGTACCTGCTGCGGCCGACCAAGGATGGCGGTGAAGGTGACACGGTAGCATCGGTGTTCACTGTAACCGGCTTCAACTTCGCCGGCCGTGGTCAAAGCTCGGGTATGGCGTTCATCATGCTCAAGCCATGGCACGAACGTGACGCCGACAACAGCGTGTTCAAACTGGCCGCTCGCGCCCAGCAGCACTTCTTTACCTTCCGCGATGCGATGGTGTTCGCCTTCGCCCCGCCGGCGGTACTGGAATTGGGTAACGCCACCGGTTTCGACGTGTTCCTGCAAGACCGCGCCGGTATTGGTCACGAAAAGTTGATGGAAGCACGCAACCAGTTCCTCGGCATGGCGGCGCAGAGCAAGGTGCTGTCGCAGGTGCGTCCGAATGGTCTGAACGACGAGCCGCAGTTCCAGCTCGAAATCGACGACGAGAAGGCCAGTGCCCTCGGCGTTACCATCAGCGACATCAACAACACCTTGTCGATTGCCTTGGGCAGTAGCTACGTCAACGACTTCATCGACCGCGGTCGGGTGAAAAAGGTGTACGTGCAAGGCCAGCCGGATTCGCGCATGAACCCGGAAGATCTGAAGAAGTGGTACGTACGCAACGCCAGCGGCACCATGGTTCCGTTCTCGGCGTTCGCCAAGGGCGAGTGGATCTACGGCTCGCCCAAGCTCTCACGCTATAACGGCGTAGAGGCGGTGGAAATTCTCGGTGCTCCGGCTCCGGGTTACTCCACGGGTGAAGCCATGGCTGAAGTCGAAGCCATCGCGGCGAAACTGCCAAAAGGTGTCGGTATCTCCTGGACCGGTCTGTCCTATGAAGAGCGTCTGGCAGGTTCGCAAGCCCCGGCCCTGTTCGCGCTGTCGCTGTTGATGGTGTTCCTGTGTCTGGCGGCGCTCTACGAGAGCTGGTCGATTCCGATCGCAGTCGTGCTCGTGGTGCCGCTGGGGATCATCGGTGCCTTGCTGGCGACCAGTCTGCGCGGTCTGTCCAACGACGTGTACTTCCTGGTGGGTCTGTTGACGACCATCGGTCTGGCGGCGAAAAACGCCATTCTGATCGTCGAGTTCGCCAAGGAGCTGCACGAACAGGGCGCCAGCCTGCGCGACGCAGCTATCGAGGCTTGCCGCATGCGTCTGCGTCCGATCATCATGACCTCGCTGGCGTTTATTCTCGGTGTGGTACCGCTGGCTATTTCCACCGGCGCGGGCTCTGGTAGCCAACACGCCATCGGTACGGTGGTAATCGGCGGTATGATCACCGCCACGATCCTGGCGATCTTCTGGGTCCCACTGTTCTTCGTCACGGTTTCGTCCATGGGTCAGCGTAAAAACGCCAACCAGGATGAAACTAAAGAAACTCCTAAAGAGGCTGGCCAATGAGCAAGTCGCTACTCTCCCTCGCAGTCGCCGCCTTCGTGCTGAGCGGTTGCTCGCTGATACCTGATTATCAGCAGCCTGAGGCTCCGGTCGCAGGCCAGTACCCGCAGGGCCCGGCGTACTCGCCGGCCCAGGCACCGGCGCAGGCCGCTGCCGAGCAGGGCTGGAAGCAGTTTTTCCATGACCCGGCCCTGCAACAGCTGATCCAGGTCTCGCTGGAAAACAACCGCGACCTGCGTGTTGCGGCACTGAACATCGACGCCTATGCGGCTCAATACCGCATCCAGCGCGCCGACCTGTTCCCGGCGGTTTCGGCCAATGCCAGTGGCAGCCGTCAGCGGGTTCCGGCCCGTGCTTCGGGGACCGGTGATTCGAACATCACCAGTTCCTACTCCGCGACCGTCGGCATCAGCGCCTACGAACTCGACCTCTTCGGTCGGGTTCGCAGCCTGAGCGAACAAGCGCTGCAACAATACTTCGCCACTGAAGAAGCGCGCCGCAGCACCCAGATCAGCCTGGTCGCCAGCGTCGCCAATGCTTACCTGACTTGGCAAGCCGACAAGGAACTGCTGAAGCTGACGCAAGACACCCTCGGTGCCTTCGAAGAAAGCTACAAGCTGACCAGCCGCAGCAATGAAGTCGGTGTCGCCTCGGCGCTGGATCTGGCGCAGTCGCGTACCTCGGTGGAAAACGCCCGTGCACAACTGGCCAAGTACACCCGCCAGGTGGCGCAGGACGAAAACAGCCTGACCCTGCTGCTCGGCACCGGCATCCCGGCCAACCTGCAAGCGGCCAAACCGCTGTCGGATGATCTGCTCAGCGACGTACCGGCCGGTCTGCCTTCGGACCTGCTGCAACGTCGTCCGGACATCCTCCAGGCCGAGTACAACCTGAAGGCCGCCAACGCCAACATCGGCGCCGCCCGTGCCGCGTTCTTCCCGAGCATCAGCCTGACCGCCAACGCGGGCAGCCTGAGCCCGGACCTGTCCGGTCTGTTCAAGGGTGGTTCGGGGACGTGGCTGTTCCAGCCGCAGATCAACCTGCCGATCTTCAACGCCGGCAGCCTGCGCGCCAGCCTCGACTACGCCAAGATCCAGAAGGACATTGGCGTGGCGAACTACGAAAAGGCAATTCAAACCAGCTTCCAGGAAGTCGCCGATGGCCTGGCCGCACGCCAGACCTACACCGAGCAGTTGCAAGCGCAGCGTGATTTCGTTCAGGCCAACCAGGATTACTACCGCCTGGCCGAACGTCGTTACCGCATCGGCGTCGACAGCAACCTGACCTTCCTCGATGCCCAGCGTCAGTTGTTCAGCGCGCAACAAGCGCTGATCACCGACCGCCTCGCGCAGCTGACCAGTGCGGTCAACCTGTACAAGGCCCTGGGCGGTGGCTGGAATGCGCAAACCGCGCAGAACGAACCGCTGAAAGAAGAAGCACCGAAGATGAAGTTGTTCTGATCATCATCAGGTGAACACAAGGAGCCCACCGATTGGTGGGCTTTTTGTTGCCTGCCATAAAGTTGTATTGCCTGAACTAGCCCCATCGCTGGCAAGCCAGCTCCCACAGGTTTTGTGGTGTTCTCAATTTCTGCATCCAGCCAGATCACTGTGGGAGCTGGCTTGCCAGCGATGAGGCCCGCACAGCCGCGGCAAAATCATCATCAATCTTGGTTCGATAATCGCCCAGAACCCGCTTTCTCCGATTGAAACCACGCCTGCGCGCCCCGCACCATTCGTCCCACAAAACCAATAACAACAGGTTCGACACCATGCCCCCGCGCCCTGCCCTGTCCGGCTGATCTCCGCCGCCTCATCCCGAATCTGCATAACCCTGTCTGCCCCGCAAACGGCGGCAACGGGACTCGTTCGACCCAAAAAAATAACAAAGAGATCCTGCGATGACACATCCCACTGCGCCGTACGCATTCCCCGGCCTGATCGCCCTGGCCCTCGCTGGCGCTGCCCTGCCCGCTGCCGCTGAAGAAGGCGGTTTTATCGAAGGGGCCAAGGTCAATCTCAACCTGCGCAACTTCTACATCAACCGCAACTTCACCAACCCGACCAAAGCACAGGGCAAAGCTGAAGAGTGGACGCAGAACTTCATCCTCGACGCCAAATCCGGTTTCACCCAAGGCATCGTCGGTTTCGGCATGGACGTGCTCGGCCTGTATTCGGTGAAGCTCGACGGCGGCAAAGGCACCGGCGGCTCGCAGTTGTTGCCGCTGGATCACGACGGTCGCCCGGCGGACAACTTCGGTCGTACCAACGTCGCTTTCAAGGCGAAGCTGTCGCAGACCGAAGTGAAGGTTGGCGAATGGATGCCGGTGCTGCCGATCCTGCGTTCGGATGACGGCCGCTCGCTGCCGCAAACCTTTCGTGGCGGCCAGATCACCTCCAGGGAAATCGACGGCCTGACCCTCTACGGCGGCCAGTTCCGCGCCAACAGCCCGCGCGACGACAGCAGCATGAGCGACATGTCGATGTTCGGCAAAGCTGCGTTCACCTCCGATCGCTTCAACTTTCAGGGCGGTGAATACGTTTTCAACGAAAAACGTACGCAGATCGGTGTGTGGAATGCCGAGCTCAAGGACATCTACAGCCAGCAATACGTCAACTTGGTCCACAGCCAGCCACTCGGTGACTGGACACTGGGCGCCAACCTCGGTTTCTTCTACGGCAAGGACGACGGCAGCGCCCGCGCCGGTGATCTCGATAACAAGACCTGGTCCGGCATGTTCTCGGCCCGATACGGCGGAAACACCTTCTACGTCGGCCTGCAAAAGCTCACAGGCGACAGCGCGTGGATGCGCGTCAACGGCACCAGCGGCGGCACCTTGGCCAACGACAGTTACAACTCAAGTTATGACAACGCACAGGAACGCTCCTGGCAGGTACGCCACGACTACAACTTTGCCGCACTTGGCATCCCCGGTCTGACCTTGATGAACCGCTACATCAGCGGCGACAACGTGCACACCGGCACCATCACCGATGGCAAGGAATGGGGCCGCGAATCGGAACTGGGTTACACCGTGCAGAGCGGCACGCTCAAGGACCTCAACGTCAGATGGCGCAACTCGACCATGCGCCGGGACTTCAGCAACAACGAGTTCGATGAGAACCGCCTGATCATCAGCTACCCGATCAGCTTGCTCTAACCTCAATCCCCTGGAGCTGCCGCAGGCTGCGGCAGTTCCTGCATAAAAGGTGATATCAGCGAGCCATCCGTCAGGAGCGCTGGCACTTTGTTCGACGTCGGGTAGAGTTGAAAAAACCTGAAGGACTCAGGCGTACGACCTCTCCCACTTCCGTTATCTGTTGATGTTGGTCCCCAAGACTTGAGCCAGGCTGTCATCGGAAGACAATGCTGATCACCAGAGGACCCCCTCATGATCACCCGACTCAATGTAGCTCCCGACTGGGACGCCAAGGCGTACCAGCAGTTTTCCCGTCTCAGGCAACGCCCGGTCAATGAATTGCTCGACCGTGTCGAACTGCACAACCCCAAACATATTTATGACCTCGGCTGCGGCACCGGTATTGCCACGCAACTGTTGGCCCAGCGCTGGCCGCGTGCACAGTTGCAGGGCGTCGACAGCTCGCGACAAATGCTCGATGAAGCCCGCTGCTTGCCGATTCACGCATCGTGGAAACAAAGCGATCTGCTCGACTGGCAACCCGAACAACCGGCAGATCTTTTGCTCGCGGCGGCCGTGCTGCATTTCATCGGCGACCACGATACCTTGCTGCCGCGCTTGCTCGGCCAGCTCAATCGCGGCGGCTGCCTGGCGGCGCACATGCCGGACTGGCGCGATGCGTTGTGGTATCGGCTGATGCTCGACACGCTGGACGATGCCGGCCCCGGCGGCACACCGCTGGGTACGCGGCAATTGCGCCAACGCATGGCGGCGCGGCCGCTGTTGGCGCTGGAGGATTACTATCGCCTGCTCGCGCCGTTGACCGAATCGCTGGATATCTGGGAGACCGAGCAATTGCAGGTGGTCGACGGGAAATCGCCGGTGTATGACTGGGTCAAGGTGTCGGCGTTGCGCCCGGTGATGCAGGCGCTGAATTCAGAGGAGCAGTCGCGATTTATCTATCACTACCTGATGCGGGTGCATGAGCATTATCCGCAGGAGAGGAATGGGCATACGTTGTTTCCGTTCAAGCGGATATTCATTGTCGCCACGGTGTGATGCATCACGGCGACTACCGCTATCGCTGGCAAGCCAGCTCCCACAGGTTCTTGGGTTGTTCACAAATTTTGGGTACACCCGAGAACACTGTGGGAGCTGGCTTGCCAGCGATGGCGTCAGACTGGACAACAACTATTCCCGGGATTCGATACCCAGCTCATCCCACACCGATTCCGCCAAGTGAAACGTCGCATTCGCCGCCGGAATCCCGCAATAAATCGCACTCTGCATGATCACTTCCTTGATCTCGCCACGGCTCACGCCGTTATTGGCGGCCGCGCGCAGGTGCAGTTTCAGTTCGCCCTCGCGGTTCATGCCGATCAGCATGGCAATGGTGATCAGGCTACGGGTGTGCCGAGGCAAACCCGGGCGGGTCCAGATATCGCCCCAGGCATGACGGGTGATCATCTCCTGAAACTCGCTATTGAACTCGGTCAGCGTCGTCAGGCTGCGATCGACGTGGGCATCGCCCAACACTGCGCGGCGCACCTGCATGCCGTCGTCGTAACGTTGTTTCTCGTCCACAAAAACTTCCTCACCTGGCCTGCAAAAACGCCAGTACACGGTCGCTGAATTCGGCGCCGGCCTGCACGTTGGAAAGATGCGCCGCATAGAACTCGGCATACTCGGCGCCGCGTACATGCTCCTGAATGAAATGCCCGCCGGACGGCGGCGTGACCGCGTCTTCGCTGCCGGCAATCACCAGCAACGGCACGTTGATCGAAGCCAGTTGATCACGGAAATCGGCATCGCGTACCGCCGCGCAATTGGCCGCGTAACCTTCAGGCGAGGTCGCCGCGAGCATGTCGGTGATCTGCTTGGCCGCCGCCGGATGAGCCGCCGAGAAGTCCGGGGTAAACCAACGGGCAATCGAGGCATCACGCAGGGCAACCATTGCCGCCGGACCGTCGCGCAGCACGGTTTCGATGCGTGGATTCCACACTGACGGATCGCCGATTTTTGCCGCCGTGTTGCAGACGATCAGTTTGTGCAGGCGATGCCCGGCATTGATCCCCAGCCACTGGCCGATCAATCCACCCATCGACAATCCGCAGAAATGCGCGCGCTCGATGTGCAGCGCATCCAGCAGCCCGAGCACGTCATGGCCCAGTTGCTCGATGCTGTACGGCCCCGGTGTCACCAACGATTGACCGTGCCCACGGGTGTCGAAACGCAGCACACGAAAATTTTCGGTGAACGCCGGCATCTGCGCGTCCCACATGTGCAGGTCGGTGCCCAGCGAGTTGGACAGCACCAGCACCGGCGCATCGACCGGGCCTTCAATCTGAGGCCCTTGAATTTCATAGTGCAGTTCGCCATCGGCGAGTTGAACGAAAGCCACAGCCCTCTCCTTCAGACAGACAATGCGTGATGTTCGACCACCGCACGCTCGACCCAGACTTGCGCCTGACCGAGGTAATGGGCGGGATTCAACAGATGATCCAGTTCGGCGCCGCTCAGTTCGGCGGTGACCGCCGGCTCATCACCGAGAACTGCGCGCAAGTGGCGTTGCTCGGCCACCGCGCGCTTGCAGCATTGTTCGAGCAGGTGATGCGCGGTATCGCGGCCGACCCGTTGCGCGAGGACGATGCTCACCGCTTCGGCCAGCACCAGCCCTTGGGTCAGTTCGAGATTGCGCGCCATGCGTGCGGCATCGACTTCCAGGCCATCAGCCAGCAGGCGCGCCTGCTGCAGCGACCCCGAGACGAGGCAGCAAATCTCCGGCAGGGTTTCCCATTCGGCATGCCACAGACCGAGACTGCGTTCGTGCTCCTGCGGCATCGCACTGAACAGCGTCGACACCAGCCCCGGCACTCGCGTTGCCGCGCCGATCAGCACCGCCGCGCCGACCGGGTTGCGTTTGTGCGGCATGGTCGAAGAACCGCCCTTGCCCGGCGCCGACGGTTCAAAGACTTCCGCCGCCTCGGTCTGCATCAACAGGCTGACGTCGCGGCCGAGTTTGCCGAGGCTGCCGGCGATCAAACCGAGCACCGCGCCGAACTCAACGATGCGATCACGCTGGGTGTGCCACGGTTGTTTCGGCAAGGTCAGTTGCAGTTCTTGCGCCAAGGCTTCGGCAATCGGCAACGCCTGCTTGCCAAGCGCCGCGAGGGTTCCGGACGCGCCGCCGAATTGCAGCACCAGCAGGCGCGGCTTGAGTTCGCGCAGACGCTGACGGCTGCGAGTCACTGCGCCAAGCCAACCGGCGATTTTCATGCCGAGAGTCACCGGGGTTGCGTGTTGCAGCCAGGTACGGCCGGCCAACGGGGTCGCGGCGTGGCGTTGGGCCTGAGTCGCAAGAGCATCGGCCAGTTGTGCCAGATCGCTTTCGATCAGTTGCAGCGCCTGACGCAATTGCAGGACCAGCCCGGTATCCATCACGTCCTGACTGGTCGCGCCCAAATGCACATAGCGCTCGGCTTCGGCATCAGTGGCGGCGATCTGCTTGCCCAGGGCCTTGACTAGCGGAATTGCCGAATTGCCCGCCGTAGCAATCGCCTCGCCCAACGCGGCGAAGTCGTACAAACCGGCGCGGCAGGCATTTTCAATAGGCGCCACCGCGTGTGACGGGATCACCCCGACCCGCGCCTCGGCCCGGGCCAGCGCCGCTTCGAAGTCGAGCATCGCTTGCACGCGGCCCTGATCGCAGAACACGTCGCGCATATCGCGGGCAGTGAAGTAGGCATCGAACAATTGATTGCCCGGTCGCTGAGTCATAAACAGTCCTTGCCGGCGCGGGCCATGACGGCCCGCGCGCATCGGTTTAGAGATCGTGGTGCAAATACGCTGCCTGCTTCGGCAAGCGCAAACTGAACAGGAACGCGACGGCCATCATCACCGTGACGTACCAGTAGAAGGCATTTTCCATGCCCCCGGCTTTCAGGCTCAGGGCCACATATTCTGCCGAACCGCCAAAGATCGCGTTGGCCACGGCATAGGCCAGACCGACGCCGAGGGCGCGGACTTCCGGCGGAAACATTTCGGCTTTCACCAGACCGCTGATCGAGGTGTAGAAACTGACGATGGCCAGCGCCACGGTGATCAGCACAAAGGCCAGGATCGGACTGCTGACGCTTTTCAGGCTCAACAGGATTGGCACGGTAAACAGCGTACCGAGCGCGCCGAACCAGAGCATCGAGTTACGTCGACCGATCTTGTCGGCGAGCATGCCGAACAGCGGTTGCATGCACATATAAAGGAAGAGCGCGCCGGTCATGATGTAGCTGGCGGTCTTGGCGTGCATGCCGGCGGTGTTCACCAGATATTTCTGCATATAAGTGGTGAAGGTATAAAAAATCAGCGAGCCACCAGCGGTGTAGCCGAGCACGGTGATGAACGCGGCTTTGTGGTCACGGAACAACGCACGAATGCTGCCGGCGTCCTTGTTCTCGCGCATCTCCTTGCTGGCGGTTTCTTTCAGCGAACGGCGCAGGAACAGCGAGATCACCGCCGCGACCGCACCGACCACAAATGGAATGCGCCAGCCGTAGGCACGCAGTTCGTCTTCGCTGAGGAACTGTTGCAGGATCACCACCAGCAATACCGCCAGCAGTTGCCCGCCAATCAGCGTCACGTACTGGAAAGAGGCGAAAAAACCGCGCTGGCCCTTGAGCGCGACTTCACTCATGTAAGTCGCGGTGGTGCCATATTCACCGCCGACCGACAGGCCTTGCAGCAGACGTGCAAACAGCAACAACAACGGCGCCCAGACACCGATGGTGTTATAGGTCGGCAAGCAGGCGATGAGCAACGAGCCGAAGCACATCATCAGCACCGAAATCATCATCGAGGTCTTGCGGCCCTTCTTGTCTGCCAGACGCCCGAAGATCCAGCCACCAATCGGGCGCATCAGGAAGCCAGCGGCGAACACGCCTGCGGTGTTGACCAGTTGCACCGTCGGGTTATCGGAAGGGAAAAACGCCGGGGCGAAATAGATCGCGCAAAAGGCGTAGACGTAGAAGTCGAACCATTCGACGAGGTTGCCGGACGAAGCGCCGACAATGGCGAAGATGCGCTTGCTGCGCTCTTCACCGGTGTAATGGGAGGTGATGGTTGTCATTGTTTATCACTCGATAGGGACAGTGAGAGTCTAGACATACTTTGCAACAGTCCCGTTCCACATCCTGTATTGATCGTTCCCACGCTCTGCGTGGTAACGCATCCCGTGACGCTCCGCGTCACACTGGACGCAGAGCGTCCATGGCGGCATTCCCACGCAGAGCGTGGGAACGATCAGTAGGCAGCGATCAATAATCGAAGAACACCGTCTCTGCGTCAGTGCCCTGCAAAATCACATTCCACTGATACACCCCCGCCGCATCCGGCTTCGCCAGCAAGGTCGCGCGGCGCTCGGCCGGCACACACTCCAGCAACGGATCATTCACGTTCGCCGGCTCCCCTTCAAAGTAGATGCGCGTCAGCAAATGCTTGACCAGGCCACGGGCAAACACCAGCACCACCAGATGCGGCGCCTGGGTCGAGCCCTTCAGGCCTTCGACCGTGCCCGGCTTGATCGTGGTGAAACGGAAACGCCCTTCAGCGTCCACCGACACCCGGCCGAAACCTTCGAAATGCGGGTCCAGCGGTTTGTCCTGCTCGTCTTCCGGATGCGCGTACTTGCCGGCAGCGTTGGCCTGCCAGACTTCAAGCATGGCGTCGTTGACCACATCGCCGTTGCCGTCAACGACTTGGCCGGTGATCGCCACGCGCTCGCCGAGGGTTTGTTCGACCGCGAGGTTTTCGCGGTTCAGCCAGGTCAGACCGATGTGGTAGTACGGCCCGACGGTGTGGGACGTGGTGGCAGTCAGGGTCATCTTATTTCTCCATCGGCGTGGCGTCGCGGCCACGCAAGACGATGTCCCAGCGGTAACCGAGGGCGTAGGACGGAATGGTTTTTTCCAGATCGAAACTGGCGATCAGGCGTTCCTTGGCCGAAGTGTCCGGCACGCAGTTGTAGATCGGGTCGTAGGCCAGCAGCGGATCGCCGGGGAAGTACATCTGCGTCACCAAGCGAGTAAGGATGCTCGGCCCGAACAACGAAAAATGAATGTGCGCCGGGCGCCACGCGTTGTGGTGGTTGCCCCACGGATAGGCACCGGGCTTGATGGTCTGGAACTGGTACCAGCCATCGGCGTCGGTCACGGTGCGGCCGGTGCCGGTGAAGTTCGGGTCCAGCGGCGCGTCGTGCAGGTCGCGCTGGTGGTTGTAGCGGCCGGCGGCGTTGGCCTGCCAGATCTCCACCAGAATTCCCGGCACCGGCAGACCGTTTTCGTCGAGCACACGGCCGTGAATGATGATCCGCTCGCCCAACGGTTCGCCGTCGTGCTGGGCGGTCAGGTCATTGTCTTTCTCGGCGACGCGTTCGGCACCGATGGTCGGGCCGGTGATCTCCGACAACGAATGCGGCAGAAACACCAACGGCTTCGATGGCGAGCGCAGATTGGTGGATTGATACGTCGGGTGCAGGTACTCAGGCTGAGTGCCTTCCTGCGGACGACGGTAACCAGGCTTGTCAGACATGTCGCTTTCCTCTGTTCTTTTTCGTCACGGCTTGCGTCAGACGCGTTCGATGGCCAGGGCCAGACCTTGGCCAACACCGACGCACATGGTCGCCAGACCTTTCTTGCCGCCGGTCTTTTCCAGCTGATGCAGCGCGGTCAGCACCAGACGCGCGCCGCTCATGCCCAACGGGTGACCGAGAGCAATCGCGCCGCCATTCGGGTTGACCTGCGCCGCGTCATCCGCCAGCCCCAGTTCACGCAGCACTGCCAAGCCTTGGCTGGCGAAGGCTTCGTTGAGTTCGATCACATCAAAATCGCTGACCGCCACACCGAGACGCTCGGTAAGTTTGCGCACCGCCGGCACCGGGCCGATGCCCATCACCCGTGGCGCGACGCCGGCGCTGGCCATGCCGAGCACTTTGGCGCGAGCGGTCAGACCGTGTTTTTTCACCGCTTCGGCGGACGCGAGAATCAGCGCGGCGGCGCCGTCATTAACCCCGGAAGCATTGCCGGCGGTGACGGTTTTGTCCGGGCCGTTGACCGGTTTCAGTTTGCTCAGCGCTTCGAGTGTGGTGTCGGCACGTGGATGTTCGTCCTGGCTGACCACGGTTTCGCCTTTTTTGTGGGCGATGCGCACTTCGACGATTTCTTCGGCGAAGTAGCCAGCAGCCTGCGCGGCAACGGTGCGTTGCTGACTGCGCAAGGCGAAAGCGTCCTGATCCTCGCGGGACACTTCATAGTCATCGGCGACGTTGTCGGCGGTCTGCGGCATCGCGTCGACGCCGTATTGCGCCTTCATCAACGGGTTGATGAAACGCCAGCCGATGGTGGTGTCTTCCAGTTTCATGTTGCGCGAAAACGCCGCGTCAGCCTTGCCCATCACGAACGGTGCGCGGGACATCGACTCGACGCCGCCGGCAATCGCCAGCTCCATCTCGCCACTGGCAATCGCGCGGAATGCGGTGCCGATCGCGTCCATGCCCGAAGCGCAGAGGCGATTGAGGGTCACGCCCGGCACGCTGTCCGGCAGACCCGCCAACAGCAGCGCCATGCGTGCGACGTTGCGGTTGTCTTCGCCGGCCTGGTTGGCGCAGCCGAGAAACACCTCGTCGATTGCATTCCAGTCCACCGATGGATTGCGCTCCATCAGCGCCTTGATCGGCACAGCCGCGAGATCGTCGGCACGAACGGCAGACAGTCCACCGCCGAAACGGCCGATGGGGGTACGAATCGCGTCGCAGATATAAACGTCACGCATCATGCTTCTCCCGGTGCCTGACCGTGGGCCGCAGCGGTGCGCGCTTCGAGATCGCGCAGTGCGGTCAACTCGACTTCCGTCGGTTCAGCGGTGGTGGCTACGTCATCGGCAAAACGGATCGCCCAACCGGTGGCGGCGACCACTTGCTCGCGGGTCACGCCTGGGTGCAGTGCGGTGACTACAAATTCGTGGGTGCCTTCTTCCGGCTCCATGATGCACAGGTCGGTGATGATCCCGACCGGCCCGGCGCCCGGCAGGCCCAGACGTTTACGCGAATCGCCGCCCTCGCCATGACCGACCGAGGTGATGAAGTCGAGCTTGTCGACAAACGAACGCGCCGACTGTTTAAGGATGATCAACACGCTTTTCGCCGAACCGGCAATCTCCGGCGCGCCACCGGCACCCGGCAGACGCACTTTCGGCGCATGGTAATCGCCGACCACGGTGGTGTTGATGTTGCCGAAACGGTCGACCTGCGCGGCGCCGAGAAAACCGACGTCGATGCGTCCGCCCTGCAACCAATAGCGAAAAATCTCACCGGTCGGGACGACAGTGTCGGCGGTCTCCGCCAGTTCGCCGTCACCGATGGACAGCGGCAGTACGCTCGGCTTGGCGCCGATCGGGCCCGATTCGTAGATCAACACTACGTCCGGCGACGACGTCAGGCGTGCCAGGTTCGCAGCTTTCGACGGCAGGCCGATGCCGACGAAGCACACCGAACCGTTCTTCAGGCGACGGGCTGCGGCGACGGTCATCATTTCATTGGTGGAGTAAGTCATTATTTGGCCTCCGAAGCAGCGGCCAACTTGGCCTGAAACTCGCTGAAGTCAGCGCAGCCATGGATGTATTCGTTGATCCACGCGGTAAACGTCTCACGGTCGCGGGCGATCGGGTCCCACGCCTGATAGAAACGGTTGTCGCGTTCGGTGTAACCGTGGGCGTAGGACGGATGCGCACCGCCGGGTACATGGCAGACCGCGCTCAAGGCCCAGGTCGGCAGTACGCAGGCGTTCATCGGCGCGTTGAGGTTGTCGACGATTTCCTCGACGGTGACGATGCAGCGCTTGGCGGCCAGCGCCGCTTCTTTCTGCACGCCGAGAATGCCCCACAACAGCACGTTGCCTTGGCGATCGGCTTTCTGTGCGTGGATCACGGTCACGTCCGGACGCACCGACGGCACGGCCGCCAGCACTTCACCGGTGAATGGACAGGTGACGCTTTTGATCAGCGGATTGACCTTTGGCAGGTCGGAGCCGGCGTAGGCACGCAGCACCGCGAACGGCAGGCCGGAAGCGCCAGCTACGTAGGCATTGGCCAGATCGGCGTGGGAATGTTCTTCGATTTCCAGCGGGTGCGGCCATTGCTTCTCGACCGCGTCACGCAGACGGTGCAGCGAACCTACACCCGGATTGCCGCCCCAAGAGAAGATCAGTTTGCGAGCGCAACCGGCGCCGATCAGTTGGTCGTAGATCAGGTCAGGCGTCATCCGCACCAGGGTCAGATCTTTCTTGCCCTGACGAATGATTTCATGACCTGCCGCCGTAGGGATCAGGTGAGTGAAGCCTTCGAGCGCGACGGTGTCGCCGTCGTTGACGAATTGCTTCACCGCGTCGTGCAGCGAAAGGATCTCAGCCATGGAGCGGGCTCCCGTTTTTGTAATGAATCGCCAGTGATAAAAAGGCGCGAGGGTCAGCGCCGGAGTCACTGCAGATTAAGCCTGGGAAATTCGCCAAACAATCCGATAATCGACTGAGTGTTCGTTTATCGAACAGATTGTTGTCACCCTATCAATCAGATGGAAACGCAGCCCAGGACGCTCCGCGTCCAAGAGCAGACGCAGAGCGTCTATTGAGGCGTTCCCACGCAGAGCGTAGGAACGATCATGCGCTGAAATTCAGGTGGCATCCGCATGACTGACCATGCCCTTGATCACCACCGCCGTAGTCGCCAACGCCGCCGGAATCACCAACGCCGTCAACACCTGCTCGAAATTCCAGCCCAGGCCCAACAACGTCGCGCCCATCCACGCCCCGAGAATCGCGCCGAACCGACCAATCCCGAGCATCCACGACACCCCGGTCGCTCGCCCCTGAGTCGGATAAAACCGTGCTGCCAGCGACGGCATTGCCGATTGCGCACCGTTCACACACATCCCTGCCACCAACACCAGGGTCGCCAGCAGCGTGATATTGCCCAGACTCTGCCCCACCGCGTAGGCAAACACCCCCGCCAGCAGGTAGAAAATGCCAATCACCTTGTGCGGATTGAAGCGGTCCATCGCCCATCCCACAGCGACCGCGCTCAATACCCCGCCAAACTGGAACAACGCGCCAATGAACGCGGCCTGCTCCATGCTTGCGCCGCTGTCGCGCATCAGTGTCGGCAGCCAACTGGTCAGCAGATACACAATCACCAGGCCCATGAAATAGGTCAGCCACAGCAACAAAGTGCCGGTGCTGTAGGTGCCCGAGAAGATCACCGCAAACACATTGCGCGCCTTGACGGTTTTCTGTTCCGGCACGCTGAAACTGGACGCCTGAGCGACGGTAACCGGGTCAATCGGCGCGAGGGTCTTGCGCACTTTGTCGGTGCCGCGGTTGCGCACGACCAGATAACGTGCCGATTCCGGCAGCCAGAACAGCAGAACCACGGCGAGGATCAGCGGCAGGATTCCACCAATCAGCAACAAACTGTGCCAGCCGAACGCCGGAATCAGCTTTGCCGAAATAAAACCACCACCGGCCATGCCGAGGTTGAATCCACAGAACATGCTGGTCACCAGCAGCGACTTCTTGCGCTCCGGGGTGTATTCCGACAGCAGTGTCGTCGCGTTCGGCATCCCCGCGCCCAGACCGAGGCCGGTGAGGAAACGCAGCACCAGCAATTGCTCGACATTGGTGCTGTACGCCGAGGCCAGACTGAAAGCACCGAACAGCACCACCGCCCCCACCAATACGACTTTGCGCCCGAAACGGTCAGCCAAGGGCCCGGAACCGAGCGCGCCGAAGACCATGCCGATCAGCGCGGCACTCATCACCGGGCCGAGGCTGGCGCGGTCGATGCCCCAGTCCTGCGACAGCGCCGGGGCAATGAAACCCATCGCGGCGGTGTCGAGGCCATCAAGGAAAACAATCAGGAAACACAGGATCACCACCCGCCACTGATAGCGCGAGATTGGTTGGGCATTGATGAAGGTCTGCACGTCGAGGCAGTTACCCACAGCGGACTGAGGCTGGTTCATTATTTTTATTCCACGCAAAAAAACGCAGTCGAACGGCGGCCGGCCAAAGAGCGGCACGGTCACAAGAATAGAAGGTCTGGATCAGGCGTTGCGCTGAACCCGGCAACAGGGGATGGGGCGGAGACAGTCGGGGAGCATGCGCATGGTGAGTTGCCTCTTGTCATTATTATGGGAGTCGACAATCCGGCGGGCTCATACAGATCAGCGCCGGATGACGCTGCCGCGACATTAATGATCCGAGGGTTTTAGCGTCAATTCGATAAACGCAACACTGTGCGTTTATCGAACAGCTTCATCAGGCGAACAATTGCGCACTAAGGTCGCGGCTGGCGCTGAGCAGGCCCGGCAGGAAACGTTGTTCCAGCTCGGTACGACTGACGCGACCGGCGTGAGTACTGACGTTCAGTGCTGCAACCACTTGCCCGGAAGCATCGTAGACCGGCACGGCAATCGAGCGCAGGCCCTGCTCCAGTTCCTGATCGACGATGCACCAGCCTTGTTGCCGCACTTCTTGCAGGCATTCGAGCAACGCTTCGGAGGTGTGAATCGTTCGACTGGTCTTGGCGACCAGTTCAGCGTGGTCGAGGTATTCACCCAGCGACGTGTCGTCCAAAGCTGCCAGCAGAATCCGCCCCATCGACGTGCAATAGGCCGGCAAGCGCCCGCCCACCGACAGATCCACGGAAATCAGTCGCTGGGTGGTTGCCGAACGGGCGATATAAAGAATGTCATCACCTTCCAGCGTGGCCATGTTGCAGGCTTCGTGCAGTTGCTCGCTCATGCGGTCGAGGTAGGGCTGCGCGGACACGGCCAACGGTGTAGAGGATAAATAGGCGTGGCCGAGGGTCAGCACTTTCGGCAGCAACGAGTAGGTACGCCCGTCAGTCGTGGCGTAGCCGAGCTTGATCAACGTGTGCAGACAACGGCGCACGGCAGCGCGGGGAATTTCCGTGCGATGGCTGATCTGGGCGATCGTCAGATGACGCTTGCGCTCCTGAAAGGCCTGCACCACCGCCAGACCACGGGCCAGCGAGGTCATGAAGTCCGGATCACCGGTCAGCGCCTGAATCCGTTTGGCCGGCGAGGCAACAATCGGCGGCGCCACTGAGGTGAAGGAGTTGCGCATTTGATCGTTCATTTCTTGTCCTTGGTTCCGGCACGGATCAATGGCTATACAAGCGACTCCCGGGAAGATGCACAAGAGTGGAGACGCCAAGATTGGGCGATTATCGAACCGCCGACCGATTATCGCAATGGCTCCGGGCTGGCCGCTCGGGCGCTTTATTAGTGAGGATTGAACTTCGGTGCATCATTGGCTCTGCGCATAGTTGTTCGACTAAATGGCGCCAGAAACTGATCACCTGACAAACAAGGCAACACCCCACCGACAACTTCTGTTAAAAGTTGTGAGTCACAAAACAATCACACATTCGGAACCGTTTTTAACTTGGCAGAGATAGTCAATTCCAAATCGACCGCTATAATGCAAGTCAGTGGTCTGTCGTTTTTTCCTTGATAACGACGCCACCCGCTGCCGCGATGTCCATCGCGGTCAGCCCGGCCAGCGCCTGACGCTCATACTCATGCACCGCCAGCACGCTTGCTGATTACTGGAAACTGATGCTGCGTCAGTTTTAATCTGGTGACGTAGCCGCCTGCAACATGGAAGTCTTGAACGTTCTGCCGACACCACCAATGTCCATTCTGGCATTGAGCCTCGGCGGGTTCGCTCAATCGATTTGTTGCCGTGCGATTCGCCAGACATTTAACTCAACTCAAACAGGTAGCACTGTGACGAAAGACGAACTGCGCGCGGAACTTGAGCGCCAGGAACAACGTTACAAGGATGTTTACGGCGGGGAAGTCACCACCTACGCCGCTCAACCCGAACCGGAACGCAAGGCATGGCGGAAACGACCAACTGTTCAGGATCAGGTTTTCCAGCAAGAACTGAAAAAGATGGAAGAAGAACTCAAAACCGAAGAGCCATAAGTCACGGTTTTTGCTTCTTTGAAGGTTTGCGCCAGCACCGGCTACAAGCGCGGTGTAACGACGAAGCCTTGCGCGCCCGCTACCCGCGGGCAGCGGCTATCTCCCCGGCCGGCAGGCTGCAGGGACGATTCAGACAGGTTTCACAGATATTTCAGACAAGCGTTTGAACCCTTTACGCGCCTGCGAAATTCACCGGCGATACGGACTTTTTCCAAGTAATTCAATGACTTGAAAAACCCTGCGCGATGCTTGGTTTTAATGCGCTGCAACAAATTAAATCGAAGAAGAATGTTACCGATGAGCAGGTAGGGCATCGATTTCGAGACTTTTCTGGCATAATCGCGCCCCCTTACGACCGGGTCAGAAAACCTTCATGATCGATTTATTCAGCGGACTGGATGCTTGGGTGCTTGTGAGCCTCTTGCTCGCCCTGACGTTTGTCCTCGCCTTCGAGTTCATCAATGGATTTCATGACACCGCTAACGCGGTAGCCACTGTTATCTACACCAAAGCCATGCCGCCTCACCTGGCGGTGTTCTTTTCCGGTGTGTTCAATTTCCTCGGCGTGCTGCTGGGCGGGGTTGGCGTGGCGTATGCCATTGTCCACTTGCTGCCGGTTGAACTGCTGATCAACGTGAACACCGGCCATGGCCTGGCGATGGTGTTCTCGTTGCTCGCGGCGGCGATCACCTGGAACCTGGGCACCTGGTACTTCGGTATCCCGGCGTCGAGTTCCCACACCTTGATCGGTTCGATCCTCGGTGTCGGCCTGGCCAATGCCCTGATCAACGATATCCCGTTGGCCGACGGCGTGAACTGGCAGAAAGCGATCGACATTGGCGCTTCGCTGGTGTTCTCGCCGATGGCTGGCTTCCTGATCGCGGCACTGGTGCTGATCGGCCTGAAATGGTGGCGCCCGCTGTCGAAGATGCACAAGACACCGGAACAGCGCCGCAAGATCGACGACAAGAAGCACCCGCCGTTCTGGAACCGTCTGGTCCTGGTGATCTCGGCCATGGCCGTGAGCTTCGTGCACGGCTCCAACGATGGCCAGAAAGGCATCGGCCTGATCATGCTGGTGTTGATCGGTATCGTTCCTGCGCAGTTCGTACTTGACCTGAACAGCACGACTTACCAGATCGAACGCACCCGCGATGCGACCCTGCACCTGAGCCAGTTCTACCAGCGCAACTCTGATTCCCTCGGCGAGTTCCTGGCCCTGGGTAAAAGTGTAGAAGGCGACCTGCCGGAGAAATTCCGCTGCAACCCGCAGCAGACCGAACCGACCATCAGCGCCCTGCTCCACACCCTCAAAGGTGTAGCGGACTACCATTCGCTGTCGTCGGAAAGCCGCGTAGAAGTTCGTCGCTACCTGCTGTGCCTGGACGACACGGCGAAGAAAGTTGGCAAGCTGCCAGGCCTGGAAGCCCGTGAAAAGGCTGACCTGGACAAACTGCGCAAAGATCTGACCACCACCACCGAATACGCCCCATTCTGGGTGATTCTGGCGGTCGCACTGGCCCTGGGCCTGGGCACCATGGTTGGCTGGAAACGCGTGGTACTGACCATCGGTGAGAAGATCGGCAAGCAAGGCATGACCTATTCTCAGGGCATGTCGGCGCAGATCACCACTGCCAGTTTGATCGGTATGGCCAACATCTTCAGCCTGCCGGTGTCGACCACTCACGTTCTGTCTTCGGGCGTGGCCGGGACCATGGTCGCCAACAAGAGCGGCCTGCAGGGTGGTACGGTTCGCACCATTCTGTTGGCGTGGGTGTTGACCCTGCCGGCGACTGTTGCGCTGTCGGCCGGGTTGTTCTGGCTGGCGTCTAAGGCTTTGGGTAGCTGATAGATAGCGGCACATGAGAAAGGCGCGATTCGAAGGGATCGCGCCTTTTTTTGTGTTTGGGGGTTGGGTTTTGGGGG